>CAMNLM010000012.1 GCA_946543085.1 uncultured Clostridia bacterium | reverse complement strand
CCCGGCTCAACCTAAAACTCCCCTCCCCGCTTGCAGGGAGGGGTCGGGGGTGGGGCAGCGTACCGCTCTGAACAGCCAACAGAAAAACGAGACCCTTTTCAGGGTCCCGCAAAGCTTCACGAAAGCTTACGCTTCTTCCTCCAACTGCTCCCTCGGCTTCGTCATCCTCGCCACGAGGATGCTGACCTCATACAGCAGACACAGCGGAATGCCCAGCGCGACCTGGGACACAATATCCGGCGGCGTCAAGATCGCCGCGAGGACAAAGATGCCCAGAATCACAAACTTCCGCTTGCTGGCGAGCATCTTGTGGTTCGTCCAGCCCATGCGCGTGGTCAGATAGAGCGCCACCGGCAGCAGGAACGCGATGCCGAAGGGCACGATGAAGCCGAAGAGGAAGTTGACGTACTTGTCGATGGAGAGCAGCGGCGTCGCGAGGTTGTCGCCCGCCACCAGGAAGAAGTCCACCGCGAGCGTATACACCGCAAAATAGCAGAACGTCACGCCCAGCAGGAACAAAATCACCGCGACAAAGAAGAGCACGCGGAAGCGCTTCTTCTCGTGCGGATAGAGGGCAGGCTTCAGGAAGCTCCAGAGCTGCCAGATGACGACGGGGCTTGCGACGACCGCCGCGGCGATCAGCGCGACCTTGAACTTGGTCACCAGCGCCTCGGACATGGCGGTGTAGATGATCTCGATCCCGCGGGCCTGGATCGGCCCGATGATCCACGCCATCAGCGGATCGATCGCCAGGTAGAACACCAGAAAGAAGGCGACCGCCACAGCGGCGGCTGAAATGATGAGCACCTTCCGCAGCGCCAGCAGGTGCGAGAGGAGAGGGGAGCGCGCCTGCGCGGCAGCTTCCTCCCCGCCGTTTTCCTGCAGGGCCTCGTCAGGCTTCACGGCTCCGCGTTTCATGATTCACTCTTCTCGCTGTCCGCAGTTTTCTTTTCTTCGGGCGTGTCTTCCTTGACCTCGCTCTTGAAGTCCTTGATGCTCTTGCCGAGGGCCTTGCCCACGCCGGCCAGCTTGCCGCCGCCGAACAGCACCAGCGCCAGAACGATGATCAGGATGATCTCAGTGGTTCCCAGACGCATGATCTTTTCCTCCTTCAACCATTGTCACTCAGGGTCACGGCTTTTTGATGCCGGTATGCTTTCTTGCCTCGTCCATGCTGCTCTTGAATGCCTTGGAGGCTTCGCGCAGGTCGGCGGAGATGTCGGTCTCCTTGACCGTCTGGTCGATGTCCTTGCGGATCGATTTAGTCTCCTCCGTGATCTCGTCCCAGCCGATTTCCTGCTTCACTTCCCGCATCAGTTCGCGCGCTTTCTTGACGCATCGGCCAAGCCAGCGGGCGACCTTCGGCAGGTCCTTCGGGCCTACCACGAGAAAGGCAATCAGCAGCACAAGAATCAGTTCCGCAAAACCGATATTGAACATGCCGCTTCCTCCTTTCCAGATTTATTATAAGCAAAGTCCGCGTTTTTTTCAAGCGCGTTCTTATTCCAATTTTGCCTAAAGCTATAACCAGTGGATGCCCTCGCGGCCCTCCATCTGCTGCCGGAGGATTTCCAGCAGCTCGTCGCTCGCGTCGTGGTGCCGTCCGTATTCCTCGATCCAGTACACCACGCGGGGCGGCGGGGGATTGGAGATGGGGAGATAGCGCAGGTCGGGACAGTAGGCGATGGCGTGGTCGGCGGCTGTCTGCGGGGCCATGGCCCAGCAGCCCTCATTGCGCAGGTATGGGAGCGCCATGCTCAGGCTCCACGTCGTGACGTTCGGGTGCCTGCTGAAGTGCAGGCTGTTCTGCCGCCAGCGCATGTAGTCGGCGTTCCAGTTGATCACAACCTCCTTCTCCCAGTTGAGGTCGTGGACATCCACCACGCCCGTCAGGCCCGAACTCTCGCAGGTCAGCAGCTGCATGCGCTCCTCGTAGAGAGGCGTCGTGATGATGTTCTGATAGAAGTGCTCCTGCACCACAAAGGCGATGTCCGCAATCCGGTCGTGCACGGCGGCGTAGCACTCGCGGCTGTCGTGCTGCTTCAGCACGAGCTCCGTATCCGGCCGCTTCTGGTGATAGGCGTAGATCGCGTCCGACAGCACGCAGATGCCGACAGAATCCACGGCGTCGACAAAAAAGTGCACGCGGCTGTTGATGTCGTGCAGCATGCCGACCTCCTGCTGCAGATCCTCCCACTTTTCGGCGAAGGGAATCAGCAGCTTGCCCGCGGGGGTCAGGGTCAGGCGGTGCGCGCCCTGCGCGCGCTCAAACAGCTGCGCGCCGAGCTCCTCCTCGAAGCGGTTGAGGCGTTTGCTCAGCGCGGGCTGGGAGACATAGAGGGTCTGGGCCGCCGCTGTCAGGTTGCCGCATTTGGCGATGGTCAGCAGCATGCGCATATCGTCGAGGGTCATGGGCTTCTCCTTTTGACTTATAACGGATATTCATATGCTATCACAAAAAAAGGAATTTTACAATCACCCTGCTGTACTTTATAATAAAATCAAAGAAGTGCTCCGAGTCTCTCATATCCCTCCGGGATGGCCAGACCATTGAGTATAACCGGCAACGGGTATGCTTGCCTCTTGCGAAGGAGCACAGCACCAGGAAAACGCGGGGGAGACGCGATTCCTTTGTGCTGGATTTCTTGGCATGTTTCAGTCGCATTATCAACTGAAGGAGGCGTTCACTGATGGGTGAAAGAAACAAGTATCTCGACAAGGAATATACTCGCCGTCAGTTTCTGAAGCTGAGCGGCAAGAGCCTGGCCGGCCTGGCCATTTCGGCGTCGATGCTGGATGTGCTGGGCGTGACTGCGGAGGCGGTCGCAGAGGACAAGGTTCGCGTCTGGGCGTTCCCGCAGGGCCTGCTCGTGGTCGACGCGGACCGCTGCGTGGGCTGCCAGCGCTGCGAAATCAACTGCACGCTGACCAATGACGGATGCACCTCCAGCTACATCTCCCGCGTGAAGGTGACCCGCAATCTGTTTTCCAGCCGCCAGGGCTCCGGTCTGTATACCGACGATCCCTGGACCTATTTCCCGGACACCTGCCGTCAGTGCGAAGACCCTGCCTGCGGCAACGCCTGTCCCATGCAGGCTATCTATGTGGATGAGAGCGGTATCCGCCGCGTAGACCAGGATAAGTGCGTTGGCTGCGGCGCCTGCCAGCAGGCCTGCCCGTGGCATATGCCCACCGTCAATCCTGTCACCCACAAGTCTTCCAAGTGCATTATGTGCGGCGCCTGCGTGGAAGGCTGCCCCTCCGGTGCGCTGTCCATCATTCCCTGGGATCGCATCGTTTCCGTGTCCCAGGCCATCTGACGAACATACACGCACACATCTGATTAAAGGAGGATAAAGATTATGTCTGTGAAAAATGGCATTAACGGCTGGGCCGGTACGATCCTTCGCATCAACCTGTCCACCGGCGCAATCACCACCGAAGACACACTGCCGAAGTATAAGCCTTATATGGGCGGCATGGGCATCGGCTATAAGGTCATCCTGGACGAAGTTCCGCTGACCACCAAGGCTTTTGACGAAGAGAACAAGGTGATCTTCAGCGTGGGTCCGCTGACCGCCTCCGGCGTTCCCTGCTCCGGCCGCACCACCATCACCTCCCTCTCCTCCTGGAGCAAGGGCCTGTCCATCCTGGACGCTCACATGGGTGGCCATTTCGCCCACAACATCAAGTATGCCGGCTATGACGCCATCATCATCGAGGGCAAGAGCGACAAGCACGTCTATATCAAGATCGAGGACGACAAGGTGACTCTGGAGGACGCCTCCGAGGTTTGGGGCAAGGGCACCTTCGAGAGCAACAAGATCGTCGCCAAGGCCTGCGGCGAGGAATTCGACGTGTGCTCCATCGGCCCGGCCGGTGAGAACCTCGTTCCTTACAGCACCATCATCACCTCCCGCGGCAACTCCGGTGGCGCCGGCATGGCCGCAGTCCTGGGCAGCAAGGGCGTGAAGGCCCTGGCGATCCGCGGCACAGGCGCTGTGAAGATTGCCCGCCCGCAGGAGCTGAAGCTGCTCGCCAACTACATGATCAAGGATCTCGTCGGCGGCAACAACAACCACAACGTGCCCCGCGTGCCCCAGAGCTGGGCGGAATACTCCGCCACCGTCAACAACCGCTGGCAGGGCGCTCCCGGCCGCAAGTGGGAGCTCGCTCCCCATGGCCCCGTGGACACCGGCGAACAGCCCAGCGGCCAGATCAACGTGGCGGCCTACCGCTGCACCAAGGGCGTGCATGAGTTCGGCGAAGTCGCGCTGAAGTACACGGTCAAGCAGGGCGGCTGCTCTTCCTGCCCGGTGCGCTGCTACACCGAGTATCAGATGGACTGCCTGGCCGATTACGACCTGCCGGTTCACGCCTCCAACGCCTGCATCCCGATGTCCAGCCAGTCTTCCTTCTACATGGGCAACACCCATGACTTCACCTATGAAGGCGACGCCAAGCTGGTGCTGGCCGGCGCCGGCTCCCGCGCGATGGACGATTACGGCGTGGACAACAACTACGGCAACCTTGGCCGTGACTTCATCCGCCTGTACAAGAGCGGCCTGCTGAAGGAACACATGACCGAGGAAGAATGGAACGACGTGCCGTGGGATCTGATGGAAGCGGGCGACCCGCGCTTCGTGGTGGAGCTGTACAAGCGCTTCGCCAGCAACAAGGGCGTGTGGGCTGATCTGACTTCCGGCAGCTACTTCCTCTACAAGAAGTGGGGCCTGGACGACGCGAGCAAGAACAGCGCCGGCCTGAACTTCTACGACGACGTGGACGGCAACAACACCAACGTCACCTACAACGGCTATCCGAAGCATCACTCCATCGAGGATGCCTGGCAGAGCGGCCTGCTGTACAACCTGATGTACAACCGCGACTGCATGGTCCACGTGCTGACCAACTTCGTCCGCTCCGGCTCTCCCTTTGAAGAGGTCATCAAGCCCGTCATGGAAGAGTACTTCGGCGAGGGCGTTGTGGACGCTCCGAAGAACTACACCCCCATCAACGACGCGAAGATCCGCCTCGCGAAGTGGGCCTTCCTGGAGAAGCAGTGGCACGACAGCGCGACCCTGTGCAACTGGATGTATCCCATGACCCTGTCCACCTCTCCCAAGCGCCGCTATCGCGGTGACCTGGAGCTGGACGCGAAGTACCTCTCCGCCGTCACGGGCGACGATTACACCCTGGACGACATCATGCACGACATGGAGCGCATCTCTCACATGCTGCGCGGCATGACCGCCATCTCCTTCGCGATCAACGAGGGCGTGAAGAACCTGCGCGACACCCATGACGCGATCCCCGCCTGGAACTTCGACAAGGATCCGGACATCCCCGTGTTCACCGAGGGCACGGACAAGATGGACCGCGAGGACATGGAGAAGGCCAAGACGATGTTCTATGAAGCGATGGGCTGGAACACCGAGACCGGCATTCCCACCCGCGAGACCCTGGAAAAGTATGGCCTGGAAGACCTGGCTGCCAAGATGGACGAGTACGGTCTGCTGTAAAAAGCAAACAACGACGAAAGACGGGAGGCAGCCAAGCGGCTGTCTCCCGTTTTTCCATAGAACCCTATTCTGGTTAAAGGAGGAACTGACATGGCACTGTTTGGACGGCGCAAGCCCGGATTTGCAAAGGAAGAAACCATGAAACCCAGCGAGATCCCAGGAGAGTTCAGCGACGCTCTGGATCCCGCAATTCATCAGGAGGACAGCAACCCGAAATACCGCGAAAAGGAAGAGGCGGCCGCACTGGCGGACAGCGTCATGAACGGTGACGCCGCTGCCAGGACGGATGCCCCCGCGGAAGAGAAGCAGGACATGTTCGAGTACATGGAGTCCCTGCCCGATGTGGAAGATCCCTTCCCGCCCTTCCCCGAGGAGGAGGAAGCGCCCGAGGAGGCGCCCCCGACCCCGACGCAGGTGCTGGCTGGCTACATCACCAGGCGCACCGAGACCGCTGAGCTGACGCCCAAAAAGCTCCTGCAGAAGGAGATTGAGAACGCGGACGAAATGCTCGAGGCCATGGAGGCGGATGAGACCTGCAAGCGCATCGCGAAAATCCAGGGCGAGAAGGATGTCTACTACTACGACACCGAGCTGATGACCGCGAACTACGCGATGATCGCCATGCTGATCGCGGACAAGGACGTCCTGCGCACCATCGCGGAAATGGTCCGCTGGAACTGCAAGACCTATCCGTCCCCGACGCCCGTGGACTACTTCACCCGCCATCCCTACTACCTGACGAAGGTGCAGATGGAGCAGGCGCTGAGCAAGCTGCCGAAGGATGAGAAGTACGCGGACATCAAGACCTTTGTGAGCGGCAAGGGCGTGACCTACCTCTTCTCCGAGAAGGTCATGTCGGACCGCTACGCCCGTTCCCTGGCTTCCTTCGCCGAGGACGAGGAGAATTCCTGACACACTGGAGGATACCGCATGCATGTGTTTCTGACCGGGGACCGGCAGGTCGGCAAGAGCTGGGCCGTCAGCCGGGCGGCAGAGGCGACGGGGAAGCCCTGCGTGGGCTTCCTCACCCGCTTCCTCACGCCGGAGCACGGCGCGTCCGCGCTCTACATGGTGCCGCCGGACCGGCCTGATCTCCTGGACAGGGAACACATGGTGGCGGAGCCTCTGAACGGAAAAATGCACGCGCTGACGGAGCAGTTCGATACGCTGGGCGTTCGGCTGCTCCGCGAGGCGCAGAAACACCCCGAAGCGCTGATCCTGATGGACGAATGCGGCCATCTGGAGAAGAACGCCGGGGCTTTTCAGCGGGAAATCGCGCGCTGCCTGAACGGGGATATCCCCGTCCTCGGCGTGCTGCGCCGGGATCAGCCCTGGCATGACTTCATCAGGAACCATCCGCGCGTGCGCGTGCTGACGGTGACGGTGGAGAACCGGGATGAACTGGTGAACGAAATCATGGCCCTGCTGCGGGAGGAGTGAACGGATGGACGGCATGATGCAGGAATACATCCTGCGCTGGGCGCTCAACGGCGTGGAACAGGCTTCCATGCTCTGCTCCCCCGGCGAGGAGAAGGAGCTGGTGACCGGCTACCTGCTGACCGGCATGACCGTGCCCGGCCCGGCCTCCATCCGCGGCATCGAACGCGTGGGGGAGGTCTGGCAGGTCAGCGCGGACGTCAGCGCCGCGGCCCGCACCGATCTCTGCCGACGTCTGGCGCTCATCCGGCCCTGCGAAGCCCCGCTGCCCTGCGCCGCGGAGGAGGTGCTGCGCCTCTCGGAGGCGCTCACGGCCACGGACAAGCGCAGCGGCCAGCACGCCGCTCTGATCGCTGTCCGCGGCGAAATTGCTGTCAGCCGGGATATCGGACGGCACAATGCCCTGGACAAGGCCATCGGCAGGGCCGCGCGCGCGGGCTGGCCACTCAGTCAGGCGGTCTTCTGCACGTCGGGCCGGCTGAGCATCGAGATCCTGGCGAAAGCCGCGGCGGCGGGCATTCCCGTCGTGTGTACGCGCAAGCAGGTCGGCGACCTCGCGGACCGCTACGCGGCCGCGTGGAACATTGCGGTGGTTCAGGCCGGGAAGGCCGTGCGCTTTTTCGGCGCGAAAAGATTTGGAGAAGGCGGTGAAGCCGGTTGAAGGCTGTGACGATTGTGGGCATCCGGGGCTCGGGCAAGACCACGGTCGCGGAAGCCCTGATCCGGGAGATGACCGCCCGGGGCCTGACCGTGGGCAGCGTGAAGAGCGTCTTCTGTCCCGCCTTTCACATGGACAAATCGGGCAGCAACACCGACCGCCACATGAAGGCCGGCGCGGTGCTGGTGACCGCCCGCGCGGAGACCGAGACCGCCGTGATCTATCGGCGAAAGCTGAAGCCCTCGGAAATCTTCGCGCCCTACGTCGGCTGCGACTGGGTGATCTGCGAGGGCGACTACGAGCTGCCGGCGCCGCGCATCGTGGCGGCGCACCGCGCAGAGGACGCGCGGGAGCGGGTGAACAGCCTGACCCTCGCGGTGTCCGGCCGCATCGCGGACGCGCAGACGTCCCTGGACGGCCTCCCCGTGCTGCACTATGCGCGGGACATCCGGGCTCTGGCGGATCTGCTGATCGAGCGCGTGCCCGACGTGCAGGATCTGCAGGCCCTGGACGAGTCCCTGCACGGCGAAGACCTGGCGATCAGCCGCGCCTACTGCGAGACGGGCTGCAAGGGCCACGCCAAGCCAGCCCGGAAGTCAGTCGTCCGCGTCACGCTGGACGGCAAGCCCCGCGAGCTGACCCCCGAGCAGGAAGCGGAGCTCCTCCGCTGGATCCTCGGCAACAAATGAAAAGCATTCCATGAAGTTTCCGAGTCCGCCGATCTACAGCGCCTTCTCCCGAAAGCGCCAGGAGCGGCGGACCGCGCGGGCCGTCCGCCCGCAAGAGCCAGGCCGGAAACGGCGTGACTTTCCGATATGAGAAGGAGACAGGAGCATGAAAAGACTCACGACCAGGCAGCTGGTCCTTATGGCCTTCTGCGTGGTACTCGGCCTTCTGATCAAGCGCATCATTTCGCCCGTGACCAATGTGCTGACGGACTTTTTCCGTATTCCGGGCGGCAGCGCGGCGGTGGGCTTTTCTCTTGCCTTTCTTCTCATTGGCCGGGAGGCGGCGCCGGTGTTCGGCTCCGCGACGCTGATGGGCTTCCTGCAGTCGCTGCTGGCCCTGGCGCTCGGCTTTTCGGGCTATCAGGGCGTGTTCGCCGTCCTGACCTACACGCTCCCGGGCCTCATCATCGACTGCTCAGCCCTGCTGATGAAGCGCCGGGATCTCCCCTATTTCCTGTGCGTATCGGTGCTCTCCTGCCTCGCCAGCGCCGCCCTCAGCGACGCGCTGGTCTTTCATCTGGCGGGGATCGCCCTGCTGCTGTGGCTGCTGCTGGCCGCCTGCTCCGGCGTCGTCGGCGGGCTCTGCGCGCAGCTGCTCTACGCGCGCGTTCAAAAAATACTCCCAGCAGAAGAAAGGACAAGAACATGAAAAAGCAAACCCGTTGGATCATCGCCGCCGTCTGCCTGCTCCTCGTCATCACCGTGGGCGTAGGACTGTATATCCGTTCCACCCAGATGGCGGGGGAGAAGGCCGGCGCCATCACGCTGAACCTGAACGGCAAGGGCGTCACCGTGACGCTGAAGGACCTGAACCAAGCCGCCTTTGAGGGTGAGACCGTCAACGGCAAGGGCGACCGCTCGACGCATGCCTACCGCGGCGTGGAGCTGAAAGCGCTGCTGACGAAGAACGGCCTGGACGCCGCGAAGGTGACGGCCGTGACCGCGTCCTCCGCGGATCAGTACACGGCGGAACTCACCGGCGATGAGATCCGGGAGGACAAGCGCGTTTACGTCGCGGTTGAGATCGACGGCAAGGCCGTGGAGGGCATCGACGCGGGCACGAACGGCGCGCAGCTCGTCGTGTTCGGCGATCCCAACAGCCGCCGCAACGTGCGGTATCTCTCGGTGATCGACGTGACCGGGAACTGAGCGCCGCTCATTTCGGACGGCACACCAAAAGCGCAGACAGGACAGCCCGCATGCAGGCGCTCTGTCTGCGCTTTTTGCCTTTTCGTTTTTTCGGGATAGATACGTTCAAGCCCCTTTTCAGGGACAACCTTTGCGTGGGAGAGCGATGGTTCCCGTTACCGCCTGCGCCGCCCTTACGGCTTCGCGGCTTTTCGCAGGAGAGGAATCAGCATCCCGCCGACGCTGTTTCCCGCGGTCATCACCAGCAGCAGCCCCAGCGTCCTCAGGCTCCACGCATTCGCCATGGAGAAATAATACATATTCGCCACGCAGTGCTCGAATCCGCACAGGATGAACACCGTCACCCCGAAGAAGATCGAGAGATACTTGCCCAGCTCATGGGGATTGTTCCTGTAGCCTTCCACCGCCACATAGATCAGCAGGTCGCACATCACGGCCAGCACGAACAGGCTGAGGGGGCTGTCGCCCAGCTTGGCGGCGCTGACGGTCTGCGCGCGCTCCGCGAGGGCCGGGCCAAAGCGCGTCACGCTCTCCACCGCCGCGGTGAGCCAGGAACCGGCCAGGTTGCCCAGCCAGATGACCGGCAGGGCGATGGCGTAGTCGCGGCCGTTGTCAAAGACGTAGCAGACTTTGCCGGTGTAGAGATGGAATCCGAAGGTGCACACCGCGAAAAGCCCCACCGTGAAGAAGAGCGCGCCGAGCACCTTGTTTTCCAGGGAGAGGAAGACCGTGCCGCCCAGCGCGATGCTGATGCCGGCGAGCATACCGCTGACGAATGTCCTGAGATGTTTCATGGATCAGACCTCCGAGGGAAAGATTCGGGGATGCGCGTCCCCGATGGCCTGCGAAGACAGGCGTGCAGAGAAGCGATGATTCCTTCTATTCTGCAAAAGATCGGTATTTCCTGCGTGACCGGAATGCTGCCTGTCGGGTTTTTCCATCCGGCGCGCCTCCCCGGCACATGATTGTGTTTTCATCCGTTTTCTGCTATAGTGAAGGCGGGAAGGAGGTGAGCCCGTGGAACAGACCGAGGCCCTGCAGGCCTATACGCAGCAGCTCAGCGCCGAGCGCGAGCAGTATCTCCGCCAGCGTGCGGAGAAACAGGCAGAGCCCGACCTCCGCCGCATGATGCCCGAGGACCGCGAGGCTTATCTCCAGGGCGAAGCCTTCGCCCGCCAGCTCTACCAGCAGAAACGCCGGGACAAGGTCTATCAGGCGCTCCAGCGCGGCGAGCTGATTCAGGACTACCACAAGGCGGAGTTTGAGCAGCTGCGGCCGCTGATCCTCAGCGAGCTGCGCCACGGCCATCCGATCGATCTGCCCTTCCTGCGGTCGGTCTCCCGGAGCCGCGTGACGCTGGGCAAGGCGCGCTCGGCGATCCGCCGCCTGGAGGAGCGCGCGCCTCAGCGCTTCTTCCAGAAGCAGCAGCCGCAGTTTGTCAGCCAGGCCGACCGGCAGCTGGAGCGCTATCTGCGCCATGAGGACTTCTCCGGCATGGTGCGCGGCGAAGCGCCGGCCAAAGTCCTCACGGCGCTCCTGGACGGGCCTTTCGAGGGCGGCGTCCCGGAGGACATGGTCGAGCGCGCGTTCTTCCCGAAGAGCCTGACGATGGCCCTGCAGGAGGCGCTTACCCGCGCGTACCCGGAGCTGGCCGCCTGCCAGAACCTGACGCTGCCCGGCGGCGAAAAGCTTTCGGCGCAGATGCGCAGGGAGATTCAGCGGGCAAAGTACCGCATTTGCGAGGAGGCCAGGCGGGCCTTCCCGCGCAAGCGCATCCGCCGCCTGCTCGCGGCGAACGCCTCCATCAGCCGTCTCCAGCGCCAGACGGACGCGGCGCGGCGGCAGGAGCGGGAGATTCAGTCCGCCCTGCTGAACGCCATCCCGCAGCACTACCGCGACCTCTATCCGCGGGCGCGGGCCATGCACCGCCGCTTCGTCGTCCACCTGGGGCCGACCAATTCCGGCAAGACCTTCGACGGCGTCAGCCGCCTGCACAGCGCGGCGCACGGCATCTACCTGGGACCGCTCCGGCTGCTGGCCGCGGAGCAGTTCGACTCGCTGAACCTGGACGGCATTCCGTGCAGCCTGGTGACGGGGGAGGAGCGCATCATGGTGCCCTTCTCGCGCGTCCAGTCGTCCACGGTGGAGATGGCCGACCTCAAGGCGCACTATGACATCGCGGTGATCGACGAGTGCCAGATGGTGGCGGACCGCGACCGCGGCGGCGCGTGGACGGACGCCATCCTCGGCCTGTGCGCGGATGAGATTCATGTCTGCGCCTCCCCGGACGCGGAGGCCGTTCTCACGCAGATGATCCTGGAATGCGGGGACGAGATGCGCGTCGTGCGCCATGAGCGCATGACGCCGCTGCTCATGGAGAAGGGCGTTTTCAGCTTCCCGTCCTCCATCCGCCCGGGCGACGCGCTGATCGTCTTCTCCAAGGCGAAGGTGCACGCGGTCGCGGCCGAGCTGCGGCAGGCCGGGTACCACGTGTCGCTGATCTACGGGGCGCTGCCGCCGGACGTGCGGCGCGACCAGGCTGAGCGCTTCCGCGTGGGGGACACCGAGGTCGTGGTCTCCACGGACGCCATCGCCATGGGCATGAACCTGCCGATCAAGCGCGTGGTCTTTCTGGAGTCCGAGAAATTCGACGGGGACATCACCCGGACGCTGACGGACGCGGAATTCAAGCAGATCGCGGGACGCGCCGGGCGCTACGGCATCTACGATGTGGGCTATGTGAACGCGTTCGGCTTCAAGCGGCTGGTCGCTCTGGCGCTCGAGAAGAGCCTGCCGCCGCTGACCGAGGCGATCATCCGCTTTCCGGTGTCTCTGCTCGGCCTGCCGCTGCCGCTGACGGAGATCATCCGCCAGTGGATCGCCATGCAGGACAAGGGCTTTTTCACCAAGGCGTCCACGCAGCGCATGGCGAGCCTCGCCGCCATGCTCGAGACACCGAACACGGACAAGGAGCTGCTCTACCGCTTCATCTGCATTCCCTTCGACGAGACGGAGCCGAACCTGCTGGAGCGCTGGCGGGCCATGTACCGCGCGGAATGCCGGCACGAGCACCTGGACGTGCTGACCGCGATCCCGGAGCTGATCGACCCGGACGCCTGCTCGACCGCCATGCTGGACGGGCTGGAGGCGGATTACCGCCTCTGCGATCTGTACTACAACTATACGCGGCTGTTTTTGGAGGAGCCGGACGAGGTTCTCGCGGAGATCCAGCGGCGGAAGGATCTGATCTCCCAGGGCATCATCCACATCCTGTCCACCCAGCGCCTGCAGGAAAAGCGGTGCGCGAACTGCAACCGGCGGCTCGGCTGGAACTGGCCGTACCGGCTGTGCGACGACTGCTACCAGAAGCAGCTGAGAAAGCGGGGACACCCGGCGGGAAAGAGCGCGTGGTGAGCGGGGACATTCTTTGGCAGACGTTCAGCGTCCCCAAACCCCTGCCAGAGCGTTCCGCGGAGCGCCGTCCCGCGGTCAGCCACAGGAAAAAGCCCATGCGCAGGCATAGGCTTTTTCTTATGGCGCATGCGTCACCAGCACGCGATGCTGCTGTCCGTGCGGGACTCGGTGCCGCCCACCAGCACGCCGCTGTCCAGGCGGACGATCATCTGCCCGCGGCCGAAGCTCGGCGTATCGAGGTCGGCGCGGACGTCGTGGCCCATGCGGCGGAGCGCCTGGGCGAGCTGCGGGTCGAAGCGGCTCTCCACGGTCACGCTGCCGTCGCGCATCCACTGCCAGCGCGGGGCGTCCAGCGCCTGCTGGGGATCCATGGCAAAGTCCACGTAGTTCATCACGACCTGCACATGGCCCTGGGGCTGCATGTAGCCGCCCATCACGCCGAAGGGCCCCACCGGCGCGCCATCCTTCATCAGGAAGCCCGGGATGATCGTGTGGTAGCTGCGCTTGCCGGGTCGGAGAAAGTTGGCGGCCTTCGGGTCGAGGGAGAAATCCGCCCCGCGGTTCTGCAGGGAGATGCCCGTGCCGTCGACCACGATGCCCGAGCCGAAGCCCATGTAATTGGACTGGATATAGGAGACCATATTGCCCTCGCCGTCGGCGCAGCAGAGGTAGACCGTGCCGCTCCTGGGCGGCAGGCTGCGCGTCCAGACCCGGGCCGTGCCGCCCATCTGGGCGGCCCTGCGCGCGCCGTAGGCGGGATCGAGCAGGGTGGCGGGATCAACGGTCATGTGCGCGGGATCGGTCACCGTGTCCAGCACGTCGGCAAAGGCCATCTTCATGGCCTCGATCTGCCGGTGGAAGGTTTCGGGGCAGTCGCGCCGGGAGAAGCTGAATTCCTTGAGGATGTTGAGCGCGGCCAGCGCCGCGATGCCCTGACCGTTGGGCGGAATCTCGCAGACGCTGTAGCCGCGGTAGTCCAGGCCGATTGGCTCGACCCACTGCGCCTGGTAGGCGGCGAGATCCTCATAGCGCAGGTATCCGCCGTGCCTGCGGCTGCAGGCGTCGATCTTTTGGGCCAGCTCCCCGGTATAGAAGGCTTCCGCCCGGGTCTCGCCGATGGCCTCGAGCGTGTCGGCGTGGTCGGGCAGGGTGACGAGCTCTCCGGCGGCGGGCGCGCGGCCCTGCGGGGCGAAGGTGCGGAACCAGGCCTCAAAGCAGGGCTCGGTCAGCACGCGCTGATAGCGGGCGAAGGCGCGCTGCCACATCCAGGCCAGGTTGGGCGCGCAGGGGTAACCGTGGCGGGCGTAGCGCACGGCGGGCGCCAGCACGCGGGCGAAGGGCAGCGCGCCGAAGCGGCCGCTGATTTCCGCCCAGGCCCTGGGCGCGCCGGGCACGGTGACGGGCGTCCAGCCGAGGCGCGGCATCCTGCCGTCCTGATCCTTTCCGTCGGCCAGCACGCGCTCGGCGCTCGCGAGCATCGGGGCTGGGCCGCTGGCGTTGAGGCCGTAAAGGCGGCGGTCCTTTTCGCTCCAGACGAGGGCGAAGGCGTCGCTGCCGATGCCGTTGGCGGTGGGCTCGGTCACGGTGAGCGTCGCTGCGGCGGCCACGGCGGCGTCCATGGCGTTGCCGCCCGCGCGCAGGATCTCCAGACCGGCCGCGGCCGCCTGGGGACTGGAGCAGTTGACCATGCCGCCGCGGGCATAGATCGGGAAGCGCTGGGAAGCGTAGCGCTGGGCCAGCGGGTCAAAGCGCGGTTCCATGGCTGAATCTCCTTCCGTTGGACAGGGCTGGGAATCCGGGAGGGAAGGGACACCGGGCAGCGGCGGGCCGCCGCCCGATGCCCGCAGGGCGGATCAGTACCGCCCGCGCAGCTCTTCGATCACGTGGCCGACGCTCTTCTCCACCGTGCCGTCCCGGAAGGGATTGAGCAGGTCGCCGACCTCCAGCAGCTCGAAGTACCCCCTGGTGCCGCCGGCACGGCAGAGGCGCAGGTAGTCCTGCCAGGCCTGGGGCCTGTTTTCCTTCATGCGGCCGTAATACTGGAAGGCGCACATCTGGGCGAGGGCGTAGTCGACGTAATAGAACGGGTAGAGGAAGATGTGCTGCTTCTGCATCCAAAAGCCGCCCTCCTCCAGGAAGGCTTCGCCGTCGTAGTCGCGCCAGGGCATGTAGTTCTGCTCGATCCCGCGCCAGACGCGGCGGCGCTCCAGGGCGGTCATGTCGGGCTTCTCATAGACCCTGTGCTGGAATTCGTCCACGCAGACCATGTAGGGAATCACCGAGATCGCGCCGATCAGGTGGGCGGTGATGTATTTCTCCGCGTTTTCGCCGAAAAAGCTCCCCATCCACGGATAGGCGAAGTGCTCCATGGTCATGGAGTGGATCTCGTTGATCTCCGAGGTGGAGCCGCTGAGCATGGAGATCGGGATGGAGCGCATCGCCAGATACCCCTGGAAGGCATGGCCGGCCTCGTGGGTCAGCACGTCCACGTCGGCGCTGGTGCCGTTGAAGTTGCTGAAGATGAAGGGCGCCTGGTAGGCCGGGAAGCGGGTCATATAGCCGCCCATGCGCTTGCCGGGGCGGGTCTCGAGGTCGAACAGATGGTACTTCACCATGAAGTCGAAGAACTCGCCGGTCTCCGGGCTCATCTCGCGGTACATCTGCTGGGCCTTGGCGACCAGGGTTTCCATGTCGCCGATGGGATTGGCGTTGCCCTCGGCGAAGATCAGCGCCTCGTCGTAATAGCGCAGCCTGTCCACGCCCAGGCGCCGGCGCTGCTTCTCGCGGATCTCGGCCACGGCGGGGGGGATGATCTCCTTCACCTGGCGGCGGAAGGCGGCGACGTCCTCCTGCGTGTAGTCGAAGCGGCGGCGGGCGAGATAGGCGAGGTCGGTGTAGCTGGAGAAGCCGAGCTTCTTTGCCATGCCGTCGCGCAGACGCACCAGCTCGTCGTACTGGGCGTCGAGGCGCGGGCTGATCTCTTCGTAGAGCTTGGCCCAGGCGTGATAGGCCTCGCGGCGCTCCTCGCGGTCGGTGCTCTCCATGTGCTTGAGCAGGCCGTAGAAATTGACCTTCTCGCCGCGGAAATCGGTCACGGCCATCGCGCTGTCCTTCTGGTACTGCTGCTGCAGCTCGCCCTCGCGGATGGTGTCGGCGATGATGCGCTCGTCCGTGATCTTCAGCTGGGCGTCGATCAGGCGGAGCAGCTGCGCGCCGAACTCCTGCTCAAAGTCCTTGCGGAAGGGGCACTCCGCCATCGCCTGCTGATACCGCTTGCGCAGGGGGATGAGGGAGGCGTTCTGCTCGCGCAGCCATTTCATCTCGCCGTCGTAATAGGCGTCGGTGGTGTCGATGGTGTTGCGCACGGAGCACAGGCTCATCATCGTGCCGGACTGCTTCTCCTGCTCCTGCAGGGCGAAAAAGGCCTCGCGCGCCTCGGTGTAGGACGCGGCCTCCCGCAGCCTTTGGATGGTCGTCTCATAACACTTTTTCACGGCGTCCATATCCGGGCGCGCATAGGGCATCTCGCGGAAATCCATCATGGTCTGTCTGCCTTCTTTCTCTTTCATCTCCCGATCACGGGGCGAACCCGGCTTTATGATACAGGGGCGAAGGACATTTGTCAATGAAGGGAGCGGCGCGGAGAACGGCTTTGAACGGCCGGCCGCGGGGGAAGAAGCAGCCGCTGCCGGCGGCCGTCCGGCAGGATTTTTCTTTTCTCTGTCGTATTAATATCTTAATATGACCATTGCATCAGGGGGATACTGTTTTTATGCGGAAAAGGCTGTTGATCTGGGCGGCGGCGCTGCTTGTTCTGCTTGCGGGCGCTGCCGGCGCAGAGGAGACGATCACCTCCGTCGCGCAGCTGAACAGGCCGGGCATGATTGTCGGCGTCGGCCAGGGCAGCGCAGCGGAGCTGGCGGTTCGCTCGGAGCTGCCGGAGGCAAGGATCGAGTATTTCAACGACAGGATCATGGGCTTCACCTCCGTGGCGCAGGGCAAAATTGATGCGTACGTCCATGACCGCAGCCAGATGGAACTCACCGTCGCGGAGGGCTTCGGGGGCGTGCGCCTGCTGGATGAAAACATGAGCGAGACGGTGAAGATCGCCCTGGGCATCTCGCCAGTGTCCCAGATCCCCGACCTGGAGGCGCAGCTCAACAGCTTCATCAGGGACATCAGGGCGGACGGCACGCTCGATGAGATGCTGAGGCGCTGGCAGGCGAACAAGACCGACGACCTGCCGGAAATCAAGCTGCCTGAGCATCCGTCCCTGCACCTCACGGTCGGCACCTCCGGAGTCGTGCCCCCTTACAGCTATTACGCCGGCAGCCGGCTGACGGGCTTCGACATTGAGCTGGCCTATCGCTTCGCCGCGCGGCTGGGCGCGGATGTGCGCTTCAAGGTCTATGACTATGGGGCGATCATCCCTGCCGCGGTCACCGGCGACGTCGACTGCATCATGGCCAACCTGCACATCACGCCCGAGCGCCGCGAGGCCCTGCCCTTCTCCGACATTCTTTATGAGGAACCCATGGCAGTCATGGTGAAGGACGGGAAGCAGGGCGGAATCGCGAGGATCAGCGACCTGAACGGCATGCGCATCGGCGTGCAGACCGGCACGGCCTATGACAGGATCACGGCGGACGCGCTGCCGGACGCGAAGCTCAGCTATTTCAATTCCTATCCCGACATGGCCGCGGCCATGAAGGCGAACAAGATTGACGGCTTTCCGGGAGACGGGCCCGTGCTGATGCTCATGGCGGCGGAGGACGACGCGATCACCGTGCTGAACGATCACATGGACGAGTTCAGCTACGGCTACGTGTTTCCCAAGAACGCGGACGGCGACAGGCTGCTGGCGCAGGTGAACGCCTGGCTGGAAACCCAGCGGGAAAACGGCGAGCTGCAGCGGATCGTCGACAAGTGGATCAGCGGCCCGGAGAAGGACAAGCTCCTGCCGGACTACGCCTCCTTCCCGGCGCCCAACGGCACGCTGAGGCTGGCCACCGAGGGCGCTTACGCCCCGCTGAACTATTACCGCGGGGGCGAAGTAGTGGGCCTCGAGATCGACATGACCGCGCGCTTCTGCGAGGACAACGGCTATGGTCTCACGGTGGAGGCGATGAGCTTCGACGGCATCCTGCCCGCCATACAGGCTGGCAAGGCGGATTTTGCCGTGGCGGGCATCAGCATCACCGAGGAGCGCGCGCAGACTGTCAATTTCTCCGACCCCTATTATACCGGCGGCACGATGATGGCCGTGCTGAAGTCGGCGGCGGCCGCGGAGGCCACGCTTCCCGCGGGGCCCGGCGGACCGAACGGCAGCGCTGCCATGGACGCGCTGAACGGAAAGACCGTCGGCGTCCAGACCGGCACGAGCTTTGACGAGCTGGTCGGCAATCGCCTGCCGGACTCCAGGCTGGAATACTTCAACAGCAAGGCGGACCTTGTGAACGCGCTGACTACACAGAAGATCGACGCCTTCACGGTGGATGAACCCGTCGCAAAGTCGCTGATGCGGGAGCACGGCGAGCTCACCTATCTCCCGGAATACCTGGATCAGTTCTCGTTCGGCTTTGTCTTCCCGATGACGGAGGAGGGTGCGAAGCTGCGCGGACAGTTCAGCGAGTTTGTCCGCGCCATCACGGCGGACGGAACCCTGGCGGACATCGAGGCGCGGTGGTTCGGCGATGACGAAACGCAGAAGAAGATCGCCGATTACAGCGCGTTCCCCGCGCCGAACGGCACGCTGCGCCTGGCGACGGAGGCGCTCTACGAGCCCTTCGAGTATTACCTGAACAACGGGATTGCGGGCTATGACATCGATATCGCGGTGCGCTTCTGCGAGGCCTACGGCTACGGCCTGGAGATCGTGGACATGAGCTATGACGCGGTGCTCCCCGCCGTGCAGACCGGCAAATGCGACTTTGGCGGCGCGGGCATCAGCATCACGCCCGAGCGGGCGGAGAGCGTCCTGTTCTCCGAGCCGAACTACACCGGCGGCGTGGTGATGGTCGTGCGGCGGAGCGAAGACGCCGCCGCATCCGCGGACGCCGCCGGGCCCTCCTTCTGGGACGGCATCGTCTCCAGCTTCAACAAGACCTTCATCCGCGAGGACCGCTGGCAGCTGTTCCTCCAGGGCATCGCCAACACCCTGCTGATCACCGTGCTCGCCATCCTTTTCGGCACGGCGCTGGGCTTCCTGCTGTTCATGCTCTGCCGCAACGGCAACCTGGCCGCGAATACCGCCACCCGGTTCTCCATGTGGCTGGTGCAGGGCATGCCGATGGTCGTCCTGCTCATGATCCTGTATTACATCATCTTCGGCTCCACCGCCATCAGCGGCATTGCGGTCGCCGTCATCGGCTTCACCCTCACCTTCGGGGCGGCGGTCTTCGGCATGCTGAAGATGGGCGTCAACGCGGTGGACCGGGGCCAGTACGAGGCCGCCTACGCCCTGGGACACTCCAACCGCCACACCTTCTTCCGCATCATCCTGCCGCAGGCGATCCCGCACATCCTGCCCGCCTACCAGAGCGAGATTGTGGGCCTGATCAAGGCGACGGCCATCGTGGGCTATATCGCCGTGCAGGACCTGACCAAGATGGGTGACATCGTCCGCAGCCGCACCTTCGAGGCCTTCTTCCCGCTGATTGCCATCGCGGTCATCTACTTCGCGCTGGAGGGGCTGTTCAGCTTCGCGGTCAGCCGCATCCGCCTGCGCATTGACCCCAAGAAGCGCAGGCGCGATCGCATCCTGAAGGGGGTGAACACCCATGATTAAGATTGAGCATCTGAGGAAGCAATATGACAACGCGATTCCCCTGAAGGACGTGAGCGTCGAGATCAACGACGGCGACGTGATCGCCGTGATCGGCCCGTCCGGCACGGGCAAGAGCACGCTGCTGCGCTGCATCAATCTGCTGGAGAAGCCCACGGACGGCCACATCTGGATCGACGGCGAGGAGATCACGGCCCGCAGGTGCAATCTGGAGAAGATCCGCCAGAAGATGGGCATGGTGTTCCAGTCCTTCAACCTCTTCGGCCACCTGACCGTGATCGAGAACATTATGCTCTCGCCGATGGATCTGCTGGGCAAGAGCAAGCAGGAGGCCTACGACACGGGCATGCGCCTGCTGCGCACGGTGGGTCTGGCGGAGAAGGCGCTGAATTATCCGGACGAGCTCTCCGGCGGACAGAAGCAGCGCATCGCCATCGCCCGCACCCTGGCCATGGACCCGGACATCATCCTGCTGGACGAACCCACCAGCGCCCTTGACCCCACGATGGTGGGCGAGGTGCAGGCCGTGATCCGCGACCTCGCGAAGACCGGCAAGACGCTGATGATCGTGACGCACGAGATGAGCTTTGCCCGCGCCATCTCGAACCGCGTGTTCTTCATGGACGAGGGCGGCATCTACGAGGACGGGACGCCGGAGCAGATCTTCGAGCACCCCCGGCGCGAGAAAACCCGGCGATTTGTGCGGAAGCTGAAGGTGCTGGAGCTGAACATCGCCAGCAAGGATTACGACTTCCTCGGCATGGCCTCGCAGATCGAGGGCTACTGCAGCAGGAACCAGATCCCGAAAAAGCTGGCCAGCCGCATTCTGCTCGCCTTCGAGGAGACGGTTGGACAGATTCTGGTCCCCGCGCTGGAGCAGCCGCGCGTCCAGGCCGTCGTGGAATATGCCGGGGAGACGGAGAACGCCGAGTGGACCATCCGCTGCAACGGCCCCCGGAGGGACCCGACCGCGGCGGACGACGCGCTGTCGCTTGCCGTGGTGCGGGGCATCGCGGAAGCCATTGAATACAGCTGGGACGAAGGCGAGGAGCTGCCGAACCGACTCCGCCTGAAGATCAGGCATACCTGAAAAGCACCGCCCGGGCAAAGGGCCCGCACATCCCATACACGGAGACAAAGAGAAGGAGGGTGCCCCATGATCACTACCGAGCCGAAGGTGTCACGCGCCGATATGATCCGCTGCGCTCTGTGCGCGGACGCGCCGTGTTCCGCCGCCTGCAGCAAGCTGGATCCTGCCAGGCTGCTGCGGCAAATCTGGTTCCGCGACGAGCAGGACGCCGCGCAGTCCCTGCCCGAGACCAACCCCTGCCTGACCTGCGGTGCGCCCTGCGAGCGCGCCTGCGTGCGGCCCACAGAGGTGCCCATCCGCGACGCGGTCAACCGCCTGTACTACCAGGTGAAGCCGGAGTGCGAGACGCCGATCCCGGAGGACGAGCACCGCCTCGCCTGCGACCTGTGCGGCATTCCGCTGGAGAATCCCTTCCTGCTCTCCTCCTCCGTGGTGGCGAGCACCTACGACATGTGCGCGCGCGCGTTTGAGGCGGGCTGGGCCGGCGCGTGCTTCAAGACCATCTGCACGATGGATATCCACGAAGCCTCCCCGCGCTTCTCCGCCACCACAGGCGACAACGGGAGCATCATGGGCTTCAAGAACATCGAGCAGCTCTCCGACCACAGCGTGGCGGAGAACATGGAGGTCTTCCGCCGCCTCAAGGCCAAGTACCCCACCAAGTTCATCCTGGCCTCCATCATGGGTCAGAACGAGGCGGAGTGGGGCGAGCTGGCGCATCTGTGCGAGGTGAACGGCGCGGACGCGGTGGAGCTGAACTTCTCCTGCCCGAACATGGCGGAGGACGGCCTCGGCTCCGACATCGGGCAGGTGCCCGAGCTGGTGGAGCGCTTCACAGCCGCCGCCAAGCAGTCCTGCAGCATTCCGGTGATTGCCAAGCTGACGCCCAACGTGGCGAGCATGAGCCCGGCCGCCGAGGCGGCGAAGCGGGGCGGCGCGGACGGCATCGCGGCGATCAACACCATCAAATCCATCGTGGGCATCAACCCGCACACCTATGTCTCCGCGCCCGCCGTGCACGGGAAGAGCGCCGTCGGCGGCTACAGCGGCAACGCCGTCAAGCCCATCGCCCTGCGCTTCATCGCGGAGATGGGCCAGAACCCGCAGCTCAGCGGCATGCATCTCTCGGGCATGGGCGGCGTGGAAACCTGGCTGGACGCGCTGGAATTCATCCTCCTCGGCGCGGGTTCGATCCAGGTGACGACCGCCGTGATGCAGTACGGCTACCGGATCATCGACGAGCTGAAGGCCGGGCTGAACCTGTACCTGGCGGAGAAAGGCTTCGACAGCGTGAAGGAAGCCATGGGCCTCGGCCTTGAATCGCTGCACAGCACCACGGACGTGCTGGAGCGGGACACAATCGTCTTCCCGAAGTTCAACCGCGAGCGCTGCATCGGCTGCGGCCGCTGCGTGATCTCCTGCAGCGACGGCGGCCATCAGGCGATCCGCATGGGCAAGAACCGCCGGCCCATGCTGAACGGCGCGCTGTGCGTCGGCTGCCACCTCTGTCTCCTCGTCTGCCCGCAGCGGGCCATCCAGCCCGGCGCGAAGCGGATCGCGAGGGCCAAGTAACCCGTCTTTTCCGCACGCAAAAGAGCCCGGCGCATCAGAAACGCCGGGCTCTTGCTGTTCATAAAGTCGCCATGTGCCGGGGCTCACTCCGCCGCGCGGGCGAAGACCGTTTCCTCCTCGGGCAGGCTGGTGTCGTACCAGAGCAGGAAGACCTCCTCGTTCTCGCCGGCCTGGATCGTGAAGCTTCCGCTGGTGCCGCTGACAGCGGGATCGCCCAGTTCCACTTCCTCGTCGGAATCCGTGATGGGCACTTCCCAGAACGCGCCGCCGTCATAGATAAAAGCGTCCAGCTCGCAGTCGAAATAAACGGTGGCCCTGAAGATGTACGCGCCGTGGGTCATCGGGGAGGCAACCTCCACGTCCCAGCCGCGCTCGGGGTTCTTTTCGACGGTCATCTGGGTGAACTGGGTGTCCTTCTCCAGCCATTCGCCGGAGAGCAGGGAATCCTGCTCCTCCTCGGCGGGAGACATTGTGTGGCTGCCGGCGAAGTTTTCCTGCACGGCGCCGTTGGCCACGCGCAGATCCCAGGTGTGCATGTTGTCGCAGGCAATGCCGTTGAAGTGGCGCAGGCTGACCGTCACCTCACCGTCGCCGGTGGGATCGTAGCGCACCACGTAGACGCCGTCGACGATCTCGGCGCTGCCGAGCTTCACGACCGTGTCGTCCTGGGCCATATCGTCGGCCTTCCAGCCCGTGTCGCCCTCGGCGACGGGCATGCGGATGACGTAGCTGCCGTCCACAATCTCACAGCGGATGGCCGCGTCCGCCTGCTCCTCGGCGAAGGCGGCCGCGCAGCCGAGCAGCAGGGCGGCAGTCAGCAGCAGGGAAATCAGTTTCTTCATCATCATGCATTCCTCCATGGCCAGGATCAGCCGTTGGCTGAGCCAAGCATATCAAACTCAAAGGCCATGCCTTCGCTGTCGACGCCTTCCGTGCCGGTCCAGCGCAGCATGCCGTTCTCGTCGAACCTGAACAAGGCCGTGCAGCCTTCCTCGTTGACATCCTCGACGGAGATGATCTCGCCGTTGGCGTCATACTCGGTGCGGGACTCCATGCCCATGGCCTCCAGGGCGTCCAGCTCGGCGTTGTAGACGGCGTTCATCATCCAGTCATGGGAGACGGTGGCGCTCTCCGCCCAGTGGATCAGCACGGAGTACTGGGTCTCGCTATCCCAGACGATCTCGATCTGGGCGCGGTCGCACACGTAGGTGCCGCTGAAACGGCCGATCTTGACGAACTCCAGGCCCTTGCCGGCGTCTTCCTTCTCGTCCTTCCAGACCAGATGGCCGTTCTCGTCCAGGGAGAACACGGCGGCGCCGTCCTCGTACTCGACGGTGGTATCGGTCACTTCACCGTAAAGGTCCAGCGTTTCGTGGAGCTTGCTGCCGAAGCCGCCGTCCGCGAGCGAGGCGGTCTCGCTGCTGTAGAGCGGGGAGTATTCCCAAACGGTGCGCTCGGTCAGGCTGTCGCTGCGGACGATCATCACCCGGAAACCGCCGTCCTCGGCGACGGCGTCCAGCTTGAAGTTCCCGGCGACCCAGTCACTCTGGAACACCAGGCTCTCCGGCACCAGCTCGGCATAATCGGGTTCCTCCTCCGCCAGGGCGGAGCAGCCAAGAAGCAAAACCAGGGCCAGAAGGGCCGCCAGCGCTTTCCATCCGTGCTTCATCATTCTACCTTCTTTCTGCATTTTCTGAACAGGGCATGGGAGGGCGCACAGGGCGCGGCTTCTCCATGCGGGAAGAGTATAGCACAATTCAGGCGCTGAACGATGGATCTGGGGCAAATGTTTTATTTAATTTAATAGTTTGTTTCAAACGTGTTTATGAAGAGGGACGGACGGAAACAATCTGTCCATGATCTGCTGCATTCCGATAGAAAAGCAGATGCGCAATCGTTATCAAACAGGGCGATATTTCCCGCCGCGCGAGGACGCTCAAAGAGGGAAAACCGGACACCACGCTGAAAAGACACGGCCGCCCTTCCCAAGAACATTCAGATCGGGATTGCAAATAGAGAACTGGAACCGGAATAGGTTCCGGTGACTTTTTTATAAATGAGTTTCAGAAAAGGGCTGACAAAAAGGGCACAATATGCGGTCGTTTTCGCTGCTGATAGAATAAAGAAGCACCATGGCGCGACGGCCGGTGACGCCCACTTTCGTTGCCTGCGCGCAGGAAAGGCGAGGAAATCCCTCCGACGCAGCCGCGATGAAGGCGGAGGATTGCAGGAATTTGTTTGTCGATGGCGAAGGTATCTGTCTGGGCAGCGGATCAATCTGGTAGGACGGCGCGCGCCTTGACGGCGTGACGCGGACGGGAAAAAACGCTGCTGAGGATCATCACGGGCAGCGGACTGACCGCGAAGGGAAGCGGCGCGTCATGCGTTTCCGGCCGCGACAAGCCGGATCAGAACAGGAGAAGGAAACGCTCCGGCCGGACAACGCTTCAGCCATTTTTCACACACTGCAAGGAGGAGAAGGAAAATGCAATTCATCATCAAAGCCTATGACGGCCCGAACATGCTGGAGAAGCGGATGGCTGTCCGCCCGCGCCACCTGGAAGGTATGGCGAAGCTGGGCAGGCACATCGTCGTCGCGGGCGGCCTGACGGATGACGAAGGCAAGCTGAAGGGCTCCGCCCTGGTTGTCGATTTTGACAGCGAGGCGGATGTGAAGGAGTACCTCGCCAATGAGCCCTACGTGCTCGAGGGCGTGTGGGATCAGATCACCTGCGAGCCGCTCAACGTCGTGCTGGTGAACGGAGAAAAGTACCAGGCCTGATGTCCAACCGAAAAGAACCTGGATCAGCTGAGACAGAACCGTGCGGGGCTGATCCGGGTTTTTGTATATCACAGGAAAAACGGACGATCGCTCTTCCGCCGCGCGCGGTGCGGAAAAGCCGGGAAAAAGCAAAGAGAAAGATCGAAGCGTCGGCGTCCCACGTCCGGCAGGATGCGGACGGGCTTTGGTCCTGCCGGACTCAGAGCATGAGGTCTTCCTGCCCGCGCAGGCGAATGCACGCGGCGACATCCTCCGGGCAGACGCAGTCCTCGCCGCGCAGCGCGGCGGCGCGGATGCCCGCCAGCGCGTGAACCAGCACGGCGGCCTGCAGCTCCTCGAGGGAGGGGAGAGCGCCTTTTGTGCGCCCGAGCAGGCCGGCGAGCACGCCGGTCAGCAGATCGCCGCTGCCGCCCTTGGCGAGGGCGGGCGTGCCCACGGCGTTGACGGCCTGATGGGCTCCGTCTGTCATCAGGGTGCGCGCGCCCTTGAGAATGACCCGGCAGCCGCAAGTGCTGTGCAAAGCTTCGAGGGCCGCCAGCGGCTGCTCTGTGACCCGGGCGGTCTCCCAGCCCAGCAGACGCGCGGCCTCTCCGGGATGGGGCGTGACAATGTCCGCAGCCTTCAGCGGCAGAAGGCCTTCCGCCCTGCCGCGAACGGCCAGAAGATTGAGCGCGTCCGCGTCCCAGATGACCGGACAGGCCGCCTCCCGGAAGACGCGCAGCAGCGGCAGGAGATCGTTCGCCTGGCCGAGACCCGGGCCGATCGCGGCGCGGTCGGCCGAGCGTAGCGTTTCACGGGCAATTTCCGCGGCCTCGGGCAGGAGCTTCCCCCCGCGCTCCGGCAGGAGCCTGCAGGTCGCGCCGGGGCAGAGGGTCTGCACAACGGGCAGCACCTGCTCGCGGCAGAGGACGGTGGTCAGCCCCGCGCCGGAGCGCACGCAGGCCATGGCGCAGAGGGCGGCGGCGCCGGCCATTCCCGTGCTTCCCGCGAAGATCACGGCGCGCCCGAAGGTGCCCTTATGCGCGTCGGCGGGGCGCGCAGGAATGAGCGCGCTGAGATCATCCGGCTGGAGCACGCGCAGGCCGGCGATGTCTCCCCAGCCGGACGGGATCAGGATCGGCGCGACGGTGACCTTCCCGGCGCAGACGCAGCCGTCCCGAAGATAAAGCCCGGGCTTGGGGCGGTGGAAGGTGACGGTCTCCGCCGCGCGGATGGCCTCGCCGAGCCTTCTGCCGTCAGCGCCGTCCAGCCCGGAGGGAATGTCCACGGCGACGACGGGCAGACCGCTCGCGTTCACGGCGCGGATGATCTCCGCGGCGGTGTCCTGCGGCGGCCTGCTCAGCCCGGTTCCGAACAGGGCGTCGACCACGGCCGCGCAGCCCTCCGGCAGGGCGGTGACAGGGGAGGCGGCTTTCAGAAGGGGAATACCGGCCTGACCGGCGAGAAAGCGCTCGGCCGCAGCGTCGTTCTTCGCGCTGTCGGTCAGTTCCCAGACGACGGCCTCTCCGCCGCGCTCCGCCCAGATGCGCGCCGCGGCATAGCCGTCGCCGCCGTTGCTGCCGGGGCCGCAGAGGAAGAGAACCTTCGCGCCGGCGGCAGCGTGGCGCGCGAGCGCGTCCGCCACGGCGCGGGCCGCTGTCTCCATCAGCAGAATGGAGGGCACGCCGGTCTCCCGCATCCAGGCTTTTTCAAGCGCCTGCATCTCGGCGGGGAGCAGGGTTTCGTACATCAAAGGGGCCTCCTTCCGGGTTCACCACTTGGAACAAGAAGACCCCCACAAGCCGGGGCTGTGTGGGGGTGTGCGTCAGGACTCTGCTTTTGGGGAGACGCTGTCGTGCCATTTGCGCAGCAGCTCGAAGGTCTCGGCGCTGAGCGAGTGCTCCATGCCGCAGGCGTCGCGCTCTGCGACCTCGGGCGAGACCCCGATTTCCTCCAGAAAGCTGGTCAGGAAGCGGTGGCGGGCGAGGGTTTGCTCGGCGATGGCGCGGCCCTTTTCGGTCAATAACAGGCGGCCGTCATCGCCGCGCTTCACGCTGCCGTCCTCCTCCAGGTTATGCATGGCCACGCTGACGCTCGGCTTGGAGAAATTCAGGTGCGCGGCCACATCCACGGAGCGGACAATGCCCTTTTGCTCCTCGATCATCAGTATCGCTTCCAGATAATCCTCGACAGATCGGGTCTGTTTCATGGATAAACTCACCTCATTGACGGTCGGGCAATGGAACGATGGTTAGTTTGGTCTGACCTAAAAGTTCTGTGCGCGGCGGAGAAATCCTGCCTGGCCCGCAGATTTTTTTCCAGCATGAGGAAATCAATCCAGCGTGGAGATCAGCCGTCCCCAGGCGTCGCAGAGCAGCGCCTGGTCGTCCTTGCTCTTGTGCCAGACCTTCTCCTCGGGCCAGAGGTAATCGCCGAGGACGGCGCTGTCCTGCGCGGCGACGGTCTGCTCCGCGCCGGGCGCGATGGATGCGCCCTCCGGGAACACGAAGATCTCCCGCCCGCGGTCGGAGCGGATAAACCAGCCCGAGAGGTCGACAGTTTCGCTGCCGGCGTTGCGGAGGGTGATGGTGTCCGCCTTCACGTCCTTTTTGCCCAGGGAGATGCCGGTCTGCGCGGCGGGCCAGCTGTCGCGGCTCACGGCGTAAACGGTGACTTCGCCGCCCTTCAGCTCCGCCTCGACGGCGACCTCGGTTCTTTCGGTCCTCGCAATCTGCGCGCCCACCGCGTCCAGCGCCTGCAGCACGCGCCTGGCGGGCGTGTCCGGCTCGGCGACCGAGTCGGTGGAGATCACGGCGACCCTGGGGGAAACGGCCTGGACAAAGGCGTGGGAGGTCGCGTCGCTCTCGGCGTGGTTGCCGACCTTGAGCACGTCGGTGTGGCCGAGCAGGCCGGCGGCGAGCAGGTCCTCCTCCTCGGGGTATTCCATGTCGCCGGTGAGCAGGATGGAGCCGTCCGCGGTCTCCGCCAGGAGCACCAGGGAATTGCAGTTTTCCGTATCGCTCTCGCGCAGCGGGCCGAGCACGCGCAGGGAGCCGCCGTCCAGGGGCAGGGTGTCGCCGCCTTTGAGCCAGGTCACCTTTTCGCCGCGCAGGGCCGAGGCCAGCACGGCGGGGTGCTTCTTTTCCTTCACCTCGGCGAAATAGGCGGACGCGTACCAGCCGTCGATCTGCAGGCCGCTCTGGGCCAGAGCCATGATGCCGCCTGCGTGATCCTTATGTGTGTGGGTGAGAATCACGCCGTCCAGGCGCGTGATGCCGTACTGCCGCAGGGCGGCGGACACGGCTCCCCAGCTCTCGGCGGTGCCGGTATCCACCATGTAGCAGCTTGCGCCGCTCCTGAGCAGCAGGCAGTCCGCCTTGCCGACGTTGATGGCGACGAGGGAGAGGGACGTTCCGGACGCCTCCGCACAAGCGGCAGGCGCGGGCCCGCACAGCGTCAGGAGGATCAGGGGCAGGGATAAGATCGATAAGAAACGGTGCTTCAAAGGGTTCGCCTCCTTTCATGACTGTTGATGTCATGGACTGATGATGAAACGATTGGGAAGCGCGAAATCTTCCTGAGACAGGCGAGGAGGGACGGCCGGGCAGCCCGGCCCCGCTGCTTCCAAAAAACCGGCGTTGCATACACAGCGCCGGTCTTTGGAAAACGCTCAGGGATTCGAGAAGGTGACGACCTTCTCCTTGGGCGGGTTGGCCCGCTCGGTCTTGATCTCGTGCAGCAGCACGGCAGCCTGCCCGTCAGGGGACTCCACGCGCTCGCACTTCGCGGTGAGGCGGATATAGGCCTTCGGGTCAGGCTTCTCCAGGCCCTGGCAGACCCAGCCGCAGCGCGCGATGTCGTTCGCACAGCAGGTCATGGCGTAGCGGCCGAAGTAATAGAAGCCCTTGGGGAAGGAATTGTCCGGGAAGGGCTGGCCGACGACGCGCAGGGTCTTGCCGTCATAGCGCTCCGGGTGATCCATCGCGTCCAGGTAGAGCGTGCCAAACTGGTCCTCGGTCACGTCGATGATGTCCGCCTTCATGTCGTAGGGCAGATCCTCGTCGGCCACGCCGTCCTCGGTGGTGCCGTCCAGATTCTCGAAGAGGATGTTGGCGGCGGGATTCAGCGCGCGCAACTGCTTGCGCCAGCCGCTCTTGTTGAAGTCCGGGCCGCAGCGGTTGACCAGGATCAGGTCGGCCGCTTTCATCGGATCGGTGATCACCTTGCGCAGGTTGGTCATGTAGTTGTCGAAGGTCGTGCCGTCGGCCAGGGTGATGATCTGCACCAGCTCCCAGCGGGGCGGCATCTTCACGCCCGCGATCTTCTCCAGACCCCAGATGTTGTTGTACTCGATGAACACGCGCTCGGGCTTGTGGAGGCTGTTCAGCTCCTTCAGGCGGAGGCTGGTCAGCTGATCCGCCTCGTCGAGGCTCTCGAGCACCGCGTTATACTTGCGCAGCTCGTCCTCCTCCAGCTCCTCCATGCCGTCCTCGCAGGAGAGGATGAGGGTCTTCTGCCCGTCGGAGAAGCCCTCGTCGCTCAGCATGGAGCGGATCATGGTGGTCTTGCCGCTCTCCAGGAAGCCGGTCAGCATGTAGACCGGGATGATGGCTTGCTCTTTCATAATTTGAACAGCTCCCGCAGCGCTTTCTCGTCCAGATGCGCGCCGATCACGCACAGGCGGCCGGTGTAGTCCGCGCCGCTGTCGCGCATATCGGTCTCGCCGGGCACGTAGTCAAACTGGAACCACTTGCCGTCCTTGTCCTGAAGGATGCCCTTGGCGCGCAGCACCTTGCCGTATTCCTCCTCGTCGCCGAGCTGGGCCAGCATGTCGCTGATCTCCTCGCGGCTGTAGCGGGAGGCCGTCTCGACGCCGATGTTGTCGAACACCTCGTCCGCGTCGTGATCGTCCGCGCCGTGATGGTGGTGGTGATGATGGTGATGCTCGTGATCGTGGTGATGATGCTCGTGCTCATCATGGTCATGATCGTCCTCATCGTCATGATCGTGGTGATCATGCTCGTGCTCATCGTGGTCATCGTCATCATCGTCGTCGTCATGATCGTGGTGATGATGCTCGTGCTCATCATGGTCATGATCGTCATCGCCGTGCTCGTGGTGGTGATGCTCGTGCTCGTCCTCATCCTCGTCTTCGTCCTCCAGGGGCGCGAAGAAGATGGGCTTGCCGTTCTCGATGACCTCCAGCATAAAGTCCGGGGTCATGTCGTCCCAGGGGGTGGTGATGATGCGGGCGTCGGGATGCAGCTCGGCGATCAGGGCACGGCTCTTCTCCACACGCGCGGCGTCGAGCATCTGGGTGCGGCTGAAGATGATGGTGGAGGCGCTCTTGACCTGGTCCTCGAAGAACTCGCCGAAGTTCTTCATATACATGCGGGCCTTGCCGGCGTCGACCACGGTGGCGCTGCCGCCGATGGAGATTTCATGGCGCTCCTTGGCCTTCTCCACGGCGGAGAGGATCTCGCTCAGCTTGCCCACGCCGGTGGGTTCGACGAGGATGCGGTCGGGATGATAGGTATCGATCAGCTGGTCGATGGCGTCCTGGAAATCGCCCGCGAGGGTGCAGCAGATGCAGCCCGCGTTCAGCTCGGTCACGGTGATGCCCGCGTCCTTCAGGAAGGCGCCGTCGACGCCGATCTCGCCGTACTCGTTCTCGAGCAGGACGACCTTTTCGTTGCGGAGGCTGCCGGTGAGCAGCTTTTTGATCAGCGTGGTCTTGCCCGCGCCGAGGAAGCCGGAAATGACATTGATCTTGACCATGGGAATATCGCTCCTTCTGTACTCTGGGGAGAGGCCGCGGGACGCGGCGCTCTCACATCTTCATTATAGCAACCTTGTCAAGGGGGCACAGGCGCTTTCGCAGGGCGCGCCTGCCGCAGCCTGCTCCGCTTTCTCATCCGGAGAAGAGGCCGGTGATCCCGGCGGCAGACGATTGCGGGGGGGATGCCCTCCCCAATCAAAACGGACACCCCGGCGCGCGGGATGTCCGACAGAGAATCGCAAGGAGCTGCGGATTACTTCTTTTCCCCTCTCGCGGCGAAGCCGACCTTCTTCTGCACCTTGCGGAGGGTCTTGTTGGCGAGATAGGCAGCCTTCTCGGCGTTCTGGTCGATCACGCCCTGGAGGTAGCCCTTGTCGGCGATCAGACGCTTGAACTCGGCCTGCAGGGGCTCCAGCGCCGCGATGACGCAGTCCGTGACGCGCTCCTTCAGCTTGCCGTAGCCCTGGCCCTGCAGCTCGGCGCAGACGGTCTCAATGTCGCCGCCGCCGAGAGAGCTGATGATGGAGAGCAGGTTGCTGACGCCGGGCTTGTTCTCGGGGTCAAAGCGGATCTCGCCGTCTGAGTCGGTCACGGCGCGCTTGATCTTGCGGCGGATGGCGTCGGCAGGATCGAGGATCGCGATGTAGGTATCCTCGGGGTCGGACTTGGACATCTTCTCCAGGGGCTCCTGAAGGCTCATGATCTTCGCGCCGGTCTTGGAAATATATCCCTCGGGAATCGTGAAGACGTCGCCGTAGACGCCGTTGAAGCGCATGGCGATGTCGCGGCAGATCTCCAGATGCTGCTTCTGATCGACGCCCACGGGCACCAGGTTGGTCTGATAGAGCAGGATGTCCGCCGCCATCAGCACAGGATACGTGAAGAGGCCCGCGTTGATGTTGTCCGCGTGGGCGGCGCTCTTCGCTTTGAACTGGGTCATGCGGTTCAGCTCGCCCATGTAGGTGAAGCAGTTGAGAATCCAGGCCAGCTCGGCGTGGGCGCTGACGTGGCTCTGGCAGTAGATGAGGCTCTGCTCGGGATCGATGCCGCTGGCGATATAGATCGCGGCCAGCTCCAGGCAACGGCGGCGCAGGTCGGCGGGATTCTGGCGCACGGTGATGGCGTGCTCGTCCACGATGCAGTAGATGCAGTCGTAGTCGTTCTGCAGGGCGACCCAGTTGCGCAGCGCGCCGATGTAGTTGCCGAGCGTCAGCGTGCCGGACGGCTGGATGCCGCTGAAAATGATGGGTTTCTTTTCAGGCTTGACGGCCGCCTGGGTGTTCTCCTGATCCATGATGATTCCTCCCTCTATGTTCACAGTGATGATTGTTTTTCCAGTTCGTGGCGGTGCATCTGCGCGTTGAGCAGGTTGATGTTGCCGCAGCCCATGGTCAGTGCCAGGTCGCCGGGCCGCAGGTGGGCGCGCAGGTAAGCCTCCGTGTCGTCGAAGCTCGGCGTCCACACCGCGTCGATGCCGTGAGCCTTCATGCCGTCCACGAGCATGCCGCTGTTGATGTCGCCCGGATCCTTCTCCCGCGCGGCGCAGATGTCGGTGACCAGGGTCACGTCCGCGATTTCCGTGCAGGTCAGGTAGTCGTTGAAGAGCGCCTTGACGCGGCTGAAGGTGTGCGGCTGCATCACAGCGAAAAGCCGGCCCTTGCAGCGTTTGCGGGCGATGGAGAGGGCGTTGCGCATCTCGGCGGGGTTGTGGCCGTAGTCGTGGAAAATCTCCGCGCCGTCGATCACGTCCGTCAGCTCGAAGCGGCGGTGCGCGCCGACAAAGGCTTCCACCGTGCGGATGGCCTGCGCCATGTCCGCGCCGAGCTCGAAGGCCGCGGCGAGCGCGCCGAGGGCGTTTTCGACATTGAACGCGCCGGGCACGCCCATGCGCACCGCGCCGATGGGCTCTCCGCAGTGCACCAGGGTGAAGGACGCGCGGCCGAGATCATCCTCCGTCAGGTCTTCGGGATGCCAGTCGCAGGAGGCGTCCAGGCCGAAGGTCACGGTGCGGCGGCCGAGGCCGTCCAGCAGGCGCTTCACGCGCGGGTCGGTGCCCTTGCCGATGGCGACGCCGTCCGGCGGGAGCAGGGACAGGAACTGGCCGAAGGTCGCCTCGATCTCGTCGATGTCCTTATAGCAGTCCAGGTGATCCGCGTCGATGTTCATCACCAGGGCCAGGGTGGGCCGCAGGCGCAGGAAGCTGCGGTTGAATTCGCAGGCCTCCGCCACAAAGATGCCGTTGTGGCCGATGCGGGTGGAGCCGCCGATGGCGTCCAGCTTGCCGCCGATGGCGACCGACGGGTCGAGGCCGCACTCCATGAGGATCTGGGAGAGGAGGGAGGTCGTGGTGGTCTTGCCGTGCGCGCCGCACACGGCCACCGCCTGCCTGTCCTCCGCCATCAGCTGACCCAGGAGCCAGGCGCGCTCCATAGTCGGGATGCCGAGTCGCGCGCATTCGAGGAGCTCCGGATTGTCCTTCGGGATGGCCGCGGTATAGACCACGACGTCCGCGCCGTGGACGTTTTCCGGCCTGTGGCCGATCGCGACGCGGATGCCCTTGGCCCGCACGTCGTCCATCAGGTAGCCGTCGTCACGGTCGGAGCCCGTGACCTGATAGCCCTTGTCGACCAGCATTTCCGCCAGCCCCGACATGCTGGAGCCGCCCACGCCGATCATGTGGATATGACCGCCCGGGTAGTCGCGAATCTGCGGAATCCCTTCCATGGCTGTTCAGCCCTTTCCCTTGATTTCCAGCCTATTATACGCCAGGGGGCGGGAGAAAGTCAATGCGCGGGAAGCGAACAAAACCTGCCGCGTCCGCCGCCTCCCGGTTGAGGGAAGAAACGGCTGCACGCGGCAGGTTTTTTGGGGGATCGCGTCCGGCACGCAGGCTTCAGCGCCGGCGCTTCAGCTCCTCCCAGACCTCCGATGGGGAGACACCCTGCTGATAGAGCAGGACGAGCAGATGGTAGAGGAGATCGGCGGCCTCGTAGGTCACTTCCTCCTTGCTGCCCTTCACGGCGGCGATGATGGTCTCGCTGGCCTCCTCGCCGACCTTCTTGCAGATCTTTTCCACGCCCTTGGAGAGCAGGTAATTGGTGTAGCTGCCCTCCTGGGGATGCGCGTCTCGGTCGGCGATGACGGCGGTCACCTGCTCCAGGATCGTGCTGGTGGCGGGCATCTCGTCCTCATCCTCGGGGAGAATGTCGCGGAAGAAGCAGCTCCGGTTCCCCGTGTGGCAGGCCGCGCCGGTCTGCTCCACCTGCAGCAGCAGGGTATCGCCGTCGCAGTCCACGCGGATGCCCAGCACGCGCTGCACATGGCCGGAGGTCTCGCCCTTCTTCCAGAGCTGCAGGCGGCTGCGGCTGTAATAGGTCGCGAAGCCGGTCTCCAGCGTGAGGCGCAGAGATTCCTCGTTCATCCAGGCCATCATGAGCACCTGGCCGTTCGCCGCGTCCTGCGCGATGGCGGGCACGAGGCCCTGCTCGTTGAATTTCACTTCGCTCAGATCGAATGACATCTGTCTCTCCCTCTCTCTTTCAGGCTTTTTCGGTGACTGCCAGTGCTTCTGGCAGGGTGAAGGCGCCCTCCAGCAGGGCCTTGCCGAGGATCGCGCCCTCGCATCGCGCGGCGAGCAGGCGGCGGATGTCCTCCAGCGAGGAGACGCCGCCCGAGGCGATGATCTCCAGGCCGGTCGCCTCGCGCAGGCGCGCGGTCGCCTCAACGTTGGGGCCGCTCATCATGCCGTCCCGGCTGATGTCGGTATAGATCACGGTGTGGACGCCGGCCTCCTTCACGCGGAGCGCGAGGTCGGCGGCGGTCATCTCAGTCGTTTCCACCCAGCCCTTGACAGCCGCCATGCCGTTCTTGGCGTCGATGCCCACGGCGATCTGTCCCGGCCACCTGGCGCAGGCCTCCGCGACCAGGTCGGGCTGGGAGAAGGCGGCGGTGCCGATGATGCAGCGCCGCACGCCAAGGGCGAGGCGGGCTTCGATATCCGCCATGGAGCGCAGGCCGCCGCCGAGCTCGACCGGCCCGCCGAACGCTTCGACGATCCCGGCAATCAGCGGCAGGGAACGGCTCGCGCCGTCGAAGGCCGCGTCGAGGTCGACAAGGTGGAGCCACCGGGCGCCCTGCTCGCGGTAGCGGCGGGCGATGGCGCGGGGGTCGCCGTAGGAGGTGACGGAGGCGCGCTCGCCCTTGCGCAGGCGGACGGCTTCTCCGTTCATGAGGTCGATGGCGGGATAGAGAATCATAGGCTTTGTTCCTCCGGAACCTTCTGCATGCTGGATGGCAGGGAGTTTGCGCCATTCAGCACAGAAAAGCGCACATGCGGCGGGCTCTGTGTCTGAGAAGATCAGTCCAGGCTTCCCTTGGTGGAGAGCACGCCCTGCACGCGGGGGTCGGGGGCGGCGGCGTCGCGCAGGGCGAGGCCGAAGGCCTTGAACAGGGCCTCCATCTTGTGGTGGTCGTTGCGCCCGGCCAGCACGCGCAGATGGCAGGTCAGACCGGCGTTGGTGACCACGGCGCGGAAGAACTCCTCCGCGAGCTGGGTGTCCATCGTCCCGACCGCCGGGGCGGTGAAATCCGCGTCCCAGGCCAGGAAGGGGCGTCCGCTGATGTCGATGGCGGCGAAGGCCAGGGCTTCGTCCATCGGCAGATACGCGGAGCCAACGCGGCGGATGCCGGCCCGGTCGCCGAGGGCCTCGCGGATCGCGCGCCCCAAGCAGATGCCGCAGTCCTCGACGGTGTGGTGCGCGTCCACCTGCAGGTCGCCCTTGCAGCGGAGCGACAGGTCGACGAGGGCAAAGCGGCTGAAGGCGTCCAGCATGTGGTCAAAGAAACCCACGCCCGTGTCAAGCTCCGTTTTGCCGCTGCCGTCCAGGTTCAGGCTCAGACGGATGTCGGTCTCGCGCGTCGCGCGGCTGATGCTCGCTTCTCTCATGGTTGCTCCTCTCTGCCGAGCTCCCGGCCGAAGCGGATGGCGACGGCGTTGCGGTGCGCGTCCAGGCCCTCGTCATGGGCCAGGAGCATGACCTGATCCGCCACCCTGCGCAGTTCTTCCTCGGTGCAGCAGATGACGCTGCTCTTCTTCACAAAGTCGTCCACGCCCAGCGGCGAGGAGAAGCGCGCGGTGCCGCTGGTGGGCAGGATGTGGTTCGGACCGGCGAGGTAGTCGCCGAGCGGCTCGGGGGACCAGTGGCCCAGGAAGAGCGCGCCGGCGTTCTCCACCTTGGGCATCAGGCCGTAGGGGTCGCGGACGCACAGCTCGCAGTGCTCCGGCGCGATCTCGCTCGCGATGGCGGCGCAGGTGTCCAGATCGGGACAGACGACGATGGCCCCGTAGGTCCCGAGGCTCTTTTCCACAACCTCGCGGCGGGGGAGAAGGGCGGTCTGCCGGGCGAGCTCCGCGTCCACAGCCTCCGCCAGGGCCCGGCTGTCCGTCACAAGGATGGCCGCGGCCAGCGGATCGTGCTCGGCCTGGGAGAGCAGGTCGGCCGCCACGTAGCGGGGATTCGCGCTGTCGTCGGCGACGACCAGCACTTCGCTGGGCCCGGCGACCATGTCGATGCCCACGTGGCCGTAGACCTCGCGCTTCGCTAGGGCGACGTAGATGTTGCCGGGGCCGGTGATCTTGTCCACGCGCGGAACGGTCTCCGTGCCAAAGGCGAGCGCCGCGACGGCCTGCGCTCCGCCCAGCCTGAACACGCGGTCCACGCCGGCCAGGTCCGCCGCGACCAGCGCGAGCGGGGAGGAGGTGCCGCCGTCCTTCCCGGGAGGCGAGACCATCACGATCTCCCGGACGCCGGCGACCTTGGCCGGAATCACGTTCATCAGCACGGAGGAGGGATAGGCCGCCGTGCC
>CAMNLM010000011.1 GCA_946543085.1 uncultured Clostridia bacterium | reverse complement strand
GGCCACCTCTACAAGCAGGCGCAGGCCCTCGGCTGCAACAAGATCGCCCTCGGCCACCACTTCGACGACGTGATCGAGACGACCGTTCTCTCCATGCTCTACGGGGCGCAGCTGCAGGGCATGATGCCCAAGCTGCACGCCACGAATTTCCCGGGCATGGAGCTGATCCGCCCGCTCTACTGCGTGCGCGAGCGGGACATCATCGCCTGGAAGCGGTACAACGGGCTGGAGTTCCTCCAGTGCGCCTGCCGCTTCACCGAAAACACAGCCGCCCAGGAGCGGACGGATTCCAAGCGCCTGGCCGTGAAGCGCCTGCTGCAGGAGCTCTCGCGGGAGGATCCGGACATCGGGCAGCGGGTGTTCGCGAGCATCCACGCCGTGAATATCGACACCTTCCCCGGCTGGAAAAGCAAGGGCGAAGAGCACTCGTTCCTGGAGGCGTACGACCGGAACGATCCGGAGACCCGGGACACCGACTGACGGAAAGCCGAGGCAAAGCGCTGTCTGAAAGGTCAGACTGCCGCAGAAAAACCCTCCCCGCTCATGGAGAGGGTTTTTCTGCGGTGTTCTGAGCGGGGACAGCTCCTTCCGCTGCGCTTCTCCCCGGTCTTTTTCTCTTCTGAAAGCCCACAGTCCCCCCAAAAACCGCCAGTCTGGTTTTCAACGCGAACCCTCCCCGTGCGGACCGTCGTGCCGTTATGGTTCTATCATATTTCCCGGCGGACTGTTTACAAATGTTAAACGGTTTAGTAAAGGAAGATTTTCAATAATCTGGCAGAGATACGCGCGCAACACTTGTAAATTTACACATGTTATGCGGTTTTGTTGCGAAATCGTAACATTTACAGTCTGTTCACATATTGACAACAAAATATTAACAGCCTATAATCCAGATACCGGTGATGAGCCGGAGTACGAAAAGGAGAGAGTACCATGAAGAAGAATCTGTCCCGTGTTCTGGCTCTCGCGCTGGTTCTGGCCAGCCTGCTGAGCCTGACCGTCGGCGCTTCCGCCGATGGCACCAAGGTGGTTATCCCCAACAAGTTCTCCCGTCTGGAAGCGCAGCTGCCTGAGCGCGAGGCTCAGCCCACTGTGAAGACCCTGACCAAGAACGGGGAAACCATGGTCCGCGTGAGCGGCGAACCCGACACCGTGTACGCCAACTGGCTCGGCTACGGCGAGGAGAAGGAAGAAGTCGACCTCGAGAACGGCCTGGGCTATGTGGAGCTGGAAGGCCACAAGTATCAGCTGGGCGCCAAGTGGAACAACAAGATCGTCCGTTCCTACCTGGTGTTCAACGGCGATGCCTGGGTGAATGCTTCCTACTATGGCAGCGTGAAGGTGGGCAACACCGTCATGAAGCTCGTCCGCCCCGCCAGCGATGACGTTGTGCTGGGCAATAAGTGGGCCTGGGTGTATGACTACATCAACACCGACACCACCGAGGCCGGTGAAGAGAAGGACGTCGCCGCCGCCGAGAAGGCCATGGACACCGCCAAGCAGCTGTGGGACAACATCGTTGCCGCCGGTCTGCCCAAGCAGCCCAAGGAAGCCGGCGCCAACAGCAACTTCTACGGCCAGACCGCTGCCGTTGACAAGACCTTCACCCAGGTCATCAATGGCGTGACCTATGACGTGGACGCGCTGTATGACGAGAAGGGCCTGCTGATCGCCGCCAACATCGACGCTGAGAACGCCAAGGGCGTGACCGGCGAGAGCATCGGCTGGGTCGGCATGGTTCCTTCCTATCAGTTCATGGAGCTCGTGGAAGGCAAAGAGAGCAACGGCACCAGCAATGGCAAGTCTGGCTACAAGGGCTATACTTACGCGTGGATCGTGGAGAAGGGCCCCTGGCAGGCCATGTATGACCGCGCCGGTGTTCAGCAGTATGTCTCCAAGACCGAGGAGAACACTGATTACTTCAAGACCGGTCTGGCTGGCAACAAGGGCAAGGTTGGCTGGAATGTGCTGAAGACTCCTGGCAAGAAGTACAACTGGTATGTTGAGAGCGTTGTGGAAGAGTATGCCGAGGGCGACATCGCGAAGGCCGAGGCTGTCTACAATGTGAACGGCGAGCTGGTTCGCTACTTCATCACCTATCGCACCGGTGAGGACGAGACCTACCGCATCCGCTACACCCCCGACAACAAGCCCGCCTATGGCGAGTATGTCGGCAAGGATCCCTTCACTGGCGAGACCATCAAGGCCTACACCGCCAGCATGAAGAAGTGGGCTGATGTGAAGACCGGCAAGCTGACCGACCAGGTCGAGCTCGACTGGGGTCTGACCGCCCTGAAGGATTGGACCAATCCTCCGCGTCTGACCAAGTAATTGGTACAACGTAAAAAACGTCCCCGCCGCAAGGCGGGGATTTTTCGATCGGACAGACATCATATGAGGGGGCGCTTTCTACAGGAAAGCGCCCCCTGCCTGTTTGCATTACAGATTCCTCGCCTTTTCCCGCAGCAGAAACAGCTTGTTGATCGCGTCCATCGGGGTCAGCGCCATCACGTCGATGGTCTGCAGCTCGTTGATGATCTCGTCCTTTCGGTAGTCGAAGAGATTCATCTGCTCGTCGGGCTTGGGCGTGTCGTCGCCGAGAATGCTCTGGCCGATGGCCCCGCTCGTGTCGGCGACCTCGAGGCGCGCCTGGATCTCGTGGGCGCGGACAAGCACCGGGTGCGGAACGCCGGCGAGCCGCGCGACGTGGATGCCGAAGGACTTGTCCGCCCCGCCGGGCACGATCTTGCGCAGGAAGATGACGTCCTCGCCATGCTCGCGGACGGAGACACAGTAGTTCTGCACGCCGTCCAGATGCCCCTGCAGCTCGCTCAGCTCGTGGTAGTGCGTGGCGAAGAGGGTCTTGGCCCCGCCCGTCTTCTTGTCGCAGAGGTATTCCACCACAGCCCAGGCGATGGCCAGGCCGTCGAAGGTGGACGTGCCGCGGCCGATCTCGTCGAGAATGACGAGGGAGTTGCGCGTCGCGTTGCGGAGAATGTTCGCGGTCTCGGTCATCTCCACCATGAAGGTGGATTGGCCGCTCGCCAGGTCGTCCGACGCGCCGACGCGGGTGAAGATGCGGTCGATCAGCGGGATTTTCGCCTCCCGCGCGGGCACGAAGGAGCCGATATGCGCCATGAGAGCGATGAGCGCGACCTGCCGCATGTAGGTGCTCTTGCCGGCCATGTTCGGGCCGGTGATGATCAGCATGCGCTGGCTGTCGCCGTCCATGTGCGTGTCGTTCGGGACAAAGCCCTCGTCCTGCAGGGTCTGTTCGACCACGGGATGGCGGCCGTCCAGGATGTCCAGGGTGCCGTCGTCCGTGATCTCGGGGCGCACGTAGTGGTTCTCCACCGCCGCCTGTGCCAGAGAGAGCAGGGCGTCCAGCTCCTTGAGGGCCGCCGCCGTCCGCTGGATGGCGCTGATCTTTCCGGCGATGCGGTCGCGCACCTCGCTGAAGAGCTGGCTCTCCAGCCGCACGCTCTGCTCCTGCGCGCCGACGATGCGCTGCTCCATCTCCTTGAGCTCCGGGGTCACGAAGCGCTCGGCGTTGGTGAGGGTCTGGCGGCGGGTATACCGGTCCGGCACCATGTCGAGGTACGATTTGGTGACCTCGATGACGTAGCCGAAGACACGGTTGAAGGTGACGCGCAGGTTGCGGATGCCGGTGGCGTCCCGCTCGCGCTGCTCCAGGTCGAGCACCCACTGCTTGCCGTTCTGGGCGGCGGCGCGGTATTCGTCGAGCATGGGGCTGTAGCCGTCGCGGATGATGCCGCCCTCGGTGATGACGACGGGCGCGTCGGGGTGGATCGCCCGCTCCAGCAGGTCGGCCAGGTCCTCCACGGGGTCGAGGCGTTCGCGCAGGGCGCAGACGGCCTCGCTGCGGGCATCCTCCAGCAGGCTGCGGATACCGGGCACGCGCTTCAGCGAGGCGCACAGGGCCAGGCAGTCCCGTGCGTTCAGGCTGCGGTAGCTCACCTTGGAGAGCAGGCGCTCCAGGTCATACACGCCGCGCAGCTCCTCCGCGAGGCGTCCCGAGAGCACCCGCGCCCCGGTGAATTCCTCCACCGCGGTCAGCCGGGCTTCGATGGCGTCCCTGCGCTGCAGCGGCTGCTCAATCCACGCCCGGAGCAGGCGTCCGCCCATCGCCGTGGACGTCTTGTCCAGCAGCCACAGCAGGGAGCCCTTGCGCGAGTGGCTGCGGTAGCTCTCGGTCAGCTCGAGGTTGCGGCGCGTGCCCCGGTCGAGGAGCATCGCGTCCTGTCCCTGGTCGATGGTGAGACCGGTGATGTGCTCCAGGGCGTTCTTCTGCGTCTCCAACAGGTAGCGCATCAGCGCGCCGGCCGCGCAGGCCGCCTGCTTCAGCTCCTCGTCCAGGCCGAGGCCGTCCAGGCTGCTCAGCCCGTAGTGGGCGCAGAGGGTCTCGGCGGCGTTTGAATACTGGTACCAGCCGTGCGGCTGATCGCTCATCGGGATGTCCTCGCGGCCCAGGCAGCCGCGCAGGCGCACCGGGTCGTTGGTGATGATCTCCCGCGGGGTGATGCGCGCGCATTCGTCCGCGAGCACGGCCTCCGGGCCGGTGATCTGCCGCACGGTCATCTCGCCCGTGGAGACGTCCACGAAGGCCAGTCCGCAGGCTTCCCCCGCGAAGCACACGGAGAGCAGGTAGGCGTTCTGCTTCTCGTCCAGCAGGGAGGGCTCGGTGATCGTGCCCGGCGTGACCACGCGGATCACGTCGCGGTCGACCAGGCCCTTGGCCAGGGCCGGGTCCTCCATCTGCTCGCAGATGGCCACCTTGAACCCGCGCTCCACCAGCTTTTCGACGTAGGTGTCCACCGCGTGGTGCGGCACGCCGGCCATCGGCGCGCGCTCCTTCAGGCCGCATTCCTTGCCGGTCAGGGTCAGCTCCAGCTCCTGGGAGACCGTGACCGCGTCGTCGAAAAACATCTCATAAAAGTCCCCCACGCGGTAAAAAAGGAGACAGCCGGGGTATTTCTCCTTCATCTCGAAATAGTGCCGCATCATGGGGGAGAGCTGGTTCATCTCCAGGGGGGTCGGGTTGGTCGTCGCTTGCATAGGGCCGTTCCTCTCGCTCTCGTGATACCCGGTATCGCGCAATGTTTCTCCTGCATGATAGGCAGACGGCTCGGAAAAGTCAAGCCTCGTCCGTCCCGCTTTTCGCGTTTTTCGCACCTTTCGCGCAGCCCGCGCACCCGGCGCAGCGGTCCGGGGTCTCCTCCTCCGCGCCGTCCGGGTCGCCGTTGATGGTCATCCGCAGGATGCGGTTCACGTTCTCCATCAGGTCGTCGAACCCGGCCCTCGCCGTCCTGAGCCGCGCGGCCTCGGGCAGGGCGTCCAGCTCGTCGGAGGCGCGCTGAAGCGCCGCCAGCCCTTCCCGGAGCGCGTCGGGGTTTTCCCGCGCGGCCGGGGTCTGCAGCCGCGCCCGCTCCTCCGCGATCCGGCGCTCCAGCCGGCAGCACGCCGCGGAGGCGTCCGCCGCCTCCCGGGCGGCCTTCAGCTCCGTGTAGATGTCGCTGTGAAGAATGGCGTCGGCCAGGGCCTGCGCCAGGCGATAGACTTCCTGCATGGATTGTTTCTCCTTTTCTTTTCGGAGGTGTGTTGAAAGCCAGGCAAGCGCGGAACGCCGTGCACAGGCACAGCCCCCGTTTTTCCCCCCTCTGTCAGCGGGGCGGGCGGCCTGAGGGCTGAGCGGGAGCCGCGCGCCGCAATCGCCCATCCACACTTTCCCGCCCGTTTTCCGCCCGTCTTGGCCCCTTAGTCCCCCAATCCTGTCTGAAACGGCCGATACAGCGCCTTTCTCCCCCACCGTTTTCCCATCCAAATGCCAAAAACTTGACACAACCCCCATCTTCGTGATAGGATGCAGATGGAACGGCAACAGCTGTTCGATTGGAAAGAATGAAGGTAACCGAATGACGTTTGATACCCTTGGACTGACGCCCAGGCTGCTGGGCAATGTACGGCTGAGCGGCTATACCGCTCCGACCCCGATCCAGGCCGCGACCATCCCGCATGTGCTGCGGGGGCGCGATGTGCTGGGCTGCGCGCAGACGGGCACCGGCAAGACCGCCGCCTTCGCCCTGCCGATGCTCCAGCGCCTGGCGGAAAAACCGGTTTACGCGGGCGAGACGCGGCGCGTGCGCGGGCTGATCCTGACGCCGACGCGCGAGCTCGCCCAGCAGATCGACGACTGCTTTGTGATGTACGGCAAGGGCGTCCCGGTGACGCACACGGTGCTCATCGGCGGCGTGAACCAGAACGCGCAGGTGGAAGCCCTGCGCCGCGGCGTGGACGTGGTGATCGCCTGTCCGGGCCGCCTGCTCGACCTGATGGGCCAGGGCTTTGTGAAGCTGGACAGCGTGGAAATCTTTGTGCTGGACGAGGCCGACCGCATGCTGGACATGGGCTTCATCCACGATGTGCGCCGCGTGGTGGCCGCGCTGACGCGGCCGCACCAGACGCTGATGTTCTCCGCCACCATGCCCGCCGAGGTGGAAAAGCTGGCGATGGACATTCTCCACGACCCGGAGAGCGTGAAGGTCGACCCGGTTTCCAGCCCGGTGGAGCGCATCAACCAGAGCCTCTATTACGTGGACAAGGCCAACAAGAAGCATCTCCTGGCGGACATCCTCCGCCGGGAGGACGTGGAAAACTGCCTCGTCTTCAGCCGCACCAAGCACGGCGCGGACCGCATCGTGCGCGAGCTGAAGCGCGCGGGCATCGACAGCGTCGCCATTCACGGCGACAAGAGCCAGAACGCCCGGCAGACGGCCCTGAACCGCTTCAAGAGCGGCGAATGCAAGGTGCTGGTCGCGACGGACATCGCCGCCCGCGGCCTGGACATCGAGGGCCTGAGCCATGTGGTCAACTACGACCTGCCGATGGAGCCCGAGAGCTACATCCACCGCATCGGCCGCACGGGCCGCGCGGGCAGGGACGGCACCGCGATCTCCTTCTGCTGCATCGACGAGGTCAAGCAGCTCGGCCAGGTGGAAAAGCTGATCGGCCGCCGCCTGCCGCTCAAGGAGAGCGACTGGCCGATGGAGATCACCACCCCGAGTGAACCGAAGCCCCGCCTGCCGCGCGGCGAACGGCCCGCGAAGCTGGACCGCCAGGGCAATCCCGCCCAGCCGCGCCCCAAGCCCCGCGAGCGCGAGGCCAAGCCCGCCCTGCCCAAGGGGGGCCAGGTGATCACGATCGGCCGCGACGGCAAGGTGCGGCGCGACGGCCCCGTCCTCGGCAGGCCCGTCCAGCGCGTGAACCGCGGGAAACGGTGAGTTTCCCCATATCCCTTTTCAGGGAGGTGTATTCATGAATCGCTATTCATCCCGCCGCAGCCGCGTCTCCGTCGGAGACCCGGGCCGCAGCCGCGGACGCTGGCAGGGCGCGGTCGCCCTGCTGCTGCTCATCGCGCTCATCGTGACGGTGGTGATGGCCCTGCCGGCCATGCGCTATCAGCGCGAGGCGCACGCCTTCTTTGCCGAGCGCATGCTCAACGAGTGCAACGACGCGAAGACGCGCACGTCCTCCCTCAGCCGCACGGGCGGCACCTCGCAGGCGTCCCTGGCGCTGATCCGCTCCAAGGTCTACGCGATGCAGCTGCTCAACCAGGCCGACGCCTCCCTGGCGGGCACGAGCCCGATGATTCCCGAGAGCACCTTCACCGGGCTGATGACCACCGTGGAGAATTACATCAGCCGCACCACCCTCGGTGCGGCCGACACAGGCGACCTCCAGACCGAGCTGTCCACCGAGCTGGACGCGCTCGAGGCGCAGCTCAGCGCGCTGCAATGAGACCGTTACAGGACCTCCCCCATCCGGGGAGGTTTTTGCGTGCGGAAAACGGGTATGTCTCTTTTCTTTACCCTCTTGATGGTCTGTGCTGTTGATACAGACGAGGATGTGTTGCCGATGGCTGCAAGAACAGTGCGTTTTCAAACAGACGAGCGGCTCAGGCAGCTGCCCCGCCCTCAATACGGGACGTCGTCCGCGCCGCTTTTTCTTTGCGCCTGTTCCTTCTTTTTCAGCCTCTGGTAGCGCTTTTCCAGCGCTTCGAGCTGGGCCTCGGCCTCGGCGTCCGGCGCAAGCCTGGGCTCGGCGGCGCGGACGAGGGCTTCCCGGGTCATCTCCAAGGCGCGCGGGATATCGCGCTCAAAGTGCTCGTAATGCTTCGCGAGCTCGATGAAGGGCGTGACGCCGCCCTCGCCGCGGGAGATCATCTCCCGCCAAAGGCGCGCGGCCTCGGCGCGGCTGCCCTCCCGCCGGTAGCCGGCCGCCATGCGCAGCTGGCCCTGCGCATGCAGCGCGCCGCTGGGCAGCAGGCGGTAGCAGCGGCGGGCTTCCTCCACGTGCTTCGCGCGCTCCAGCGCCACGCCCATGGCGAAGAGATCCTCGCTGTGGCCGAGGCGCTCCGGGTGGTCATAGAGCCAGGTCATCCGGTTCAGCAGCACGCAGAGGCTCGCGATGTCCTGTTCGTTGTGGCGGAGGACGTCGTCCAGCAGGGCGAACTCCCCCGTGCGCAGGTAGCGGAAATAGCGCTCGGGCACCTCCGCGCCGGGCAGGTCGTCCTCGCGCGGAATGCCGAGCACCTGCGCCTCAAGGTTGCCGAGGTTGCAGCGGCGCAGGCGCAGCTTGAACACCCGCCGCGCGATGTGCAGCAGGTCGATATGCGGCGGCGCGTCGAGAACGTCCGGATCCATGCGGTTCATCAGGAAGCGCGAGCGCAGGAGCGGCACGTCAAAGGTGCGCCCGTTGAAGGTGCACAGCACGTCCGCGTCCTCCACCGCGGCCTCCACCTCGCGCAGCAGGTAGCGCTCCTCCGGATAATCGCGCATCACGAGCTGGCGCACATGGAAGCCATCCTCGCGCAGCCAGCCCAGCCCGACCTGAAAAGCCACCGTGCCCGCGCCGCCGTTCAGGCCCGTCGTCTCCGTGTCGAGATAGAGAATGCGCGTCGGGTCGAGCGGCCGGGGCAGCTCCTCCGCCTGCATGAGCATCAGCGTGTCGCGGCTGAGGTCAAACGCGCCGGGGAATTCCTCCAGCGGCCGCGTGATTTCCTTCCTCCAGCAGTCGGACGCCGCGGGCTGCGGCTTCGGCGCGGGGCGCGGGGCGGGCGCGCTCACGGCCCGCAGCTTGTCCCGCAGATTCATGGGGTCACCCCCGCGGGCTGAACCCACGCCTGAAGCACGGCGATGGCGGTCTTCTTGCCGTCCGCGCCGACCTCGCCCACGGGGCCCACGCAGGAGGGGCAGCCCAGGGCGCAGGTGCAGCGGCTCACGATGTCCAGGCACTTCTCCAGCAGGAGGCCCTGCATGCCGTAGGCCTTCTGCGCGAGGCCGACGCCGCCGGGACAGTTGTCATAGAGAATGATGGTGGGCTTGTCCGTGATGGGCGAGCGCACCTGGTAGATCACCGCGATGTCCTGCGGGGAGCACATGAGGTAGAGCGGGGCGACGATGCGCATGAGGTTCGCGATGCCGAGCATGCCGCCCTGCAGGGCGTCCGCCTCAAAGCGCGCGCAGAGGCTGTCCGGCAGCGTCCACCAGCAGGCCGTGGTATGCATGTCCATCTCCGGCAGGCGCACATGGCCGAAGCCCAGCGTCTCGTGCGTGTCGAACTTGATCTTCTTGAACATCGTCACCAGGGAGGTCACCTTCACTTCACCGAGGGCGCGGGCAAAGCCCTGTTCCTCCGCGCTGTCCTCGATGTCCAGCAGACTCAGGCTGACGTTGAGGTCGGCGTCGGTGTAATAGTCCACGTCCACCTGGCGGATGTAGGCCTTGCAGGCGTCGAAGTCCAGCTTCTCCACCTGGTACTGGCGGCCCTCGTGCATGTAGATGGCGTTCTCATGCAGGAGCATGGGCACCGTATAGCGGTCCATCTCACCGATGACCCGGTGGTGGCCCGCGTCCGTGATGTCGATGATGATGAAGTTCTCCGAGGCGGCGGAGCGCAGGCTGATCTCGCTGGCCGGAAAATCCTCCGCCGACCAGTGCCAGCGGCCCTCCGCGTGGTGCAGGATGTGGCTCTCCTCCAGGAAACTGAGGTATTCCTCCGGGGCGGGCGCGTTGCCGAAGCTGTCGCCGTCCTCGAAGGGCAGCTCAAAGGCCGCGCACTTGAAGTGGCTGAGGAGGATATAGAGGTTGTCCGGGTTGAGCAGGGCGTTTTCGGGGCTCTGCCGCAGGAAATAATCCGGGTGATTGACGATATACTGGTCGATGGCGGCGGAAGACGCCACGAAGAAGACGATGCTCGTGGACTTGCGGCGACCCGCGCGTCCGGCCTGCTGCCAGGCGCTGGCGATGGTTCCGGGATAGCCGCACAGCACGCAGGCGTCCAGCGCGCCGATGTCGATGCCCAGCTCCAGGGCGTTGGTGGACACAACGGCGTCAATCTGGCCCGCGCGCAGTCCGCGCTCGATCTCGCGCCGCTGGGTCGGCAGGTAGCCGCCGCGGTAGCCGCGCACGCGGCCCGCGTTGCCCATCGGGTCGCGCACCATGTCCTTGAGGTAGCGGGTCAGCACCTCCACCACCAGGCGGGAGCGGGCGAAGGTGATGGCCTGAATGCCGTTTTTCAGCAGCATGCCGGAGATGGCCCGCACCTCGGGCACGACGCCCTTGCGGATGCCCAGCTGGCGGTTGACCACCGGCGGATTGTAGAACACAAAGTGCCGCTCGCCCGCCGGCGCGCCGTTGTCATCGATGAGGGACACGGGCCGGCCGGTCAGGGTCTCAGCCAGCTCGCGCGGATTGGCGATGGTCGCGCTGCACAGGATGAACTGCGGGTGGCTGCCGTAGAAGGCGCACAGGCGCATCAGCCGCCGCAGCACGTTGGTCAGGTTGGAGCCGAACACGCCGCGGTAGGTGTGGATCTCGTCGATGACGATATAGCGCAGGTTCTCGAAGAGCTTGACCCACTTGGTGTGGTGCGGGAGGATGCCGCTGTGGAGCATGTCGGGATTGGTGACCACGATATGCCCGGCCTGCCGCACGGCCCGCCGCGCCGCCGCGGGGGTGTCGCCGTCGTAGGTGAAGGTCTTGATGTCCACGCCCGCCTGCTCGATCATCTCATAGAGCTCGCTGACCTGGTCGGCGGAGAGCGCCTTGGTCGGGAAGAGATAGAGCGCCCGCGCGTCCGGGTTCTTCAGGATGGCGGAGAGCACGGGCAGGTTGTAGCACATGGTCTTGCCGGAGGCCGTGGGCGTGACGACCACGACATCCTCCCCGGCGAGCACGCGCTGCACGGCCTGCGCCTGGTGGGTGTAGAGCTGGTGGATGCCGCGCTTGCGCAGCACCTCCCGCAGCCGCTCGTCCAGCCCGTCGGGATAGTCCGCGTAGCGCGCGGGCCGCGCGGGCAGTACCTCCCAGCGCGTCACGTTTTCCATAAAGTCCTGGTCTGCGCGCAGCACCTGCGCCAGCTGATCAACGTTCAAGAAGGTACGCCCCCTTTTCGTCGGCTTCCCGATGAGAAATGCCGGACAATCGCGCCTGCAGGGCGCGCGTTCGCGGCCTGTGCGCGGGAATGGCCGGACGCGGCGCCGGGACGGCTGTCCGGGCGCCCCGCATGCCGGATTGCGAACGGGTTTTCGCTAAAAGCTATTATAGTCCCTGCGCCCCGGGCACGCAAGGGGAACAAAGGAACTACCAGAAACTACCAGCAAAAAGCCCTTGACAATTGGTGAAAGATTTGATACTATATCCAAGCAGCAAATGCTGATGGGGAATGGTGTAACGGCAGCACCTGCGACTCTGACTCGTATTGTCTAGGTTCGAATCCTAGTTCCCCAGCTTTTGTGCCTCCGTTGTGTAGTGGCCTAGCACACCGCCCTCTCAAGGCGGCGACACCGGTTCGAATCCGGTCGGAGGTGCTTTTTCTTTTGTCTTTTTGCTCCTGAGCTCCCGCAGGCTTGCGCGGGAGCTTTTTTGCGCCGCGGACAGGCTTCCTGTCCCCGCGCTCTGACGGCATCGCGCAAAAGACCCCGCGGCAGCCTCCTCCCGGAAGCCGCCGCGGGGTCTTCGTTTGCGCGCAATGCGCGGCCGCTTTGAACTTTTACACGCTCAGGTGCCGGTCCATCAGGAACGCCGTCGCGGCATACATCGCCGCGGAGGCGACGATCGCGATCGCCGCTGAGCCAATCAGCTGCACGTCCAGCGCGCGTCCGCCGACCGCAGTCCGCTCCACCCAGGAGAAGAGCGTCTGCAGCAGGATGAAAACCAGCAGGCCGATCCAGCCGTTGTGCTTCTTGCCGTTCAGCAGGCAGGTCGCGACGACGTCGGCCAGGTAGGCCGTGGTCACCGTGCAGAGCCAGGAGCAGAGGAAGCTGAGCGCGAACAGGGCGAACATGCGGCCGTTCAGGCTGACCTCCATCTGCATGGAGCTCATGAACTGCTTCACCATCTCCATCAGCTTGTCCAGCTCGCCGTAGTGGCCGAGCAGCAGGGTCACATCCAGCGCGCCGAGGGCGAAGTAGAAGGCGCCGGCCACAAACATGGACAGGCCGTTCTCCAGCACCTTGCCGCCGAGGATCTTGTAGCAGCTGTTGGGCGTCATGTAGAGCATGTAGCCCTGCTTCGTGTTCATGTCCTGGTGCATGGTCAGAATGCTCTGGATGCCGATGAAGAGGATGCCGCCGATGGCCAGGATGGTCAGCGCCACGATGGAGAGGGCGTTGATGTCCCGCTTGTCCAGGTAGAGACTGGCGAGGAAGACGACCTCCGCGAAGGCCGTGATGGCCAGCAGAATGAGCTTGGTGGTCCAGGTCTTTCTGAATTCGTATTTGATCAGGTTGATCATGCTTCCTCTCCTCCCTGCGCGCCATAGATGCGGCGGTATTCGTCGGCGATGGAGCAGCCGGTCTCGGCGCGCTCCGTCTCGATATCCACTTCCTTGATGAGCTGGCCCTTGCGCAGGAACACCGCGCGGTCGGCGATGCTCTCCATCTCCTCCACCAGGTGGCTGGACATCAGCAGCAGCTTGTCCGGCGCGGCGGATTCGATGATCGCGCTCTTGATCTGGTCGCGGGCCACCAGGTCGATGCCGTTGAAGGGCTCGTCCAGCATCCAGATGCGCGCGTCGCGCGCCATGGTCACGGCGATCTTCGCCTTGGCCATCATGCCGGAGGAGAGGGTTTTCGTCTTCAGGTTCTCCTCCAGCTCAAAGCGGCGGAGCAGATCCCGGAAGCGCTCCATGGAGAAGTCCGCGAAGAAATCCGCGTAGTACTTCGCCACGTCGCGGATGGTCATCCAGGTGTAGAAATACGGTTCGGTCGACATATAGGCGACGGACGCGCGGCTCTTCACGCCGATCGGCTCCCCGTCGAAGAAGACCTGGCCGCTCGTGGGCTTGCACAGGCCCGCGGCCATCTTCATCCAGGTCGTTTTGCCGCTGCCGTTCGGGCCCAGCATCGCGCAGATGTGGCCCGCCTCGAGGTTCAGGCTCACGTGGTCCACCGCGGTCTTCGAGCCGAAAACCTTGGTCAGCGCTTCACTCTTCAGCATGCTCTCTGTCCTCCTGTTCTATCCATGCGACAGCCTCCGCCCGGGTGTAGCCCAGGGAAGCCATCCTGTCCATGTAATCCTCAGCCGCGTCCCGCGCCATGCCGTCCCGCAGACGCGCAATCCGCTCGGCCGCCTCGGTCACATAGGTGCCCATGCCGCGCCGGACCTCCACCAGGCCCTCCTTCTCGAGCTCCTGGTAGACGCGCGCGGCGGTGTTGGGGTTGATGGTGTACTGCAGCGCCAGCTCGCGCCCGCCGGGCAGCTTCGCCCCGGGCGGCAGCTTGCCGCTCACCATCTCCGTCTTGATGCGGGTCGCGACCTGCATCCAGATCGGTGAGGATGCGTTGAAATCCATCCGATCACCTCCGTGCTTTAGTGCACTGTGTGCATAATACACTAAGACGATAGGATTGTCAAGGGGTTTCCGGCAGAAAAATAAAAAATACTGATCCGCGCCGGCAGCAGCCGTGTCACGGATACAAAAGCAAGCTGTTCTTCGGGGTGAGAAAACCGGAAATGGCGCACCAGAGGAGACGGTTTCTTATCAGTCCGGCACGGATGACAGAGCGGAATCCGCACGCAGCGCGAGCCATGGAGACTTTCATCGCGTACAAAAGCCCCTTCGCGCACAGAAGTCTTCCCGGACGTCTGGCGGAAGGGGCTTTTTGTTCCCGCGGAAAAAGCTCAGTCCTTCTCCTCCATATATCGGATCATCGCGTCCGCGGCGGTCTTGGCCTCGGCGGCGGCGTCCACCACGGTGTGAGAGCCGTGCACCACGTCACCCGCGGCGAACACGCCGGGCACGGTGGTCATGCAGTTCTCGTCCGTCACGAGCAGGCCGCGCTCGTTCGCCTTCAGACCCTCGGTCGTCAGCAGCAGGCGGTTCTTCGGAGCCTGGCTCACGGCGAGGATCGTCGCGTCCGCGCGCACCAGCTCGGTCTCAGCCTTGTAGCCGGTGACCTGGTCGTTCTCGTCGAACTCGGCGATCTTGAAGACCGGGCCTTCCGGGGTGATCTCCTGGATCGCGTAGCCGAAGGCGAACTCCGCGCCGTCGAGCTGGGCGTATTCCATCTCATGGCGGCTGGCCGCAATGCGTTTGGAGCGGGCGTAGAGGGTGACCTGCTGCGCGCCGTGGCGCAGGGCCGTGCGGGCCACGTCCATGGCGACGTTGCCCATGCCGATGATGGCGACACGCTCGCCCAGCTCGTAGGCCGAGGGATTCGCCAGGTAGCTCACGCCGAAATGGACGTTCGCGAGGCTCTCGCCCTTGATGCCCAGGGTCTTCGGACGCCAGACGCCCGTGCCGATAAACACGGAGAGGTAGTTATCGCGGAACAGGTCGGCGATGCGCAGCGCCTCGCCGAAGGACGTATTCGGGCGGAACTGGACGCCCAGCTTGTCCAGCACCTTCTGGTATTTCGACAGCAGGTTTTTGGGCAGGCGGAAATCGGGGATGCCGTAATAGAGCATGCCGCCGATGTGATCGTTGTCGTCGAAGAGGGTCACGTCGTAGCCGGCGCGCGCGAGCTGAATGGCGGCGGTGATGCCGGCAGGACCCGCGCCGATGACGGCGGTCTTCTTGCCGTTCTTCGGGGCGGTCTCGACCTTCATGCGGTCGAGGTACGCATCGGACACAAAGCGCTCGATGTGGTAGAAGGTGACCGGGCTGCCCTTGCGCCCCAGCACGCAATGGCCCGCGCACTGCGCCTCGTGGTCGCAGACGATGGAGCACACGGCGGACATCGGGTTGTTGTCAAAGAGCATCTTGCCGGCGTCCATCAGCCGGTTCTCGCGGAAGGCGAGAATGGCCTGGGGAATGGGCGTATGGATCGGGCAGCCTTCGCGGCACATCGGTTTCTTGCACTGCAGGCAGCGGTTCGCTTCGGACATCATGCGCAGAGCCATGGGCACAGCCTCCTTGAAAGATCTATCGGCACTCTCTTTCGACGGCGGATGGGCCTTTTCCTTCCGGAAACGACAAATTAAAAGATTATCATGCTGCGGGAAAGGCGGGGGCAGGGAGGAACGGGGGACGCGCGATTCGCTCCTGACAGAGGGATTCACGGACGCCTTCCTGGGCTCTCAGGGAAAAGGTCTCCCCCGGACAGCGCGCGGGCCATCGCCGGCATCGCTATGATTCCGTTACATTTATGAAGCGTTTTACATAGATTTCACCCCCGCAACAAACCTGAAACAAAATATTATCCCTTATTTTTCCCCTCAAAAACAATCAATCATTGACAACCTGTTTCCAAAGTAATAAAATATCATTACAAGCTCTCTGCCTGTGCGGAGGGCTCCGAAAGGAGAGTTCAAGAATGAAGAAGACATTGTCCCGCCTTCTGTGTGTTGCGCTGATCGCCGTGATGACGATGAGCATGTTTGCAACCGCCTCCGCTGACGGAACCAAGGTCGTGATTCCCAATACCGCGAAGAAGCTTGAGTCCCAGCTTCCCGCGCGCGAGCAGCCCGTCACGATGCGCACCAAGACCAAGGACGGCATCATCATGGTCCGCGTGAAGGGCGACCCGGACGAGGTCGTCGCGCAGTGGATGGGCTATGACGACGAATATGAGGTCGTCGAGTTCGAGAACGGCATCGGCTATATCGAGACCGAGGGCCACAAGTACCAGCTGGGCGCCGCCCCGAACAACAAGGTTTTCCGCAATTACTATGCCTACGACATCGAGACCAACAAGTGGATCCCTGTCGATTACTACGGCTCCGTGAAGGTCGGCACCACCGACATGAAGATCGTCACGCCCGCCACCAAGGACATCGGCACCGTGAACTCCAACTTCGTCTACGACGCGTGGGTCTATAAGTACACCAACACCAGCGACAAGGCCGTCAAGGAAGCCGCCGCCGCCATCGCCGCCGCGATCTGGAAGGCCCAGCATCCCACCGCCGTCGTGCCCGCTCCCGCTCCCGCCAAGCCCACCGTCAAGTACAATCCCTCCACCACCACCGGCATCGTGGCCGCGATCCCCGGCGCCCGCATCAAGGACAACGGCGTCAACACCCCCGGCCCGCTGACCGGCGCGACCTCGGACTTCTGGCAGGAAGTCGGCGCTGACGGCTACATCCACGAGATCGAAACCCTCAAGGACGAGGCCGGCCTGATCATCGCCGTGAATGACCGCGCGATCACCTACGACGCCGAGGGCAACAAGGTTCTCGTCGCCGAGGATATCGAGTGGCGCGGCATGGTGCCCTCCTATCAGTTCTACGCGGACATCCACGGCCAGGAGAGCGACGGCTCCCCCAACTATGCCTACTCCGTGATCAAGGGCAACTGGAACGGCATCTTCACCCGCGCGGGCGACCTGAAGTACTGCGTCGTGCACGAGGAGAACACCGACTACTTCAAGACCGGCCTGGCCGGCAGCCAGGGCGAAGTGACCTGGCGCTCCTCCACCAGCAAGGGCCGCACCGTGTGGTATCTGGCCAGCGTGACCGAGACCTACGCCGAGGGCGACATCGCCGCCGCGACCGCGGAATACAACATCCGCGGCCAGCTGAAGTATTACCTGCTGACCTACCGCACCGGCGAGGAAGAGACCTACAAGATCAAGTATTCCAAGACCAACAAGCCCCTCTACGGCTGGTACAACGGCTTCGATGCCTGGGGCACCGAGATCGCCGCTTACACCAACTCCGTCAAGTCCTGGCGCGACACCGAGACCGGCCTGCTGGACACCAGCTTCGAGCTCGACTGGAACCTGATCAAGCTCTCCGCCTTCACCAATCCCCCGCGCAAGACCCGCTGAGGCGACAAAGCAAAAACCAACCGGCTGCCCGGAAACAGGCAGCCGGTTTTCATTTGGACTTTTCAGGCGGCGCTTTTCCTCGCCGCCCGATTTGCAATCCCTCCCCCGTCATGGTATAATGGCCGTGAATGATCCCAAGGAGGTGTCCCGATGTCGGGTATCGGACGCAGAGATCGCCTGAGTTTGTTTCCGCGCGCGCTGATCGCCGCCGTGTGCGCGCTTTTATGCATCCTTTTCTGCGCGGCGGCGGGCGCGGACGCGGGCAATCCGCGCATCAGGCTCTCGGAAGAATGGCTCGTGCTCAGCAAAGATGAGACCGCGAGGCTGACCGCCGAGGTCACCGGCTACAGCGGCAAGGCCACCGTCACCATGGAGAGCTCCAATCCCATGGTCGCCACGGTCTCCAAGAACGTGGTGAAGGGCGTCGCCGCCGGCGAGACCGTCATCGTCGTCACCGCCCAGCTCGCGGACGGCCGGGAGCTGGAAGCCGAGTGCTACGTGACGGTCGAGATCGCCGTGCAGTCCATCTCCGCGAAGAAGCAACACTTCGACCTGCGCGAGGGCGACGAGGTGCAGGCGGAGGTGGAGATCCGCCCCGCCGAGGCCAGCGGCATCGGCCTGGACTGGTCCTCCTCCAACGAGGACGCGATCGAGGTCGACCCGGACGGCATGCTCTACGCGGTCGGCGCGGGCTCCGCGACCATCACGGCCCGCCTGATGGACGGCAGCGGGCGCAGCGTCACCTTCACGGCTTCGGTGCCGTCGCTGGCCGCGCCGCAGTCCGTGGTTCAGATCACCACCCGCAACCCCGATCCCGTCATTGTGAATTACTACGGCAGGCACTTCGAGCGCGACATCTCCATCACCTGCACCGGCGCGGGCGCGACCTCCTGGTCGGAGTTCGACGAGGCGTCGCACGAGATCCGCTTCCACCTGATTCCCCTGACCGCCGCGGACTATGACATCACCGTGCGCGATCTCTCCGGCGCGGGCAGCAGCGTCAGCGTCAAGTGCCGGGTGGATCACTCCGCCTGCTACGACACAACGGCCTATCCCTATATCAACTATGAGAACGTCGCGCGCGACCCCTCGCGCTATCACTCCGTGGGCAGCCTCAAGGGCTACATCAACAGCGTGAGCCGCACCGAGGACGGCTGGGCTTTCCGCGTGGGCGTCGGCGGGACGGCGGCCCGCGCGCTGATGGTGACCATTGTGGATGACAGCAACACGCCGCTGTATATCGTCGGCGATGTCATCAATGTGTATGGGACGCTGAGCGGGGAGTATCCGGGGACGGATCTCCCGTGGATGGTGGCGGATCGCATCGCCGGCAGCTTTGGGGAAATGATCGCCCCATAATGAAGGGAGCCCCTCCCCCAACCCCTCCCCGCAAGCGGGGAGGGGCGTTTTAAGATGAGCCGGGGGACGCTTTCCTGCGGAAAGCGTCCCCCGGACCCCCTTGAAAGGCGCTCCTGCGGAGAGCTTCGGGCCCTGCTTTTCCGCCGGAGAAGCTGCCGCTAAAGGCGACTGAGAAGCTGCCGCCGCGGGGCAATGTACCCGCCTGGAGTGACCCGGACCCCCTTGAAAGGCGCTCCTGCGGAGGGCATCGGGCCTTGCTCTCCCGCCGGGGAAGCTGTCGCTAAAGGCGACTGAGAAGCTACCGCCGCTGGGCAATGTACCCGTCTGGAGTGACCCGGACCCCCTTGAAAGCGCCCCCGCGGAGGGCATTGGACCCTGCTTTCCCGCCGGGGAAGCTGTTGCCGAGGGACAGTATTCCAATCAGGACAAGCGAAAAGCCTTTCTCGCATGCGTGAGAAAGGCTTTTTGCCTGTCTTCAGATTTTCTCTATGTTCCACCCTTCCAGGCACTTGAGGTAGTCCGTGTCCCAGACAATCGGAGTGCCGTCGGGGCTCTCGTACTTTTCCTCCGGCTCGAAGGCCATGCCGAGGACGTCGGTGTCGATCTGCCGCCCGGCGCGCTCGGGGAGCAGGCCCGGCAGGTTGGTCTTCACCGACCAGCCGCCGGCGGTCTCCTCCGCCCGGACGGCCGCGTGCTCCGCGCGCACCAGGGTGCCGGTCTCCTTGTCCCAGGGCCGCGCGCCGTTGAAGTACACGTTGCCCTCCGCCCAGACGGGCAGCGGGATGTAATAGCGGTCGCTGGGCGCGGAGCCCATGCCGCAGTAGCCCTCGAACTCGGCCTGCCACTCGGCTTCGGTCTGGTAGCCGTTGTAGGACTGGATGCCGACGTCCACGTTGCCGTCATCCCAGGCGCCGCCACGCATGGTCTCCTGCGCCTTCCGCAGGAAGTCCGGCACGGGCTGCTGCACAAACACGTTGTTGTAGAAGCGCATGTCGCCGTGCAGGATGGTCATGAAGCCCGCGATCTCCGTGCGGTGCGGCACGTGGTAGGGCGTATAGCGCGGGGACTGGTAGTGCACGGAGCCGTTGTTGACGCCCGTTCCGACGGCGGTGAAGGCCCCGGCGATCACGTTGTGCACCACGGCCACGCCCTGGGTCGCCAGCTTCAGCGAGCGGCGGGAGAGCAGGAGGTTGTTGTCGATCAGCGTCGGGCCGTGGGAGACCTCCACGAAGATGTCCTCGCCGTAGGCCACCATGGCGTCCTCGTTCATCAGGTGGTCGAAGGGCAGAGTGTTGTCGTGGAAAAGGTTGCCCGTGACGCGCGTGCCCTGGGCCTGCCAGTCCAGCCAGAGGCCGCGGGTGCAGTGGTGGATGTGGTTGCGGCGGTAGATCACGTCGATCGCCGCGTGCATCTTGATGCCGCCGATCTCCGCGCCGGCGAGGTTCTGCTTGTTGTTGATGTGGTGGATGTGGTTGTCCTCGATCAGGGAGAACACGCCGCCGAGATGGCCGACGATGCCGGTCTGCCCGCAGTCGTGGATCTCGCAGCGGCGGATGATGTGCCCGCCGATCCGCTCCTTCGTCCAGCCCTCGCGCTGCGCCTGGCAGATGCAGTCGCGCTCGGTCTGCGTGCCGTCCTTGTATTTCCACTTCAGCCACTTGTTGTCGTTCTCGGGCTGAAGGTACTTGCCCAGGGAGATGCCGCTGCACTTGGATTCGCTGATGTCGCAGTCCTCGATGATCCAGCCCTTGGACCAGTGCGGGCCGACCATGCCCTCCTGGTAGGCGGTCGGCGGCGCCCACTGCGTGGCGGCCTTGCAGACGGTGAAGCCGGAGAGGGTGATGTAACCGACGCCCTCCGCCTCGGGGTAGAAGCAGCTCTTCCGCGCGCTGATCTCCACGTTCTCCGCGTTGGGGTCCAGGCCGTGGAAGTTCGCGAAGAAGACCGTCCGGTCCCGTGCAGCGTCCTGCTCGGCATACCAGGTGTAGACCGAGAAGTCCGGATCCCAGGAGGTGTGGGACCGCACCGGATGCTTCACCTGCTCCAGGTCCGTCACCTCGTAGAGGGACTTGCCGTTCAGGTAGACGTCGCCGGTATGGGCGATGAAGGTTGCGATGAACCAGTCGCCCGCAACCAGGGTGGTATAGGGATTGCGGTCGGTGAACAGGCTGTTCGGCACCGACGCCGTCCAGACGTCCTGCTCCACCCGCTCCCAGCCGGTGACGCGCTCCGCGCCGGTGATGACGGCTTTGCCCTTCTCCGCCGCGCGGTAGACGATGCGCTGCTCCGCCGTGCCGCCGTGAACAGGGTTCACAGCCTCGCGATAGATTCCGGGAAAGACGACGACCTCGTCGCCCGGCATGGCGACGTCCGCCGCCTGCTGGATGCGGCTGAAGGGCGCTTCACGCGTGCCGAGGGGTTGGGTGGATGCCGCGTTCACATAATAGATCATGGTCTGCCTCCTTGCGGGTGTTTGCTGTGAATCAGTATACCGCAGCGCCGGGCGCTGCGCAAGGACAGAAACTGTCCGTTTCTCTGCGTTTTTTGCGGTATTTTTGGGGGGATTGGATGGGGAGCACCGGCGCGGCCCTCTGCATGCGCGGCCTCCGAAGACCCGGGAATTCCGAAAAAATCCCCTCCCCGCAAAACAGGGAGGGGGTTTCAGACGGGCCGGCGCGCGGACTCAGAAGATCACGCGCGTTTGACCGGCCGGGTCATCACTTGTACTCGCCCACATGGATCCTGGAGAGCACCCACTCGCCGCCGTAATAGGCAAAGATGAACCGGTCGCGCATGGTCTCCTCGCCCTTGATCAGAATCTCGATCGGGAAGCCGCGGTACAGCTTGCCCTTGATGCGGACGGCCTTCACCGGGAAGTACTTCGCGCGCGCGGAGGCGTGCCAGCGGGGATGGCTCACGATCTGGTCGCGCAGGAGGGCGGCGTCGCCCTCAAAGGCATAGTCCGCCACGGCGTCCGGATGGCCGGCGGCCAGCACAGTCAGATAGAGCTGATCGACATAGTCCAGGCCGTCGAAGATCTCCGCCTGCTCCTTGCTGAAGAGGCGCTCGGCGTAGGCGACGGAGACATCCTGGCCCATGTCGTTCAGCCGGTTGCAGCTGTCCGCGAGGCGGTCCAGGGTTTCCGTCAGCTTCAGGTTCTCGTCCAGGAAGATGAGATGGTTCCAGCTGGCGTCCGTGTTCTTCCACACCCAGCGCTTCACACGCTTGGCGGGGGTCAGGGTCGCGGCGGGCACTTCGGTCTTCGGCTTGCTCTCCGCGGACGGGAGCGTCTCGGGAAGCGCGTCCGGCTCGGCGGGATCGCTCTCCGCGGCGGGCTCAGCCTTGGGTGTCTCGTCCGCCTTGGTCGTTTCCTGTTCCTTGGTCTCGTCGGGTTTCCTGGGGCTGACATAGAACGTATCCGCCGCCAGCGCGGACACGGTGGAAAGCACCATCAGCATGCACAGCAGCAAGGCCATGATCCGCTTGTTTGATTTCATGAAAGGATCTCCTCCCTCATTCGCTGCCGCAGGGGCAGTCTCAGTCATCAGTTATTTTACACCTCTTGCCCGCCCCTGTAAACGCCTCCCCGGTTACAGAGTGGTGAACATGCTGTTGCGCAAGTGTTGCGATTTGAGGGGCAAGGCAGCGGCGCAGAGCCGGGAAAGGCGGGGCGGGGCGGGTTGAGCATGATGGGTACGTCACAAGTGTCTGAGAAGCATAACTTGTTACCTGCACAAAACCTTACAACCGTGCTGCAAAAATAATGTTCAGGAAGAAGATTCACATATTCTTCATTCCTTTGGAAACAGATTCACCCATCAAAGCTGTTCAGATGGATATTTGATCAAGATACGGCGTCAATTGCCCCTGTATTGTACGATATTGCCTTGATCCTTAAGGAGGTTATACTTGCCCCTGAGTATAATATCGGCAGTCGAATTTGTTTCAACCGTGATATACAGGCGATCAAGATCGCAGCCATTGAATGCGTCACTCGCTATTTCTGTCACAGATGCGGGAATCACTACATTGCGGAGTTGTTTATTATTTGCAAACGCATAATGACCAATCGTTTTGCATCCGGCCGGTATCTGGATATACTCAGATGTTATTCCATCAAACGCAAAATCCTCAATACGTTCCGTACTCTCCGGAATTATTAGTTTACTGTCACTCATCAAGGGAGCAGCATATAGACGCACTCCAAAGGGCTCATCATCAATCAACAGAACCAGCTTCATCAAGTTAGCATCTGTGACTTGGATTCTGAAATACTGGTACTCATCATTCAACTCAAACCCCCACCAGTTATCTTCGGAATCATTGTATGCGCACACGAGTTTCTGATGTCGGCTCACCCGTTGATTGAGTTTGAAATATACAATAGCATTATCTCCTGCATGTACCGGCCAAGTAAACCACTCCATGGTGCCGGTAAAGGTGCTTGGGTCTGGTACATATGCCTTTTGACCAACCAACTGTTTCTTTGATGCGTCATAAGTGAAATCGTAGTAAACAGTGGTATTATCCGGGCCTGTCCATGCTTGGTCACTCTTATTCTTGGCTATAGCGGTAAAAACTTCATCGGCTAGACTTGTGCCATACCAAATAGTACCAGATCCATCTTCATACATTTCCACTTTTGTAACATAGCCCTTGCTCACATCACAAGTAATGGAATCAACTCCTTGTGCTGCCCTTTCAGTAATAATGGAATCAACATTGTAAGCATAGATATCAGGCAGACCATGAGTAAGATTATAGACCAGTTCTTCATCTGTTTCATTCCAGATATTGTCAGGAAAATAAGTATAGATTTCCGGTATGCCCATATGGGTGTAATAATTATCGTCCATGGAATTGCACGGATAGACAATCGCATAATCATGATCACGTCCCATGATCTCATCCGTGACCGCAAAATAGACATATCTTTCCTGTCCGCTGACAGCGACTTCCTCGCCCGACGGATCATCCCACGTGGTATCAATCTGATACCATTTTCCATTCATCTGTACGACGTTCCATGCGTGTTTTCCATCATCGCTTACCTCGCGATAATTTGGAATACCAAATCCGTCCAGAAGCATCTGATAAGCCCTGCTGTAGCTGTCACAGACACCATACCCTTTGAGGAGTACGCCGTCCGGCCCATGTTCAATTAGATTCAGGTCATAATAGGCATGATAGATCAAATAATCATGCAGCCAGAGCGCTATTTCATAGTCTGTTGATGCACCTGACGTTCTGCAGTCTGCAATGATTTGCGCAACCTTCTGCGAAATTGCAGCAGAACGGTCAACGGCATCAATATACAGCTTAGCAAGTACAACCTGAGATCCGTTTTGGGTCTTCTCGATTCGTATCAAGTACGTTTTTTCTTTGCTAAAGGTATAACTAAATGTTCCCTCTGTGTTAGGCGTAAAAGTAGCAACTTTTGTTAATTCGTAATAGTTACCTGTTTTCGGATCTGCTTCATACATTATGACTTGAAAATTGCTAATCTTTTCTATATTTACTATCTTATAGGTATAATGCTCTCCAATCATAGGCTGAATTGAACCAGAAATGATTGGATCATCTGTTAGATGAGCCACTCGGCTTTGGGTATCATCGCGAATATCCACAATTGGCTCAGCGTTTGCTGCAGAAAAGAACAATGCCATCAAAAAGATTGCAGTCAGAAGAATCCTTACCTTTTTTTCCATCGTGTCCTTGCCCCTTTTCTTTTTTCAGTCGATTATCACGCTGTTAATGTCCTGTTGACAGTATTCTTTCCCCTTACATTCATCCTTGTTGTCGTTTCATGGTTCTTTATGTGGTAACTAGTCTGAAGTGTATGCATTGATTTCTCCCATCTTGTTCGTGGCCTCGTCGTTGATGGCACCATTCACAACAATCTCAGTTCCGCCCAGATCTTTGGCTGTGAACTTCACCTGATCAAAGACTTCTTCTATGGGGATAGAAAACTCGGTGCTTTCCCGCTGGCCAGTAATCACCTGCCGAATGTAGCCATATACGGTTTCGTAAATCCGCACATCCGCTTCGCATGTCAGCGTCTCCACGCGCTTCGGCGCGCGCGACACCGGCGCGAGATCGGGCAGGCCGAAGGCCCTGCGGATGAAGCCCTCCGCCGCGGCGTCGCTGCTGATGCCAATGCCCGCCGCCTTCTCCAGCGCGGGAGCGTCGGCTGTGTAGACGACAGCCTCCGCCCCGGCAAAAGCCGCCATGAAAAGGGATGTCATCGCGAGAAGAAGCAGCGCTGCAAGAATCTTTTTCATGGCGCGAAACCTCCGTATCCTGTTGTGTCCCCCCTTCCGCCCGCGCGGAGGGGTGGGGAACCGCTCTGATTCAGTATAGCGGAGACAGGCTGTAAAATCAAGGAATTGCAGAAAAAAACTCCATGAAATCATCACTGATTGCCATGGAGTTTTTTCCAGCCGGACGCTGCGCGGTTATCTCGCCTTGCCCAGGTACGCTTCCTTCACGCGCGGGTCGTCCAGCAGTTCCCTGCCGGTGCCGTGCATGCCGAGGCTGCCGGTCTCCAGCACGTAGGCGCTGTCCGCGATGCGCAGGGCGGCGTTCGCGTTCTGCTCCACCAGCAGAATCGTGATGCCCTCGGCGTGCAGGGTTTCGATGATCTTGAAGATGTCGCGGATGACCAGCGGGGCCAGGCCCAGGGAGGGCTCGTCCATCATCAGCAGCTTGGGCCGCATCATCATCGCGCGGCCCACGGCGAGCATCTGCTGCTCGCCGCCGGAGAGCGTGCCGGCCAGCTGCCAGGAGCGCTCCTTCAGCCGCGGGAAGAGCTGGTAGACGTGGTCGATGTCGGGCTGGATGTCGTCCTTGCGCAGGTACGCGCCGATGCGCAGGTTCTCCAGCACCGTCAGGTTCGGGAACACGCGGCGGCCCTCCGGCACCATGCAGATGCCCTCGGAGACGATCTTCTGCGGGCTCTGGCCCGAGATGACGCTGCCGTCGTAGGTGATGGTGCCGGTCTTGAGGGGCACCAGACCGGAGATGGCGCGCAGCGTGGTCGATTTGCCCGCGCCGTTCGCGCCGATCAGGGTGACGATCTCGCCCTTCTCCACCGTGATGGAGATCCCCTTGATGGCCTCAATGCCGCCGTAGGAGACGCGCAGGTCTTCGATATAGAGCAGGCTCATTCCTCGCCACCTCCCAGATAGGCCTCGATCACGGCCGGATTCGCCTGGATTTCCGCAGGCGTGCCCTCGGCGATCAGCTTGCCGAAATCGATCACGTAGATGCGGTCGGAGATGTCCATGACCAGGTTCATGTGGTGCTCGATGACGAACACCGTGAGGCCGAACTGATCCTTGATCTGCCGGATGAAGGCGCTCAGCTCGTCGGTCTCCTGCGGATTCATGCCCGCGGCGGGCTCATCCAGCAGGAGCAGCGTCGGGTCGGTGGCCAGGGCGCGGGCGATCTCTAGGCGGCGCTGCTTGCCGTAGGGCAGGCTCGTTGCCATCTCGTCCGCCACGTCGTCCAGGCCGACAATCTTCAGCAGCTCCATCGTGCGGGCGCGGTTGCGCTTCTCCTCGCGCCAGTTCAGGCGGAAGGTCGCGGTGAAGACGTTGCTCGTGCGCCGCAGGTGCGTCGCCAGCAGCACGTTGTCAAACACGGTCATGCCCTTGAAGAGGCGGATGTTCTGGAAGGTGCGGGCGATGCCGAGCTTCGTCACGTGGTCGGGGCTCAGGCGCACGGTGCCGTTGACGTACTGGTCCGCCGCCGTGCCCGCATAGAGCTTGCGCATCTTGCCGGAGGGATGGCTGCGCGCGATCGGCAGGCCCTTGAAGCTCACCTGGCCGTTCGTCGGCTCATACACGCCGGTCACGCAGTTGAAGGCCGTGGTCTTGCCCGCGCCGTTGGGGCCGATCAGGGCGACGATCTCGCCCTCGTTGATCTCCATGTTGAGGTCATTGACCGCCACCACGCCGCCGAACTGCATCGTCAGGTGCTCCACGCGCAGGATGTTGTTGTCCTTGCTCATCGCTTGGTCCTCCTTTCGCGGTTCAGGCGCAGGTTCCACAGCTCACGGTCGCCCATGAGGCCCTTGCGGAAGAAGAGCACCACCACCATGATGACCGCCGAGAACACCACCATGCGGAAGCCCGAGCGCAGCAGCGGCACCTGGAAGGTCCCGATCATCAGCTCGTTGTCCAGGAAGCGCAGCCACCACTCGCTGCACGCGATGTACAGGAAGGAGGCCAGCACGCTGCCGGAGATGGAGCCCATGCCGCCGATGACGACCATCAGCAGGATATCGTAGGTCATGGAGGACTTGAAGGAGTTCGCCTGCACCGTGCCCTGGAACATGGCCAGCAGTGCGCCGCCGATGCCCGCGAAGAAGCAGCTGATGACGAAGGCCAGCTCCTTGTGATGGAAGAGGTTCACGCCCATGGCCTCCGCCGCGATCTCATCGTCGCGGATGGCCTTGAAGGCGCGGCCGTAGGTGGAGTTGATCAGCAGCAGGATGACCACGATGCAGACGCCCGAGACGACGAAGGGGAACAGCACCGTGGAGCCCAGGATCTTCGCGTCCTTGAAGGTCGGGTAAGTCTTGAGCAGATTGGAGCCGTTGGTGATCGGGCCGAGGGTGTCCCACTGGACGATGGCGCGGATGATCTCCGCGAAGCCCAGGGTGGCGATGGCCAGGTAGTCGCTCTTGAGGCGCAGCACCGGCAGGCCGACCAGCGCCGCCAGGCAGGCCGCCAGCACGCCGGCCAGCAGCAGGGCCACGAGCATCGGCAGCTGGAACTGGATGATGCCGCCGTTATAGTACTGATAGACGGCCGCGTGACGGTTCAGCGGGATCGTGAAGACCGCGTAGGTGTAAGCGCCCACGAGCATAAATCCCGCCTGGCCCAGGGAAAACAGGCCGGTGAAGCCGTTGAGCAGGTTCATCGAGGCCGCGATGAGGGCGTAGACCGCGCCCTTCTTCAGCACGGTGATGAGCATGGAGTTGGTGCCGAGGCTCTTCTCCGCGAACCACGCGAGGAAATAGATCAGGAACACGACCGCCACGGAGACGATCTTGCGGGTGTTGGAAATTTTCTTCATGGCGCTCACCTCACACTTTCTCCGAGGTCTTCTCGCCGAACAGGCCGGTGGGCCGGAACAGCAGCACCACGATCAGCAGGGCGAAGGTGAAGGCGTCCGAGAAGGCCGTGTAGCCCGCCGCCTTGATCAGATTCTCGCAGATGCCGATGATGAACGCGCCGATCACCGCGCCGGGAATGGAGCCGATGCCGCCGAACACCGCCGCGACGAAGGCCTTCAGGCCGGGCATTGCGCCGACCGTGGGCGTCACGGTGGAGTAGTTCGTGAAATACAGCATGGAGCCCACCGCTGCCAGGGCCGAACCGATGATGAAGGTGGTGGAGATGACCGAATTGATCTTGATGCCCATCAGCTGCGAGGTCTCAAAGTCCACGGACACCGCGCGCATGGCCATGCCGATCTTCGTGTGCTTGATGAGCATCTGCAGGGCAATGACGAGCAGCACCGTCAGCACGGGCGTCACCAGGGTCACCACCTTGGTGGACGCGGAAAAGATCTGCACGCTGTCCGAGAGCAGCGGCAGCACCGGGTACTGCTTGGCCAGGCCGCCCGTGACGTACCACATCAGGTTCTGCAGCAGGTAGCTCGCGCCGATGGCGGAAATCATGACCGACATGCGCGGGGCCTGGCGCAGGGGCTTGTAGGCCACGCGCTCCAGCGTGAAGCCCAGCGCCACCGTGAGCACGATGACCAGCGGCGCGGCCACGCTCAGCGGCATGGTGGCCATGAGGTACACCATGAAGAAGCCCGCCGCCGTGAACACGTCGCCGTGGGCGAAGTTGATCAGGCGCAGGATGCCGTAGACCATGGTGTAGCCCACAGCGATGAGCGCGTACTGTCCGCCCACCGAGATGCCGGCGAGCAGGTATGGCAATAGCTGGTTGAACATGTTTGTTCCTCCGGGAGGGGTTCGGAGCTCTTGCGATGCAAGCGCTCTATGACAGCAGGATTCCGCGCCTGCGGGCGCGGGCAAAGGGCTTTGCGATCGGTCCGGGGCTGCCGCCCGCTCTCCGCTAAAAACGCCATAACATGGCGTTTTTCGGGCGCTCCGAGCCCTTTGCAAACCTTCGCCCGCCGATCTTATCATGTGCTTTGATTGAAATTTTCTTTTGCCTACGAAACGAACCCGCGACGGTGTGGCCGCGGGTTCGCTGTCAGTCAGGATGGATGCGCCTCACTCGAGACCCGCGACGCTCTGGGTCTTCACGAAGTCAAAGGCGACCGTCTCGGTGTTGGCTTTCTTGACATAGGCCATGTCCTTCTTGGCATCGCCGATGTCGTCGAAGGAGATGGAGCCGGTCACGGCGTCCTCATACACGACGGAGGGCAGCACGGCCGCCACATCCGCGGGCTCGATGGAGCCAGCAGCTTCCAGCGCGGCCAGGGCCACGTTGTAGCCGTCGAAGCCCAGGGCGGACACAGCCGCGACGATGTCGTTGCCGCCGTTGTTGGTCTTCTTGTCCGCGTTGTCGTTCAGCCAGGCCTTGAATCCGGTGACGAAGGCAGAGGCGGGGCCGGAGGTGTCGTTCTCGTCAAAGAAGGTGGAGACATACACATCGATGTTCTTGCCCGCGGCGGCTTCCAGAATCACGGAGGACTCCCAGGTATCGCCGGCCAGCAGCGGGAAGGTCACGTTCATGGACGCGGCCTGGTCGATGATCAGGGACGCGTAGGTGGTGGCGGAGGGGGCGAACACCACGTCGCAGCCATTGGAAATGGCGTTGTTGATGTACGCGGTGAAGTCGCTGTTGCCCTCGGTGAAGGTCTCGGAGACGACCTCGCCGCCCAGGCCCTGGAACGCAGTGGTGAAGTAGTAGCCCAGGCCGTTGCCGTAGTCCTCACCCAGCATGGTGAGCACATAGGCCTTCTTGCAGCCGAGGGAGTTGGCGAAGTTCGCCATCACGGAGCCCTGGAAGGGATCCAGGAAGCAGATGCGCCAGTAATAATCGCACAGGGCGGTGACGTTGGGGTTGGTGCAGCTCAGGCCGATAGCGGGCACGCCGGCCTCGGCGAACACGTCGCCGCCGGCCATGGAGGCGCCGGAGCCATAGGAGCCCAGCACGAGCGCCACGCCGCTGGAGACCAGCTCCTGCGCCGCGGTGACGGCCTTGGAGGAATCGGACTGGTTGTCCACGTTGACCAGCTGCACGGTGTATTCAGTGCCGCCGATGTTCACGGTGGGCTTCAGGGTGTTGGCATATTCCACGCCCAGCACTTCCTGCTTGCCGCCCGCGCCGTTGTCGCCGGAGGAGGGCTCAAACACGCCGATCTTCACGACATTATCCGCCAGGGCGAAAGTCGGGATCAACAGAGCAACAGCCAGCATGATCGCAAGAATCTTTTTCATATTCTATCCATCTCCTTTCGAGGATGTGCAAAGTATAGTCCAGCCCACATGAAATTGCAAGCTTTAGAAAAGAAAAATGCAAAAGATGTACAATGTTCGGCAAACGGTGAGCGAATGTTTCAGCGATTTGGGGACGGAAATCGCGCAAAAGATGAAAGAGCGCACGCGGCGACTTGCAAGGGCGCGGCAATCGCGCCCGCCCTCCCGCGGAAGAAGCGGCACTCACGCGGACGCGCAGAAAAAGCCGCCTCGCGTGAGACGGCTCTTGGCCTGCTGTTCCGTCAATACCCGTAGACCGCCGAGTCCGGCTCGGGCGTGGGGGTCGTGAAGATCTCCAGGTGCGGTTCCTCGCCGAGGGGCTGGTAGTAGCCGACCCAGTCCGGGTCGCCGTCGTCGTTGGAGATGCGGCGGGTGACCTCCTGCGTGTCGGGCACAGGCGTCACCGAGAGGGTGGCCGTGCCGCTCTCCCGGGGGAAAATCAGCGTCAGCGTGATCCACGGCACACCGTCATGGTAGGGATTCGGGGCGTAGGCGTAGTAGGCGCGGAGGGTATCGCCCTTCTCCTCCATCACGTTGTCCGCGAAGGAGTCCGTGCTGTCGGCCTTCACGCGCTTGAGATAGGCCGCGGGGTCCTTCAGCGCCTCCTGCATGGTCAGCGAATCGCCCGCGGCGGCCTGAATGCACGCGGCGGCCAGCACCGGAAAGGCCTCCAGGTCCGCCGTGTGCAGCTCCAGCTTGTCGAGGGAGCCGCTCGCCATGGTCAGGATCAGCTCGGTCTGCTCCGGGGTTTCGGCGTTGTCGCTGTCGGTGATGCCCAGGCTCGCGAAGGACGGATAGCACTCGAAAAGCGAATTGATCTTCCGTGCCTTCTGGATGGTGAGCTGGGTATTGACGCGCTCTATGTAGGCCTGCGCGGCCTCCTGCCCGGAGGAGGACGGCTTCGGCCAGTTCAGCTCGGCGTGGGCCGGCGTCATTGGCCAAACGCACAGCGCAAACAGGAGGGCCGCTAAGCACCCTCCTGTTCTCCGCGCCCACGCTCTCATGAGACGGCGCATCGCTTTACTTCCCCGCCAGCGCGGCCTCGCGCAGCGCCACATAGTTGCAGATGAGATCCACGGCGCCGGCATAGCCGATCTTGCCCGTGTCGAGGCAGATGTCGTAGTTATTCACGTCGCCCCAGGTGGAAGTCGCGTAATAGTTGTAGTAACTGGCGCGCTGCTTGTCCGCCTTGCGCACCACGTCCTCCGCCTTGGCGGGATCCGCGCCGCGCTCGATGGCGCGGGCCACGCGGTGGGCCATGTCGGCCTTGATGAACACGTTGACCACGTGCGGCTGGTCGCGCAGCACATAGTCCGCGCAGCGGCCCACGATGACGCAGGGGCCCTCGCCCGCGATGCGGCGGATGGCGTCAAACTGCGCAAGGAAAATCTTGTGGTTCAGCGGCATATCCATGTACGCGCTGCCCGCGTCCCCGTGCAGCGACGTGCCGGTCACCAGCGAGAACAGCAGGGAACGGGTGGGCTTTTCATCGTGATCCTCGAACAGCTCCTGGCAGATGCCGCTGTCCTTCGCGGCCTCCGCGAGCAGTTCCTTGTCATAATAAGGAATCCCCAGCTTCTCCGCCAGGGCGCGTCCCACGACGCGGCCGCCGCTGCCGTACTGTCTGCCGATTGTGATGACAGAGATCGTTTTTGCCATACGTATCCCTCGCTTTTCTGTCGGTCGCCACAAGGGCGAGTGCCTCGATCTGGTCATATCATAGCACAATTTTGCCATTTTCGCAAGAAGTTTGTTGGAGAAGGAACCCCTTTCCCGGACTTTCCCCGGCAGGGGGAAGGCGGATGCGCCTTATCTCCAGACGACCCAGAGGTACACGTAACCGGCCATGACGGCGGTGAGCGTCAGCGGCACGCCGATGCGCATGAACTGGCCGAAGGAGACCTCGTCGCCCTGCTTGCGCAGCAGGCCCACCGCGGCGATGTTTGCGGAGGCGCCGATGGGCGTCAGGTTGCCGCCCAGGGTCGCGCCGCTCAGCAGGCCGAAATACAGCAGGTAGGGCTCGATGCCCATCATGGCGGTGACGCTCTGCAGCACGGGCAGCATGGTCGCCACATAGGGGATGTTGTCCACGAAGGCGGAGATCAGCACGCTGCCCCAGACCACCACGGTATAGAGCAGGAAGAGGTTGTTGCCGCCGGTTTTGGTGATCCAGCCGGCCATGTCCTCGATGACGCCGACCTCGGTCAGGCCCGCGATGACGCAGAAGAGGGACGCGAGCAGCAGCAGGGTCTCCCAGTCCAGGGCGGAGAGGGAGCGCTTTGCGCCGCTCCAGTCATGCCTGGTGAGGCCGTCGAGGAGAACGGTCAGCACGGCCAGGGCCGCGCAGATGACGCCGTTGGTGATTTCCGCGCCGTCCGGCAGCACGATGCCCCAGGGCAGGAAGGACGCGATGATCAGCAGCAGCACGACCAGGCAGAGCATCACGGTGGGCATGATGCCCTTCACCTCGGTGCGCGCGCCGGCCTTGACGGGCTGGGTGTCCTTGCGGAAGAGGAACATCAGCACGGGCACGGTCGCCAGCGCGCCCAGCTCCACCGCGAAGAAGATGCCGGGACGGCCGTTCATCCAGAAGAACTCGATGAAGTTCATGTCCGCGTAACCGCCGAGCATGATGGACGTGGTGTCGCCCACCAGGGTCGCCGCGCCCTGCAGGTTGGAGCTGACGGCGATGGCCAGGATCATCGCCACGGGCGAGATCTTCAGCTGCTTGCAGATGGCCAGGGCCACCGGCGCGACCATGAGCACCGTCGCCACGTTGTCGATGAAGGCGGAGATGATGCCCGCGAACAGGGACATGAGGATGGTGACCCACTTCACGTTCTTGGATTTATCCAGCAGCACGTCCGCGATGCGGTTGGGCATTTTGGACTCGATGAAGTAGTCCACGACGATCATCGTGCCGGAGATCATCAGCAGCACGTTCCAGTTGATGACGTGCGGCACGCGCCCCACGGGCAGGATCCCCGCGATGACGCTGATGCACGCCGCGCCAAGCGCGACCCACACCCGGCGCTTGGGCAGGGCGACCATCAGCGCGTACAGCACGACGAACAGGATAATGGCCAGGGTTTTCAGGTTCAACGGAAAAACCTCCTTTGGCGCTTTCGGGGAAGAAGGCGAAGAAAAAGAGACCTCGCCCCACACAGCGAAGTCTCGCCGCTTTCTCACACAGACCGGGTGTAACCACCGTCCTGACGATCTATGGAACACGGCCGGAGCCGTGCGGGCTACTCCCTTCGCCCGGTAGCATAACAAATAGGAAGGGCCTTGTCAAGCGGGGCGGGGAATTTTCGGGATTCTCGGGAAAGCTGAACGGGCCGATGTGGAAAGTGAGTCTCATACGCATCCCCCTCCTCCGCGGCCCCGGCAGACGCCCGTCCGGGCCCGCGCGCACAGCAAGAAGGATAACCCTTTTTTCTTGACCGATTCCCTTGTTTTCATGCGATCTTATGCTATAATCACTCTGTTGAAGCCGTCAAAGGGGGAATGCGGGTGCTTCGCGAGGAAACGCCGATGGCCGAAGAGCGGGCGCGGCTGCTGTCTCCGCTGCAGCTGGCCTATATCGGGGACACGGTGTGGGATCTGCTGATCCGCAGCCGGCAGCTGTGGCAGGGGCTCAATGTCCGCCACATGCACCAGCAGGCCGTCAGCCTCGTCAACGCCGCCGCCCAGCACCGGGCGCTGCGCCGGGTGAAGGCCGAGCTGACACCGGAGGAGGCCGCCATCGTCCATCGGGGCCGCAACGCCCACCCCAGGCACCACGCGCCCAAAAACCAGGATCCCGCGGATTACGCCGCCGCGACCGCCCTGGAAGCGCTGATCGGCTATCTGTACGTCACCGGACAGGAGGAGCGCCTGCTGCGGCTGTTCCGCCTGAGTCAGGAGGAGGAAACCCCATGCCCGCAGTAACCCCGAAGGTGGCGCTGATCCGCCACACCCTGTCCCCCGAGGAGACCGTCGCCCTCGGCGCGCGGCTGTGCTATTCCCGCGCGAACGTGGACGACCTGCTCCAGCGCGTCAGCGCCAAAGACCAGACCGCGTTTGTGGAGCGCCTGCTGAGCATGGGCCATGAGTCCGTGTTCGAGCACGCATCCTTCACCTTTGGCATCGAGGGCGTCAGCCGCGTCTTCCTGGCGCAGATGACGCGCCACCGCCTGGCGAGCTTTTCGGTGCAGAGCCAGCGCTATGTGTCCTACGCCTCGGGCTTCAATTATATTGTGCCGCCGGCCATCCGCAATCTGGGCGAGGAGGCCGTGAGGGAATACGAGGCGCAGATGGATCAGCTGCACGCCTGGTACACCGGCTGGCAGGAGAAGCTCGGCGCGGGCGAGGGCGGCAACGAGGACGCGCGCTTCGTGCTGCCCGGCGCGTGTGAGACGCGCATGCTCGTCACCATGAACGTCCGCGAGCTGCGGCACTTCTTCTCGCTGCGGATGTGCAGCCGCGCCCAGTGGGAGATCCGCTCGGTCGCCACGCAGATGCACCGCCTGTGCCTCGAGGTGGCCCCGACGCTCTTCGCCGACAGCGGCCCCGGCTGCCTGCGCGGCGCCTGTCCCGAGGGCGAAAAAAGCTGCGGCCGCGCGAAGGAGATCCGCGAGGCGCGGAAGCGGCTGCTGGAAGAGCTGAAGCGCGGTCAGGCATAAAGCCTTCACCGGAGAAAAGGCGGCCCCGCCGCCGCTTGAAAAAAACAGCGCTTCGGCGCGAAACCGTTCCCACACATCACCATCCACATCCACCCACCTGTATAAAAAGGAGAAAAACACTGCCATGGCATTCTATGATCAGCCGAAAAACAAGGGCCGCAGGCCCGTGAACCCCGCCCGCTCCTCCTGGGAGGAGGAGGGCAGCCGCTATTCCGACGCGCCGCGCCGCCGCTTTGGCCCGGACGCGGACCAGGATACCCCCTTCCGCACCGGCCGCCCGCAGCGCGGTTATGACCGCAAGCCCGGCGGCTACGCCGGTCCCAGCGACCGCAAGTCCGGCTACGGCGAGCGCAGAACCAACGGCTACGGCGAGCACCGCTCCAACAGCGGCCGCGGCGGCTACCGCTCCGAGGAGGGCCGCAAGCCGTACGGCGAGGGCCGCTCCTACGGCAACCGGGATCGCCGTGATTCCCGCGATTTTCGTGAGAACCGCGAAAACCGCGAAAACCGCGAAAACCGCCGTCCCCGCGCCGAGGCCGGCTTCGAGAGCGAGAAGCCGCAGAAGAGCTACCTCGACTTCGAGCATGTGGCCGAGGCCGCGCCTGCGCATCAGCCCGTGAACGAGGTGCCCGAGAACCTGCTCTCCGGCCGCAACCCGATCCGCGAGGCTCTCAAGAGCGGCCGCGACATCGAGAAGCTGCTGGTTGTGCGCGGCGAGCTGTCCGGCTCCGCGCGGCAGATCGTGCAGATGGCCAAGGAGGCCCATGTGCCCGTGCAGGAGGTCGAGAAGAGCCGCCTGGACGAGATCACGCCCCACCACCAGGGCATGGTGGCCTTCGTCTCCGCCTACAGCTATTCCACGGTCGAGGAGATGCTGGACGACGCCGCGCAGAAGGGCGAGGATCCCTTCCTTGTCATCCTGGACGGCGTGACCGATCCGCAGAACCTCGGCGCTGTGATCCGCTCGGCGGAGTGCGTCGGCGCGCACGGCGTCATCGTCCGCGAGCGCCGCGGCGTGGGCCTGACCCCCGCCGCCGTGAAGGCGTCCGCCGGCGCCATCGAGCACATGCGCGTGGCCCGCGTGACCAACCTCAACCGCGAGATCGACGAGCTGAAGAAGCGCGGCGTGTGGGTCTATGCCGTCACGATGGACGGCGAGGATTACGAAAAGGTCGATTTCCGGGGCGGCGTCGCCCTGGTCGTCGGCAGCGAGGGCGAGGGCATCAGCCGTCTCACCCTGGAGAAGTGCGACCATCGGGTGTCCCTGCCCATGAAGGGCGTCATCGACAGCCTGAACGCGAGCGTCGCGGCGGGCGTCGTGATGTACAGGGTGCTCTCGGGCAGGCGGGCATGAAACCCCTGCTGATCGTCGACGGCTACAACGTCATCGGCGCGTGGAAGGAAGCGAAGGACAGGGCCTGGACGATGGACGAGAGCCGCGACCAGCTGGCCCGCCGCCTGGAGGATTTCGCCGGGTACGCGGGCGAGGAGATCGTGCTCGTCTTCGACGGGTATCTGTCCGACCGCAAGCTACGCTCCGAGGAGGTGCACGGCGGGGTGACCACCGTGTTCACCCGGCACGCGGAGACCGCCGACAGCTACATCGAGCGCCTGGTCGCCGAAACCCCGCGCTACCGGTCTGTGCGCGTCGCCACGTCGGACGGGCTGGAGCAGTCGCAGGTGCTCTCCACCGGCGCGACCCGGCTGACGTCGCGGGAGCTCCTGCGCGAGATGGGCCAGGCGCGGCAGTCCGGCCTCAGCGGCGCGGAAAACCGCTCCGGCACCCAGCGCAGCCCCATCGGCGCGCGCCTCCCCAATCACGTGCTGGACGCGCTGGAGGAGATGCGGCGCGGCCGGGGCGCGGAGGGTGAGCACGCGGATCAGCGCGGGAGAGAGAAGCCGGACGGGCCTCCTCCGTCCGAGAAGACGGGGATAGCGGAAAGACCGGAGACAAAGGCGCATCACAAAGGAGAAAAGCATGGACTGGTCGAACGGAGCGAACAGGGCGGACAATCCCTTCCCGGAGACGGACAGCCCCGAAGCGCTGGCGGAGACGCCGGAGACGGACAGGGCGGAGGAAGCCGGCGCCGCAGAGGGAGACGGCCGCGCAATCGCGGAGGACGCGGAAGAAATCCCGCTCCGCGAAGCTGAGGACGGCGCGCGGGAGACGGGCGTCGCCAGCCGCTTTGACGCGCGCTTTTCCGGCATGAGCGACGAGGAAGTGGTGGAGCAGTGCCACGAGGGCAACGACGAGGCCGTGGAGTACCTGCTGGACAAGTACAAGAACTTCGTGCGCTCCAAGGCCCGCAGCTATTTCCTCATCGGCGCGGACCACGAGGACATCGTGCAGGAGGGCATGATCGGCCTGTACAAGGCGATCCGCGACTACCGCGCGGACAAGCTCTCCTCCTTCCGCGCCTTCGCCGAGCTGTGCATCACGCGGCAGATCA
>CAMNLM010000010.1 GCA_946543085.1 uncultured Clostridia bacterium | reverse complement strand
GCCTGCGGGCGCGGGCAAAGGGCTTTGCGATCGCCCTTTGCAAACCTTCGCCCGCGTTGAGCGCTTTCAGTTCGCTCTGGAACAGTGAAGCCCTCCGCAGGAGCGCTTTTCGAGGGGTTCCAGGGGACGCTTTCCCGCGGAAAGCGTCCCCTGGCCTTCCCAAAAAACAACTCCCCTCCCCGCTCGCGGGGAGGGGCCGGGGTGGGGTCACCATCTTCAAATCAATGACTGCAAAAAGAGAACGCTTCGGGCGAGCGGCGGACTTCCTCCCGCCCTTTCACCCCTCCACCGGCTGGATCAGCCTCATCCTCTCCCGATAGCAGTGAATAAAATACACCAGCTCCGCTACCCCGGTGATCGTCCAGCTGAAGATATACAACAGATAGAGCGACAGGATCGTGTGAAAATGCGCAAACACAGTAAACACCCAGATCACCCTGAAAACGCATGAGCCGAGAATCACAATCACCGTCGGCACCATGCTCCGCCCGAGTCCCCTCGACGCCGCGATGGTGCAGTCCATCAGGGCCGAGAAGGCGTACGAGCAGCCCATCACGCGCAGACGTGTCAGCCCGGCCTCCACCACCTCCGCGTCCTTGGTGAAGAGCGAGAGGAAAGCCCTTCCGAAAACCACCAGGAAGCCGCTCATCACGGCGGCGATGCCAAAGGAGAGCCCGAGACAGATCAGGTAGCTCTTCCGTACGCGTTCCTCCTGCTTCGCACCGTAGTTCTGGCTCATGAAGCTGGAGCAGGCCAGATAGACGGCGGCCATCACGTCGTAGACCAGGGCGTCCGCGTTGGCCGCCGCCGAGTTGCCCTCCACCACCACGGCGTCAAAGCTGTTCACGCCCGCCTGGATGAAGAGGTTCGCGATGGCGAAGATCGCGTTCTGCATCCCGGACGGGATGGAGATGGAGAGCACCTGGCGGCACTTGGCCGCGTCGAGCCTCAGCATATCTCTGTGCAGGCCGATGGAGGAATCTCTGTGCATCAGGGAGAGCACAATCAGGCAGGCGGACACGCCCTGCGAGAGCGCGGAAGCCAGCGCCACGCCCGCCTCCGCCATGCGGAAGACGATCACGAAGAGCAGGTTGAGGAGGACGTTCAGCACGCCGGCGATGGAGAGAAAGAGCAGCGGCCGCCTCGTGTCGCCGGACGCGGAGAGGACGCCGTTGCCGAAGTTGAAGACGGCCATCGCTGGCATTCCCAGCAGATAGATGCGCAGATAGCGGACCGCGCCTTCCAGCAGCTCGTCCTTGGTGCCCATCAGCCGCAGCATGGCGGGTGTCAGCAGGAAGCCCGCGAGCAGGAGGAGCACGCCCGTCGCCAGCAGGAGGATCGCCGACGTGTGTACGGTTTGGGAAACGTCCTTATGCCGGCCCGCGCCGAGATAGCGCGCGGTGACCACGTTGACGCCGCTGCCCATACCGATCAGGAAGCCCGTGAACAGGCTGACCAGGATCGTGGTCGATCCGACCGCCCCCAGAGCCCGCGGCCCGGCAAAGCGCCCGACCACGGCGATGTCCGACATATTGAACAGCACCTGCAGAACGTTGGAAGCCATCAGCGGCAGGCTGAACCGCACAATCGCCGGGAACAGCGGCCCCGACGTCAGGGAAAACGGCTGCATCTTGCGCATGCCTGAGAAGCTCCTTTTTGCGTGAAAATCGCGTCCGGATTCCGCACCTGTCCGTATGCGCGCTCATCCGAACCGCTCACAGGTATTCTGTGCGCAAGGCTGTTTTCCTTCTTCGCCGCGCGGATTTCCTTCCCGGCATGAGAAGCAAAAAGCCTCCGGCCGCAGGCTGTGCCTGTGAACGGAGGCTGTGTTTTGGGGTTGATTGCGGATTCACCGGCTCAGTTGCCCTCTGCGCCGCCGCTCTGCCGGACAAAGCGCAGGCCCTCATGAGGCTCCATGCAAGCCTGCGGAAAGGCCGTAAAGGGTTCCTTCCTCACGATGCGCGCATCGGGCCAGCCGGCCTCTTCCGTCCGGCGCTCTCCCTCCCAAGCCGCGGAGGAAAAGCGCTTTTTTGTCGCAAAGGCGCTGCAAAAAAGCGCGCTTCCCTCCCGCGCCCAAATGTGTTATCATGATCCTGCCGCCGCGGTCAGGCGGCAAGGAGTGGATACCATGAATGAGAAAACCAGACAACTGAAGGAAGCGATCTCCGGCGCGCACGCGGTGATCATCGGCGCAGGCGCGGGGCTCTCCACGGCGGCAGGCTTCGTCTATTCCGGGGAGCGTTTTGAGAAGCATTTTGCAGACTTCGGCAGGAAATACGGCTTCCGGGATATGTACTCCGGCGGCTTCTATCCCTATCCGACGCAGGAGGAATTCTGGGCTTTCTGGAGCCGAAACATCTGGGTCAACCGCTATACGGACGCCCCGAAGAGCACCTACAGCGATCTCCTCCGCCTCGTGCGGGGCAAAGACTATTTCGTCCTGACCACGAACGTCGACCACTGTTTCCAGAAGGCCGGCTTTGACAAGGCGCGGCTCTTCTACACGCAGGGCGACTACGGTCTCTTTCAGTGTTCCAAGCCCTGCTGTCAGAAGACCTGGGACAACGAGGACAGCGTGCGCCGCATGATTCTCGCCCAGGGCTTCCGGATCGGCGCGCACGGCGAGCTGGTTCTCCCCGAGGGCCGGGAAGCCGCCATGAGCGTTCCGACCGACCTTTTGCCGAAGTGCCCAAACTGCGGCAGGCCCCTCACGCTGAATCTGCGCTCAGATGATCGCTTCGTGGAAGACGAGGGTTGGAAGAATGCCGCCGCGGCCTATGAGGCCTGGCTGACCGCGCATCAGAAGGGTCGCGTCGTCTTCCTGGAAATCGGCGTGGGCTACAATACGCCCGGCATCATCAAGTACAATTTCTGGCAGCAGGTCTACCGGAATCCCGACGCCGTCTACGCCTGCCTGAACCTCGAGGAGGACGCCGTACCCGACGCTATCGCTCAGCGGTCCATCATCATCGGCGGCGACTCTTCGGCGGTAATCCGTGAGCTCGCGGACGGCTGACAGCATCGCCGGACTTCCCCGACGCAATGAAAAGGTCTTCTCCGCTGCTCCCGGCCGTGCCGGTCTGCGCGGTCGGCGCGTCCGCGGAAGGCGTGAGCCCACGGGGCGGCTATGCGCCGATGAACATCCCTGATCCCGATCCACCCCCCTGCGGCATGGCGCTGAGCGCTGTGCCGTTTTTCTCTGCGCCTGCAGAAGCGCAGAGAAGAGAAAAGAGCTGTCCCTTTCAAAGGATAGCTCTTTGTGATTCCAGTCTTTGTGAGGTTCAGCGGGAAAGCTCAGTACCCCACCATCACGCTCAGGCCGTCCAGCATCTCGCCGCCATCGCCGCTGATCATGAAGAAATAATACGCCACGCCGAGCACAGCGAGAATCGCGAGGACCAGCGCCGCCACGCGCCACGGGCTGACGGGCGCTTCCCCGCCGCATTTGCCCGACTGGCCGTTGACCAGCACGTGGTAGGTCTTCTCCTTCCAGGTGAAGGAGGAGAGCCACATCGGCAGCAGCGTCAGCTTGTACTTCACCTTGCGGTGCTTTGAGCTGATGGAGGTGACCTGCGCCTCGTCCGCGTGGGTCAGGATGTCGCGCACGGCGAGCTCCTTCATGGTCGCCTCGATGCGGTTCCTGGCGCGGTCCCAGCCCTTGTGCACGTCCACGGCGGCCTTCTCCGCAGTGAAGCCGGAGAGGAAGCCCGGCTGATAGCGGCAGAGCTCATTCATGTTGTAGGGCTGCACGCGCTGCAGCAGGCCCTCCGGCAGGCGTTCGCTGCCCGCCACCACCACGTCGTCGAACTTCCGGCTCACGGTGCCCGCGGTGGGCTCCCAGCGCGTGTGGCGCTCCTCGTACTGCTCCTGCACCTGCTTGCCGTCGCGCATCACGGTGCGGGTCTTCGTCACATAATACCAGTGGCCCGCCTGGCCCGTGTAGTCGCTGACGGTGTCGCTGTCATAGGTCCAGTGGGGCAGATAGACGCCCGCGATCTCGCCGAGGGCCGCCATCTTCTTCGCCTTGCCCGGCGCGAAAGGCTTGCCCTTGAGCCAGGCGCGGAAGCCGCTCACGGCCTTCTCCTTCGGCACGGCGAAGGGCAGCACGCTCTCCGGGGCGATGCCCACGGCGCTCTGATCCTCCAGCACATGCGGACTGCCGCAGAAGGGACACAGCGTCGCCGTCTCCTCTTTGCCCAGGATCGTCTGCGCGCCGCAGCCCTCGCAGCGCACGACACGCTTCGCCTCGCCCCAGTCCTGGGCGCTCGCGTCGCCCGCCTGCTCGATCGGGTATTCCACCGGCGGCGTCTGATCCATCTCGATGGCGCTGCTCGTGCCGCAGAACGGGCACTTCATCTGGCGCGACGCGGGATCCCATACGGGCCTTCCGCCGCAGCCCGGGCACGAAAAGGTCAGCGCGGCGCGGCGTTTGGCGTCCAGAAATTCACTCATGAGGAGAGCCTCCCTTCGGGGGTGTTGCAGACGGTCTTCCGACCTGCAAACGTTAAACGCATGCTGCGAAGGGGTCCCGGGGGCGATCGCAAAGCCCCCGGGTCGGCCCGCAGGCCGAAACCCTTTCTGCAGAATAATCATGGTATCTGTCAGGCTTGAATAAGCCTTTTCTTTTTTTGCTTTTCACCAACAGCAGAGATTCCGCGCCTGCGGGCGCGGGTCAGGGGCTTTGCGGTCGCCCCTGACAACCCTTTGCCTCGCCCTTTACGGCGAGTTCTGTAATGTGATTATGATATCGTCAAGCTCTCCAGCAGCCGGACATCCTCGCGTTTCACCTTGTCCCAGGTGAAATCCTCCGCGAGCTTTTCCAGCGATACGGGGGCCGGGGTCTCCCTCAGGCCGTAGGCGCAGGCCAACGCGCCAAAGATGGCCTCAGGCGTGAAGCGCTTTGCGAGGCTGTCCAGGCTCAGGTCGCCGTCGCGCTTGGCGAGGCGGCGTCCCGCGTGATCCACCAGCAGCGGGATATGCGCGTAAACCGGAACCGGCGCGCCCAGCTGCTCCAGCAGGTACATCTGCCGCGGCGTTGAGGAGAGAATATCCCGCCCGCGCACCACCTCCGTGACGCCGGTCAGCGCATCGTCCACAACAGCCGCCAGCTGGTATCCCCAGAGGCCGTCCGACCTGCGCACGATGAAGTCGCCGCATTCGGCGGCCAGATTCTCCGAGAAGGCGCCCTGCACGCAGTCCCGCGCCGTCACCGTGCGGCCGTCCACCCGGACGCGCAAGGCAGGCTTTCGCAGGCGCGAGAGCTGTTCCCGCTCCTCCGCCGTCAGCCTCGCGCAGGTGCCCGGATAGACCATCTGCGTGTCGCCGAGGTTCGGCGCGACGGAGGCCATCAGCTGGGCCCGCGTGCAGAAGCACGGGTAGATCAATCCCCGCTCTGTCAGGCAGTCCAGGGCCCGCTGATAGAGATCGCCGCGCTCGCTCTGGAAGAGCACAGGCCCGTCGAAGCGGAAGCCAAGCCACTCTAGGTCGCGCAGGACGCCGTCCGTCAGCCGCTTCGGGCAGCGCGGGATGTCGATGTCCTCGATCCGCAGGAGGCACTGGCCGCCCTGGGCCTTGGCGGAAACCCACGCCAGCATCGCGCAGGCGATATTGCCCAGGTGCAGCCTGCCGCTCGGCGTAGGCGCGAAGCGGCCAATCACGCAGGACGCGCTCACGGGGTCTTCGCCTCGATGCCCATGCTTGCCAGGCCGCGCTGAAGCATTTCGGGCTCAAGCTGCAGCATGCGCTCCACCGTTTCAAACAGCACGCAGTCCGGCTGCACAGCTTCAATCATCTCTCCCAGAGCGTCGGAATCCAGCATATGAAGGAACGTGACGGACGAAAAGTACTGACCCAGATAATCCCGGCTCATGACAAAATAGCTGTCGCCTACGCAGAGCAGCGACGGAAGGCTGCTGTCCTCGTTCACAGACCGCCAGCGGAAAGACTCCGGGCTGTCCGAAAACGCCAGCTGGGGAAACCGGTCATAGAAATCATTGTCCAGTGTGTACGTGTTTTCACGCCCCGTGACCGGCCGCCGAACCGGTTCGTCCATCTGAATCGCGCCATTGAAATTGCCGGGAAAGACCATCTCCTGCGCGCCGCACGCTTCAAAGGGAACAGTCTCAACGCCAAAGGTTCTGCAATACTCCTGCACACCCAGATAAGCGCCGCGATAGTTCCAGTGCGAATCGTCCGCATGGATGAAATAGAGAGGATCTTCGCCCTTATGCGCCTTGATCACAGGCCGCAGATCGATCAGCCGCATGTCCGTGCGGTTCGCCACCTCGCGGACAATCTGATCCGTGCGGGTGCCGTTGCGGGCGGGAACGATGCCGTCGGGGTAATACTCCGGGTAAACGGTTTTCTTGTCAGGGATGATCGTCCAGGCGACGCTGATCCCCCGCGCCTTGAGCGCCTCGTCCAGCTGAGCGGCCCACCCGATATAGGTCTCGACCTGCTGTTCGTTGAGGAGGTTGTCGCCGGTGTAGTCCGCCAGGACAGCCTCCGGCGCGTAATAGATCCAGTCCTCCTTGCCGATGATCACGTTCTGCCGCGCGCTGCGGCTGAACACGCGGTACTGCAGCGTCGTCCAGAAGTCCGAGGCCAGCTTGCGGCCGCCGATGTTGTCCTTGATCCAGGCGTCCGTGGAGTTGATCAGCGCCGAGGGCGAGAGACTGCCGTTCTCATCCCGCAGGGTGGGATGGGAGGCGAGCACGCGTTTTTCCGTCTCCGAGATTTTGCCGCCCGCGAAATCCGCCGTCACCAGCGGCACGGCCACCAGCAGCGCGAAGAAGACGAGCAGCACGATATTTCCTGTTTTTCTCATCCCGCGCCTCCTCAAAAGCGGAAGTAAATGAACGGGTTATACGTGGATGTGATGACGAGCACAGCCCCGAGGAGCAGCAGCAGGCACGACAGCACGCGCGTGCAGAGCACGCCCCTGTCGCCCGCGAGCCAGGCATTGAAGCGATCACCGAGCACCTCGCGCCACGGCACGGAGGCCAGCACCGCCGCGGCCAGCGTCAAGATGACCCAGCCGTCCAGGTACCACGCCGCCGTGTAGGTGACACGCTCGGGCCTCGCCAGGCCGAACATCACCGCGAGGATCTGCGCCGTTCCGGACACGGACTCCCTGCGGAACAGCACCCAGCCGATCAGCACGCGCAGCATCGTGAAGAGCCACTGCAGCCAGCCGGGCACCTTGTCCAGCTTGCCGCGCCTGATCAGCGGCTTCTCCGCCATCAGCCAGAGACCGTGCCACAGGCCCCAGAGCACAAAGCTCCAGGAAGCGCCGTGCCACAGGCCGGTCAGCAGGAAGACCACCAGCTGGTGCAGATACTGGTTGCCGCGGCGGTTTCCGCCCATCGGGATGTATACGTAATCGCGGAACCAGGTGGAGAGCGAGATGTGCCACCTGCGCCAGAACTCGGTCATGGTTTTCGCGCTGTAAGGATAGCGGAAATTCTCCAGGAACTCGAAGCCGAACATCTTGCCCAGGCCGATGGCCATGTCGCTGTAGCCGCTGAAGTCGAAATAGATCTGGAACATGTAGCAGATCGCGCCGAGCCAGGTCAGCCCGACGGAGCTGTTCATCGTGGCCGGGCCGAACACGCCGTCCGCGACCTGTCCCAGGGTATTGGCAATCCACGCCTTCTTCACCAGGCCAACGGCAAACCGCTGCACGCCGGAGGCGAGCTTGTCCAGATCCACCGTGCGGGTGTCGATCTGCTCCTCGATGTCGCTGTAGCGCACGATCGGGCCGGCGATCAGCTGGGGAAAGAGGGAGATATAGAGGGCGATTTTCAGCGGGTTGCGCTGCACCTTCGCCTTCCCCATCGCCACGTCCAGCACGTAGCTCATGCCCTGGAAGGTGAAGAAGGAGATGCCGATGGGCAGGGCAATCTGCCGCACCTGCGCCGAGAAGTGGAACAGGCGCCGCGCCGTATCCACAGCGAAGTTCAGGTACTTGAAATAGAAGAGGATGCCGAGGTTCGCCGTGACGGCGGCGATCACCGCCAGGCGCTTCGGCCATGGCGAAGCCTTGCCGCCCGCAGCGCCGACCCACAGGCCGCAGAGGTAGTTGATCAGGATGGAGGCCACCATCAGCAGCGCGGCCTTTGGCCCGCCCCACGCATAAAAGAGCAGCGACATGCACAGCAGAAAACCGTTGCGAAGCCGCCTGCCGACCAGATAATACCCCAGCAGCGTCAGCGGGAGGAACAGAAAGAGAAAGGTGCTGGACGAAAAGACCATACTCCACCTCGCGCAGTGAACTCAAATCTCATCCATTATACCATGGCAGCCCGGCCGGCGCAACCGATGATCGCGATCGGCCCCGGCTGCCTGTCCCCTCGCGGACGGCCGTCAGGGCTCATCCAGGCTCTCGCGCTTCTCGCGCCCCGCGCGGATGACGGCTTTCAGGCGCTCTCTGTCCCCCGCGTCCAGCGCGTCGCGGTATTCGGTCAGATGATCGATCAGGAGATTCAGCGAGGACAGCAGGGCGTCCCGGTTGTCCAGGAAGAGCTCCGACCAGAGCTCCTCGCCCACGCGGGCCACGCGCGTCATGTCCGCAAAGGAGCCCGCCGAGAAGCCCTTATGCTTCGCGGCGAGCGGGCTGTTGACGTACGCGCCCGAGACCACATGCGCCAGCTGGGAGGTGTAGGCGATCATCTCGTCGTGCTTCGCGGGCGTCGTAAAGACCACGCGGCGGAAGCCGATATCCAGGAAGAATTCCTTCGCCGCCTGCAGCACCTGCAGGTCCTCGTCGCCCCTGGGCGTGAGGATCATGGACGCGCGCTCAAAGAGATTGTCCCGGCTGTAGCTGAAGCCGCTGTACTCGCGTCCCGCCATCGGGTGGCCGCCAACAAAATGCCAGGCGCGGCCCTCGGCGAGCGGCTGCACGCGCTCGACGATCCAGCGCTTGACGCCGCCGCAGTCCACCACAAGGGTGCCGGGCGCGAACTGCTCCGCGTGCGCGGAGATCCACTCCACGATCGCCTGCGGGTAAGTGGCGACAAGCACCACCCCGCAGGTGGGCAGCAGGCTGTCTGTCAGCGTCCCGTCAATGGCTTCCATCAGTTCGGCCTGACGCATGGTTTCAGGGCTGATGTCGAAACCGTAGACCTGGTGTGCGGTGTGGAGCTTGATGCTCCTGGCCAGAGAGCCGCCGATCAGACCCAAGCCGATGATACCTACGCGCATAATGGATGTCCTCCGTTCGTGACAAAGCAGGCGCTTGTCACGGTTCCTGTTGATCTCTGTTTTTTTGGGGGCGCCGCAGTAGCTTCGGCAGATTGCCGCTTGAAGAGCCCTAACCGGCAAGCGCGGTTCCTTGCCGCCGCTTCTTCAGATCGCTGTGTGCAGCGTTTTGCGGACAGAGCCCGGGCCGCGCAGCATGGAGCGGAAAACGCTTTCGATCTTCTCCCCGATGCCCGCTTCCCAGAGATTCACGCCAAAGAGGCCGGCGTCCGCGAGGATGGGCTTCAGCTGGTCTGTCAGGGAATCCGGATCGTCCGCCGAGACCGTCGCGAGCTGCGCCTGCAGCTCCTCATTCATCGGGTCGGGTGAGAGCGGGAAGGGGCTGCCCGCGTCGTCCACCGCCAGCAGATAGCGCAGCCACCCGGCAATCGCCACGGGGATCGCCCGCAGCCGGCCGGCGTCGCCGTATTTGCGCACATAGGCCTTCACCGTCTCGCCGAAGCGCACGCCGACTCCCTGGGAGATGTCCGTCACCAGGCGCTGCACCGTGTCGCCCAGGAAGGGATTCGGGAAGCGCACCGTGAGGCATTCCTCTAGGAAGGCCCGGGGCGAGAGGATGCCCGGATCCGGCACGGTATCCATGCCCTCCTCCCCAATGGCCTTCGCCAGGCGCAGGGAATCCGCGTCCAGCATCTGGTCGGAAAAGAGCGTGAAGCCCAGCAGGCAGCCGTACGGCCCAAGGGCGGAGTGGATCGGGTTCAGGCAGGCGGTCACCTTCATGCGCTCGGATTTGTTCACCGTGGCGCGGTCGGTCATATAGACGCCGGCCCGCTCCAGGGGCGGCCTACCGTTGGGGAAGCTGTCCTCGATGACCAGGTACTGCGGCCCCTCCGCGTTCACGAAGGGCGCGATATAGGTCTGCTTCGCGGTCACCACGGGCTGCATGGCCTCGACACCCAGCGCTTCCAGCCGGCTGGCGATCTCCGCGCTGGGACGCGGCGTGATCTTGTCGATCATCGTCCAGGGAAAGGCGACCTGCTTCTCGTCGCTGACCCAGGCCAGGAAAGCCTCCGTGACAAATCCGCCCTCCCGCCAGGCATCCGCCACGCGCAGGACGGCCTCGCGCAGGCGGGAGCCGTTCTTCGAGCAGTTGTCCATGGAGACCAGGCTGAGCGGTCCCGCGCCGGCCCTGAAGCGCTCCCAGAGCATCGCCGCGACGATCGCCATCGCCGTCCTCGCTTTTTCCGGGCCGCCCTCGATGTCCGCCGCGACGGCGGGGAAATAAACGCCCGCCGTGTTGGTGAGGGCATAGCCCTTCTCCGTGATCGTGAAGGACACCATCTGCAGGCCCGGCGTGCGGAACACGGTCTTCAGCCGTTCCCACTGCGCCGCGCGGTCCGGGGAGGCCTGGATCGCCTCGGCCATGGAGCCGAGCACGCGCTTCTCCTCGCGGCCGTCGTTGTGCAGGATCACGCTCAGGCCGAGGTTGTCATAGGGGCGGTAAATGCGGTCGACCACCTCCATGTCGAAGCACTCCACACAGGTGATGCCGCGGTCCATCGCGCCGTCCGCGAGCAGCTGGTCGGCGATTCCGCCGAGGAAGACGCGGAAGATATTGCCAACGCCAAAGTGTACCCAGACCGGCGCTTCCACCGTGCGCCGCACCACCGCGCCGGCGTCATAGCCGGGCAGTCCGATCCCCGCCTTCGCCCACGCTTCCCGATCCCTGATGCCGGAGAGTGTCAGCCGCATCATTCAGGCCTCCTTCTGATTCCAACAAAACCCCTCTCGCGATCAGGCGGAGGGGTTTGATGGTTGCTTTGTTTCTGACAGGATCAGCCGATCATCCACAGCACGAGGGACAGCACCACGAAAAGCGCCGCGGCGATCTTGGTGCCCAGGGCCAGCTTCGCGTCGACGGACGCGGCCTTGGCCTTGCTCATGTTCGCTGTCACTTCACCGGCGATAGCGCCCAGACCACGGGCATTGCTGCTCTGGAGCAGGATGGTCACGATCAGGAACAGTGCTGCAAGAACCAGCACGATGGAAATCACAACAGTCATTGGTCTCAACCCCCTTGAAGATTGCAACCTATTGTATCACAGCGCAGGGTAAAACGCAAGGCCTTTTTTGCCTGTTTTCGCCATTTCGCGCCGCTGCGGAGCTGCGAAAGCTCAGAAATCGGTGCTCCGGGAGTCCTCCGCGAAGGCGTCCGCCTCGCGGATCCGCTCCTCGGCCTGGGCCTTGACCACCTTCACCGCGTCGGAGCCGAGCAGCAGGCGGAAGGGCGCTTCCTCCGCGAAGGCCATGCGCCACACGAGCTCGCCGGCCTTCATCGGGTCGCCGGGCTGCTGGCGCTTGTTCTCCACGTGGGCGTTCTTCCATGTGGAGTCCTTGTAGGCGTCGATGGTCAGGTCAGCCGCCTTGAGCGCCTCGTCATAGAAGTGCGTGCGGAAGGAGCCGGGCTCGATCACCATCGCACGGATGCCGAGGGGCTTCAGCTCCTTGCAGAGGCCGTCCGTGAGCAGATCCAGCGCGCCCTTGCTGGCGGCGTAGTAGCCGGAGCCCATCGCCGAGCGCTCGGCGGCGATGCTCGTGGTGTTCATGATGACGCCGCTTCCCTGCGCGCGCAGGATCGGCAGGACGGCCTTGATCATGCGGATCGGGCCGAAGAAGTTGGTGCCGAAGAGTTCCTCGATGTCCTGCTCCTGGCCCTCCTCCACGGAGGAGCGGTAGCCATGGCCGGCGTTGTTGACCAGGACGTCGATGGTGCCGAAGCGCTTCACCGTTTCCGCGACGATCTCGCTGATGCGGGCCGTGTCGTTGATGTCGAGCGTGAGCGGCAGGCAGGTTTCGGGATAGTCACGGGCGATGGGCTCAAGCTTGCTCATGGAGCGGGCGGTGATGACAGCCCTGTCGCCATGGGCGAGCGCGGCGCGGGCAATGCCCTCGCCGATGCCGCCGACGCTGCCGCCAGTGATCAGCCAGACTTTGGCCATGGTGGGTTCCTCCTTTTTCTGTTGTCAGGATTGCGGCTGCGCCTTGTCAGCCGTTTGCGCACAGCGCCTTGGCGACCTCCGCGCCGACCGCGACGTTGTTGTAGACCAGCTGGATGTTTGCCTCCAGGCTCTTGCCGCCGGTCAGCTTCTGAATCTTGTCCAGCAGGAAGGGCGTGATGGCCTTGCCCTTGATGCCCTTCTCGTTGCACTCGGCGATGGCCGCGTCGATGTTCGCGTTGATGTAGTCGAGATCCATCGCGTACGCATCGGGGATCGGGTTGGTCAGCAGCATGCCGCCCTTGAGGCCGCACTCGATCTTCGCGCGGAAGGCCGCAGCGACGTCCTCCGGGCTCTCCATCGCGTAGTCCACCTGGAAGCCGGAATGCGTGGTGTAGAAGGCGGGCATTTCTTTGGTCCTGTAGCCCAGGACCGGCACGCCCTTGGTCTCCAGGTATTCCAGCGTCAGGCCGATGTCCAGGATGGACTTGCAGCCCGCGCAGACCACCAGCACCTGGGTCTGCGCCAGTTCCTCGAGGTCGGCGGAGATATCCATGGTGGTTTCCGCGCCGCGGTGCACACCGCCGATGCCGCCGGTCGCGAAGACCTTCACGCCGGCCATCGCCGCGCCGATCATGGTGGTCGTCACCGTGGTCGCGCCGTCCTGACCCTGGGCCAGCAGCACGGGCAGATCGCGGCGGCTCGCCTTGGGCACGTCCAGGCCGCGCTTGCCGAGGTACTCGATCTCCTCCCTGGAGCAGCCGACCGTCAGTTTGCCCTTGATGATCGCGATGGTGGCGGGCACCGCGCCGTGCTCGCGGATGATCTCCTCCACGCGCAGGGCGGTCTCCACGTTCTTCGGATAGGGCATGCCGTGGGAAATGATGGTGGATTCCAGTGCCACAACGGGCTTGCCCGCGTCCAGCGCGGCCTGCACCTCGGGCGATACGGCGAGATACTTGTTCAGATTGTTCATGGGATTCACATTCCTTTCTATGCCGGCCAGCCTGTTGAAGCACTGGCCTTGATCCTTGCCCGCACGGCCTCCAGGGACAGCGCGGGGCTCACGCCCAGCTCGGACTCCGCGTTGATCGCCGAGGCCGCCTGTCCCCAGGCCGCCTGGCCCCGCACGTCCAGCCCGCACAGCTTCGCCATGCAGGCCCCCGCGAGGAAGGCGTCGCCGCAGCCGTTCGTGTTCAGCACCGCACCGGGGAAGCAGGGCTGCACGCCCTGAATGCCGCCGCAGTCATAGTAGACGCCGCTCGCGCCGAGGGAGATGAAGACCTGCTTCACGCCCTGCTCCCGCAGCGAGGCCGAAGCTGCGCGCAGGCCGTCCGTGCCGCGGATGGCGATGCCGGAGAGCAGCTCCGCTTCGGGGCGGTTCGGCTTGAGCAGCGTGAGATAGGGCAGGCAGCCGCGCAGGCGCTCCGCTTTCTTGACGGACACCGGATCGGCCGCCAGCGGAACGCGGACGTATTGCCCCAGCCAGGTCAGCGTATCCTCAGGGAGATTCGCGTCCACGACCACCAGATCGGAGGCGTTGATGCGTTCGATGCGCTCCGCGGCGAAGGCCGGGGTGATCCGGTCGCACAGCCCCATGTCCGCCACCGCGGCGAACACGTCGCCGTCCACGTCGTTGATGCAGAGATACGTGTTGGAGCGCGCGCCGGGCACGACGGGCGAGTCCGCCAGATCGATGCCGACGGACGCGCAGTGCGCGCGAATCGCCGGGGTGTGGCTGTCGTCGCCCAGGCAGGTCAGCAGGGTGACCTCGGCCCCGAGGCGCGAGAGGCACTCGGCGATGTTGCGTCCAACGCCGCCCATGGTGGTTTTCACCTGGCCCGGGTTGGAATCGCCGAGCAGCATTTTGGTGTCGGCGGTGCCGCTGATGTCGACGTTGATGCCGCCGATGACGGTGATTCTGGGATGCGCGGACATACACATACCGCTTTCTTCTTGAAGTTCACAGATCCCGACGGGATGGCTCGGGAAAGCTTCAGCCCTTGCGGAACGCCTCGGCGCTCTCGAGCATGTGGCGGGCATGCGTCTTCGCGCTGTCGGAGCTGCCGTCCGCGCCGCCCAGCATGCGGGCGACCTCGTTCACGCGCTCCTCGCCCGTCACCTCGCGCACGCGGGTGAAGGTGCGGTCGCCGTCGTCCTCCTTGCGGACGAGGTACTCGTGGTCGGCCAGGGCCGCGATCTGCGGCAGATGCGTCACGCAGATGACCTGGCGGCGCCTGCTGATGGCAGCCATCTTTTCCCCGACCACCTGCGCCATGCGCCCGGAGATGCCGGTATCGATCTCGTCGAACACCATGCAGCCCACGCCGCCGCGCTCGGCCTCCAGGGATTTCAGCGCGAGCATCAGGCGCGAGAGCTCGCCGCCCGAAGCGATCTTCGCCAGCGGCTTCAGCGGCTCGCCGGGATTCGGGGAAATCATGAATTCCACCTCGTCGTCACCCTCGGCGCGCGGCATCGGCAGCTTGCCGGCCGCATGCGGGGCGAACGCCACCTCAAACACGGTCTTCTCCATCCCGAGGTCGCGCAGTTGTTCGCGCATGCGCTGCTCGAAGGATTTCGCCAGCGCCACGCGGCTCTCGGTCAGCCGCCGCGCCGCCGCGCGGTAGGCCGCCAGGAGACCCTTGTCCTCCTTTGCGAGGCTCGCCAGATCGCGGTCCATGCCGTTCAGGCGGTCCAGCTCCTCCTCCAGCTTCTCCTTCTCGGCGAGCACCTCGTCCACTGTCGCGCCGTACCGGCGCTCCAGGCGGCGGATCAGGTCCAGGCGGCTCTCCACCCATTCGGCGCGCGCCGGGTTGTATTCGCTCTTCTCCAGCAGGTTCGCCAGGTCATAGGAGACTTCCTCCAGCTCATAGTAGGCGTTGGCGCAGCGGGTGGAGAGCGATTTGTACTCCTCGCCGAAGCCCTCGACCTCCTGCAGGGCGTGCAGGGCGGTTTTGAGGGCGGAGAGCGGGTCGCTGTCGCCCTGGCTCATCAGGCCGTAGGCCGTCTGCAGCCCGCCCATGATTTTGCTCCAGTGGCGGCTCTGCTCCTGTTCCTTCTTCAGGGCTTCCTCCTCGCCGCTCCTGAGGTCGGCCTTGCGCAGCTCCTCCAGGCTGTTTTTCACCTGCTCCATGCGGTAGGCCTTCTGTTCGTTCTCGCGCACCAGGCGGGCATAGCGCCGGTGGCAGGCCAGGAAGTCCTCGGACGCCCTGGCCACCTCGGCCCGCAGCGCCTGATGCGCGTCGTCCCCTGCGTCGTCCAGGAAGCGCATGTGGTAGGCGGAGTCCATCAGAAACTGGTGCTCATGCTGGCCGTGCACGTCCATCAGCAGGCCGGACAGCTCCCGCAGGGCGGACACGGGCACGACCGCGCCGCACACGCGGCACACATTGCGTCCGTTCACCCCGATCTCGCGCTGGAGGATCAGCTCCCCCGCGTCGGCCTCGATCTCGTGCAGGCTCAGCCAGCGGCGCACCGCCTCGTTTTCCTCCACGCGGAACACAGCCTCCACCGAGGCTTTCTCCGTTCCGGTGCGGATGAGATCGCGGTCCGCGCGCCCGCCGAGCACCAGGTTCACCGCGTCCACCACGATGGACTTGCCTGCGCCCGTCTCGCCCGTGAGCACGTGCAGCCCCTCCGCGAACTCCACGGAGACCTGCTCGGCCAGGGCGATGTTTTTGATCTGCAGGGATTCTATCATACCGTTTGCCTCACCGAATCATTGTCATCAGCTTGTCCGCCAGCTGGACCGCTTCCTCCTCGCCGCGGGCCACCACCAGCAGCGTGTTGTCGCCCGCCAGGGTGCCGATGACCTCCGGCCAGCGCATGTTGTCGATGGCTTCACCCGCGGCGCTGGCCGATGCGGTCAGCGTCTTGATGACCACCAGGTTGCTCGCTGCCACCGCCGAGAGCATCGAGTCCGCCAGCATGCGGGTCACCCGCTGGGTGTGGCTGTCGTCGCCGATGCTCCTGTCCGGGTAGGCGTATCGGTAGCCGCCGTTCGCGCCTACGATCTTGACCAGGCCGAGCTCTTTGATGTCGCGCGAGATCGTCGCCTGGGTCACGTTGATGCCGTGACGGGCCAGCGCAGCCGCCAGATCCTCCTGGGTCTGAATCTCCTCGTGCTCAATCACATCCAGCAGCGCAGCCTGCCGTGCAGCTTTCATGAATCCTATCCCCTTCCTTTGTTATGATGGCATCCGAATGGATGACCGATAACTCCTTGTCTATGAGCAGCGCCGTTTTCAGCGCGTCAAGACCTTTGTCATTTTGCCCAATCCGAGAGCTTGCGGGTCGCGATCTCGAAGAAGCCCGTATTCTTCATGCGGATCAGGCGCAGCCGCTCCTGCGCTCTGCGCACCTGCACCCCGTCGCCCGCGTGGAGCTGGGCGCAGGTTCTGCCGTCGATCTGCAGCGCGCCTTCCATCACATCGTGCTTGTGCAGGCGGAGGCTGATCTCCGCGCTCCCCGGCACGACCTCCGGCCGGTGCTGCAGGCTGTGGGCGCAGATCGGCGTGATGATCATGCAGTCCACGTCCGGCGAGACGATCGGTCCGCCCGCCGCCAGCGAATAGCCCGTGGAGCCTGTCGGCGTCGCGATGACCAGACCGTCAGCGCGGTAATCCCCGGCGAGGGTCCCGTTCACCAGGGCCCGCACGGTCACCAGCCGCGCGTAGCCGCCCCGGGTCACCACCACGTCGTTGAGCGCGAGGAAGCGCCGGCCGTCCTCCGTCGTCGCCTCCAGCAGGGAGCGCGCCTCCTCCGTGAAGCTGCCCTCCAGCAGCGCGTCCATGGCGGGCAGCATGTCCTCCTTGTCAATCTCGGCCAGGAAGCCGACCTGCCCCAGGTTGATGCCCACCAGGGGCACGTTCCACTGCACGGCATACTGCGCGCCGCGCAGAATGGTACCGTCGCCTCCGAGGCAGACCAGCGCCTGGGGCTTCACGTCGGCGCGGCTGAAGGGGATGCACGCCGGAAGCAGTTCCTCCAGCTCATCCTCGCACAGGACGATGATGCCGCGCCCGGTCAGATAATCCGCGGCCTCGGAGGCGCAGAGCAGCGCGTCCGAGCGCATGGGCGGCGCGATGAGGCCGACAGCGGTGATGGCTTCGATCATGGTGCGTTTCCTCCTGTGGGGTCAGGGATGCTTCACAGCCTCGCGGTGCGCGCGCTCCACCAGGGCGCGGATCGCCTCGTCGGTGACCGTCTCCCCCGCTTCCGCCGCTCCCGGCACGATCTGCGCGAGGAATTCGATGTTGCCCTTGGGGCCGGTGATCGGCGAAAAATCGAGCGCTTTCACGTGCCAGCCGATCAGCGGGGCAAAGTCCACGATCTCGCGCAGGACGTCCGCGTGCACCTTCGCGTCGCGGATGACGCCGTTTTTGCCCACGCGCTCCCGTCCGGCCTCGAACTGGGGCTTGATCAGCGTATAGAAGACGCCCTCCTGCCCCATGATCGCCGCCGCGACCGGGAGGATCAGCTTGATCGAGATAAAGCTCACGTCCATCACCGTCACCGTCGGGTGCAGGTCGAACATATCCGCCGTCAGGCCGCGCGCGTTCGTGCGCTCCATCAGGGTCACGCGGGGATCGTTGCGCAGTCCCCAGTCGAACTGCCCATAGCCCACGTCGATGGCGTAGACGTGCGACGCCCCCGCCTTCAGGCAGACGTCGGTGAAGCCGCCCGTGGCGCAGCCGATGTCCATGCACACGCGGCCCATGAGGTCCGCGCCAAAGGACGTGATCGCCTTCTGCAGCTTCAGTCCGCCGCGCCCGACGAAGGGATGCGCGGTGCCCCGGAGCGTCAGCTGCTCCTCGGGGCTGAGCATTTCGCTCGCCTTATTGATGCGCTTTTCCCCGGCATAGACGGTGCCGGCCATGATCGAGGCCTGGGCCTTCTCGCGGCTGGGAGCCAGCCCCTGCTCGACCATCAGGATATCCGCGCGTTTCTTATCGCTCATATGTACACCTTGTGCGCGGGCCAAAGCCCGCCGGATGATTCAGAAAAACAGGTCTGCGGGACCGGGCGCGGCGATCTGTCCGCGCCTCACGGGTTCCCGTCCCGCTCACGGCTTTTTCTTCTCCGCGAGCACGGCCCGGACGCGCTCGGCGAGCTGGTCGGGTTTCAGACCCAGGTACTTCAGGAGGCGGCTCCGTGAGCCGTGCTGGACAAAGGTTTCCGGTATGCCGAAGCATGCTGCGGGCGGCGTCCAGCCGTTTTCCCGGCAGGCCGCCGTCACCGCGTCCCCGAAGCCGCCGGTGAGCATGTGCTCCTCCAGCGTGAACCAGGGGCGGTCGCTCATCGCGTGCAGCATTTCCAGGTCGAGCGGCTTCACGGTGGAGCAGTTGACCACCGCGGCGCTGATACCCTTTTCGCGCAGCAGGCGGCACATCTCCACGCCGATCGGGTTCATCGACCCGACGCAGAAGAGCGCGCAGTCTCCGCCCCGCTCCAGCACCTCCCAGTTGCCCACGCGGAAGCGCCGGCAGGGATAGGCGTCCTCCATGTCCTCGCTGTGCCGCCCGTAGCGGATCGCCACCGGGCCGGCCGCCTTGGGCGTCCACCGGATCATGAGGCGCAGCTCCTGCAGGTCGCGCGGGGCGAGGATCGTCATGCCCGGCACGGGCAGCATGGACGCGAGGTCAAACACGCCGTGGTGCGTCGCGCCGTCCTCGCCCACCAGGCCCGCGCGGTCGAGCAGGAAGACCACGGGCAGCTTCTGCATCGCCACGTCGTGGATCATCTGGTCATAGCCACGCTGGAAGAATGTCGCGTACACCGCGAAATAGGGCCGCATGCCGCCGGAAGCGAGGCCCGCCGCCATGGTGACGCCGTGCTCTTCGGCAATGCCCACGTCAAACATGCGCTCCGGGAAGCGCTCCTGGAACGCGGTGAGGCCCGTGCCGCCGATCATGGCCGCCGAGACGGCCACGATGCGCGGATCGGTCTCCGCGATCCTGGTCAGCTCCTCCCCCATCACCTCGCCGTAGCCGGGCAGCTTCTTCGCCTTGCGGGCGTCGCCCGTCTCCACATAGAACGGCGGCGTGCCGTGGAACTGCTCGGGATGCTCCTCCGCCTTCTCGTAGCCGTAGCCCTTGCGGGTCAGCACGTGGATGACCACCGGGCCCTCGCTCTCCCGCGCCAGGCGGAAGGTGTGCTCCATGCTCCTCAGGTCGTGGCCGTCGATCGGCCCGTAATAGTGGAAGCCCAGGGCTGAGAAGAAGCCCTCGTCCACAAACCAGCTCTTGACGAAGCTCTTGGACAGGTGGATGAAGCGGTACAGCGGCTTGCCGATGACCGGCACCTTCTCCAGGCGGCGGACGCGGCGCTTGGTGCTCCACCAGCCCTTGCTCACCCGCAGGTCGGTCAGGTGGCGGGACAGGCCGCCCACGTTCGGCGAGATGGACATCTCGTTGTCGTTGAGGATCACGATCATCCGCGTCTCGGCGTTGCCCGCATCGTTCAGGGCCTCGTAGCACATGCCGCCGGTGAGCGCGCCGTCGCCGACGACCGCCACCACCTGGTGCCGTTTGCCCTGCAGATCCCTCGCCCGGGCCAGGCCCAGCGCCGCTGAGATGGCCGTGGAGGAATGCCCGGTCTCAAACACGTCGTAGGGGCTCTCGCTGCGCTTGGGGAAGCCCGCAAGGCCGCCGAAGGAGCGCAGCGTGCGGAAGCGCCAGTAGCGCCCGGTGAGCAGCTTGTGCACATAGCTCTGGTGGCCGACGTCGAAGATGATCTTGTCCTCCGGCATGTCGAACACGCGGTGCAGGGCGAGCGTCAGCTCCACCACGCCGAGATTGGACGCCAAATGACCGCCTCTGTGCGAGACGGTGGAGACGATCTCCGAGCGGATCTGGCCCGCGAGGTCTGTCAGTTCCTCATAGGACAGGTCCTTGATATCCTCCGGAGTGTGGACATCCTCCAAACGCATGGGGTTCTCCTTCTGGCGTGGCTGACCTCATCCGAGTTTTCCGCCGCCGAGCTTGCCGCCCTTCGCGCCTTTGGCGCCTTTCGCGCCGCCGAGCTGGGCCTTGCTGAGAATATCGGAGCGGAAGGCGTAGCTGTTCGCGTTCTTCTCCTCGTGCGCCCTGCGCGCGCAGGCAACCATCCGGTCGATCAGCGCGCTGTATTTCATGCCGCCGGCCTCCCACAGGTAGAAGGCGAGGGAGCCGGGGATGGTGTTGATCTCGGTGATATAGAGCTTCTCCGTCGCCCGGTCGAACATGAAGTCGATGCGCACAACGCCCTTGCAGTCGAGCTGGCGGAACACCTCGCGGGCCACGCGCTGAATCTCGTCGCGCGTCGCGTCGTCGATCGGCGCGGGCACCACGCGGCTCAGGCTCGCCATGCCCTTGCTGCCGCCGCCGTGCAAATACTTCTCCTCGAAGGTGAGAAACTGACCGGAGAGCGGCATCTCGATCGGCGAAGTCTCGATCTCGTCGTCGAAGCCCAGCACCGAGCAGTTCAGCTCCACCGGGTGGTCGAGGCCCTTCTCCACCAGCACGCGCCGGTCGTAGGAGAAGGCGAGCTCAAGCGCGTCCCGCAGCGCGCCGCGGTCGTCCGCGCGGCTCACGCCGATGGAGGAGCCGAGATTTGCGGGCTTCACGAACACCGGGTAGCCCAGCTTCTCCGCCCTGTCCATCTCGGCGTCCGGGTTCTTCTCGAAGGCCGAGCGCGTGCAGGCGCAGCCCGGCAGGGTCGGAAGCCCCGCGCCGAGGAAGAAGGTCTTCATGATGATCTTGTCCATGCCAACCGCGCTGCCCACCACGCCGGTGGAGGTGTAGGGCAGGTTCGCCAGCTCCAGCATTCCCTGCAGCGTGCCGTCTTCGCCGTGGAGCCCGTGCATCACGATGACGCAGACGTCCAGCCGCGCGACCAGCACCTGCCGGGGCTTGCCGAAGAGCCCCTTGCCGGGCTCAAAGGCTGTCAGCGCGCCGGATCCCGCCGCCATGTCCAGCGTCACCTGGCGCACCTTGCTTTTCACCGGGTCGAAGGGCATGTAGGTCTTGACCGAGCGGAGCGCATCGCCCGTATACCAAAGGCCGCGCTCGTCGATATAGACGGGGATGATGTCGTATTTCTCCGTGTCCACATGATTCATCAGCTGCACCGCGCTGATGATGGCGACCTCGCGCTCACAGCTGCGGCTGCCGAAGATGACGCCGAGTTGGGTTTTCATGCTGCTGCCTCCAAAGACAGGGTTTTGCTCATTCCGTGTAGTTATCCGGCAGGTCGTTCTCGAACATCACGGTGTCCCCGGGGCGGGCCAGCCCGCGCAGCACCGCCATCGCCTCGTCCAGGCTCGCGACCGTGTGGACAGCCTGCTCCGGGAAACCGCCCTCCGCCAGGCCCTCGCGGATCGGCGCGGTATGTTTCCGCCCGACGAGCACGGCGATATCAGCGGCACCCGCCATCGCCTTGCCGAAGCTGCGGTTGAAGTCGGCCTCCTTGCCGCCCAGCTCGACCATGCCCGGCGTCACGATGATGCGCCGTTGCGGGAACTGGCTCAGCACGGCCAGGGCCGCCATGGCTCCGTTGGGGTTGCTGTTGAAGGCGTCGTCGACCATCGTCAGGCCGCCCGCGCGATGGATCAGCTGCAGGCGGTGCTCCACGGGCTGCAGGCGCGCGATGCCCCGGGCGATCTGCCGAAGGCTCAGGCCCAGCTCCAGCGCGCAGGACGCGGCAAGGAGAATATTCTGGATGTTGTGCTGGCCGAGCAGCTCCGTCGCGCAGTCGACCGCGCCGTCCCGCGTGCAGAGGCGGAAGCGGCTGCCCTCCGGGCTTACTTCCACGTTTTCCGCCCAGACGTCCGCCTGCGCGTCCCCGCGCAGGGAGGCCAGGCGGCGCGGCTTGTCCGCCGTGCGCTCATACAGCTCGCGGACAATGCCGCCGTCGTCCGCGAAGAAAGCGCAGCCGTCCTGCGGCACCGCGCGGATCAGGTCATATTTCGTCTCCTTGATGTTCTCCAGGCTGCCGAAGGTCTCCAGGTGCTGCGGGCCGACCGAGGTCAGCAGGCCGTAGCGCGGGCGGATGAACTTCGTCAGATCGCGGATGTCCCGCCGGTGCCGCGCGCCCATCTCCGCCACAAACACCTGGTGGCCGGGCTCGAGCATCGTGCGGATGACCCGCGTCAGGCCCATCGGCGTGTTGAAGGAGGAGGGCGTCACCAGTACGCGGTACTTCTCCTCAAGGATTGTGCCGAGGATGAACTTCACGCTGGTCTTGCCGTAGCTGCCGGTGATACCGATTTTGATCAGATCGGGGCGCGAGGCCAGGATGCGCTCCGCGTCGCGCTGGTAGAGGCGGTTGATGCCGCGCTCCATCGGCCAGGCCGCGAGCCCGGCCGCAGCGGCCCAGACCGGCAGGAGCAGCGGGAAGAGCATCGTCCAGAGGAAGGCTGCGCCCACGCGTGTATCGTGCGTCGGCAGCGCGAGATAGAGCAGATAGCTAGGCGCAAGCATCAGCAGCAGATAGACGGCTGCCGCCATGCCGAAGAGGCGCTTCATGCGCGGCGTCATGGCCAGCGGCTTTTTCGCCTTGCGCTTTCTGCTGCGGAGGAAAATTGCGGCGCCCGCGCCGATCAGTGCGGCGCAGACCAGCAGCGTCGCGGGCAGGTCCCGGATCGGCAGTACGGTCAACGCCAGCATCACGGCGGCTTCAGCCGCGAGCAGCAGGGTGCCCGGCAGCAGGAAGCGGCCAAGGGAGCGGAGGACGGAGTGAAAATAGCCGCGGAACTGGTAGCTCTCCAATTGAAACACGTGAAAAAGATCACGGCTTGCCAGGGTGCAAGCCGCCGCCATGGCGGCGGCGAGGAGCGCCAGCGTCAGTCTCATGCATGATCCTCCGCAAAAAATGCTTTCGCGATCGCCGCGAAGCGATCCGCCTGTTCGAGGTAAGCGAAGTGTGTGCCGCCCTCCAGAACCACGAGCGCCGCGTCCGCGATCTCGCGCTCCATCTTCTGCCCCATCCAGAGCGGCGTCTCGGTGTCGCCGTCGCCCCAGACCAGCAGGGTCGGGCTCTGCACCTTTGGCAGGCAGTCCGCGAGATCCTGGCTGATGACCTTCACGAAGGTCTTGCGCATCTCCGCGTCCAGGGCGTTGTAGTCGCGGCTCCCATAGGTCTGGCGCAGCTTTTCCTCCGCCCTGTCCAGCAGGGGATTGAAGACCTTCAGCCCGCGCAGGGTGTGCAGCGCCGCTTTCTTCTTCTGGAAGGCCTCGGCGCGCTTTTTGCCCTCCTCAGTCTGGGGCTTTTTGAGGCCCGCCGCGCCGGTGAGCAGGATGCGCCGGAACATCTCCGGGTCATGCGAGGCGAGCCAGAGCGTCACGCGCCCGCCGAAGGAATGCGCGATCACGTCGCACGGGAGCAGCTTCAGCTGCTGAAGCGTCTCGCGCAGGCACTCCGCGAATTCCGGCACGCCCCAGGGCTCCGTTGGCCTGCCGCTATGGCCGTGACCCGGGAAATCCAGGGTCAGAAGCGTACGGTCGGCGGGAAGGCGGTCCGCGATGGGCTTCATGAGGGATTCGTCGCAGCCCCATCCGTGGAGAAGGACGATGGGTGTGCCCGCGCCCGCGCGCAGGGTGTAATGGATGTTTGCGCCTTTGGCCTGAAGCTCCATGCCGTCCCTCTCCTTTCCGATTCGGTTTGTCCCGCGACGGGTGTCCGGATTCCTGCAGAGCCCTTTCCGCGCAGTGGTCCGGCCGCTGATGATGCGCCGAAGGCAGTCCGCGGGTTTCCCTTAGGAACGCTCGCGCCGGGAGCCGGAGCGATGCCGCGCCCGGTCTGTTCGCCTTACGAGCCCTGCCGCGGGAGTTCCCAGATGTAGCGGCACTTGACCGCACTGATCTCCCAGCGGTCGCGGATCTCTCCGGGAACATCCACGACGCGCTCCAGCGTGCCAAGATGCTCGCACGTCCTGCGGCTCGGCAGATTGTCCGGGTCGCAGGTGATGACCACGCTGCGCTTGCCCGCCCGCAGGAACTCCGGCGCTACCAGCCGGCACGCGCGCAGCGCCCAGCCGTGTCCGCGCCACTTGGGCTCAATGTGATAGCCGATGTGGCCGAAATAGTAGATGCAGGGACTCTCCCCCATGCGGATGCTGATCCGCCCGGCTTCGACACGCCTCCCGTGCGGGGTGATGACATAGTCCTTCACGGTGCCGAAGCCCATGTCCGGGTCCGTCCATCCGCCGTAGACCGGGTAGAGATCGATCTCGTGATCCGCCCAGGCCGGACGCCCGAAGCGCAAGCGAAAGTTCATGCGAGCCTCCTCAGGCGCACGCTGCCCAGCAAGCGCTCAAAATCGGCGTAGCGCAGGGGCTGCGTGCCCTCCTGCGTCACGCTGGCCGTCGCCGCCGCGACAGACCATCGGAAGGCCTCCGCGTCGTTTCGGGTGCGGAGGAATCCGGCGAGGAAGCCCGCCAGCATGGCGTCCCCCGCGCCGACCGCGGAGCGGACCTCCACCTGCAGCGCGGGCGCGAAGAGCGTCTCCGCCTCCGTCACCAGCAGCGCTCCGTCCCCGCCCATGGAGACGATGGCCCGCCTCGCGCCGCGCGCCAGCACTTCCCGGCCGGCGGCCGCCACAGCCGCGAGATCGCCCCACTGCCCGCGGGCCAGCCCGCAGAGCTGCGCGATCTCCTCGAGGTTCGGCTTCACCAGAAAGGGCTTCTCCGCGAGGCCCTTCTCCAGCGCCTCGCCGCTCGCGTCCAGCACGCAGGGCGTCTCGCCCAGGCGGCGCATCCAGTCCGCGTAAACTGTCGGCGGGCAGCCCGGCGGCACCGAGCCCGTGAACACCACAAAGTCCGAGCGCCGCAGTTCCCCTTCCCGCGCCGCGAAGAAAGCCTCCGCGGTCTCTTCGTCCACCGTCGGGCCGGCTTCGCTGATCTCGGTGCCCGTGCCGGCGGCGAGGTCGCGCAGCTTGATGTTCGTGCGCACGGCGCCGGGCACGGCCTGCCAGTCGGTCTCCGCCCCGAGATCGGCGCACATCGCGCGCAGGCGCTCGATATCCTCGGCGCCGGCCAGCCCGGCGCAGCGGGCGGGCGCACCGAGGCGGCCCAGCGTCAGCGCGACGTTCAGGCCCTTGCCGCCCGCGTCGGTGCGCGCGCTGAGGGCGCGGTTGGTCTCGCCGAGGCGCAGGGATGCCAGCTCGACCGTCCTGTCAAAGGACGGATTCAGACACAGCGTCGTGATCATCCGCGGCATCTCCCTTTCGATTATACCATGATGCATAAAAAACCGCAACCAGCCGCTCACACGCGATAGACGGCCCGCGCGTTCGCCGTGGTGGCCGCGGCGGTCTCCTCGTAGCTCAGGCCCCGCAGCTCCGCGATGCGCGCGCAGATGTGCCGCACGAAGGTCGGCTCATTGCGCCTGCCGCGCATGGGCTCCGGCGCCATGTACGGGCTGTCCGTCTCGATCAGGATGCGGTCCAGCGGTGTCTTGACGGCGACCTCCTGGAGCTTCCGCGCGTTCCTGAAGGTCACAGGCCCCGCGAAGGAAATGGCATACCCCAGCTTCAGGTACTCCTCCGCCAGCTCCCACGAGCCGGAAAAACAGTGCATAATTCCGCCCGAGAGGTGCCCCTTGTGCTTCTTCAGCAGCTCCAGCATGTCGGCATGCGCGTCGCGCACGTGGAAGGCGGCGGGCATGCCCAGCCGCCAGGCCAGCTCGATCTGGTCCTCGCAGACCTTTTTCTGCCAGTCGCGGGGCGGGTTCTCCTCCCAGTGGTAATCCAGGCCGATCTCGCCGATGGCCCGCACCAGGGGATCCTTCGCCATCTCCGCGAGGGTCTGCAGGTCCTCCTCCCGGTAGGGCGCGCAGTCCGACGGATGATAGCCGACCGCGCAGACGGCCCCGGGATGCGCGGCCGCGTAGGCCATCGCATGGCGGGAGGAGGGCAGGTCGGTGCCGATGACGGCATAGCGGGTGACGCCCGCCTCGGCCATGCGCTGATGGAGCGCGTCCCGGTCTTCATCGAAACGCGCTTCATCAATGTGGCAATGGGAATCAAAGAATTCGTTCATAAAGATATCTGTTTTGTTCGTATATGGCAGCGCAAGGGTTCCGCGCCTGCGGGCGTGGGCAGGGGCTTTGCGATCGGTCCGGGGCTGCCGCCCGCTCTCCGCTGAAAACGCCATAACATGGCGTTTTCCGGGCGCTCCGAGCCCCCTGCACCCCTTCGCTGCGCTCCTACTTCTATCTTTCGGAAATCAACCGATGATCGCGCCATCGGGGACGCCGGGCTCGACGCTCATGAGCTTCACCGTGCTGTCGTCGGGCGTGGAGGCGCAGAGGATCATACCCTGGCTCTCGATGCCGGCGAGCTTGGCGGGCTTCAGGTTGGCGGCCAGCACGACCTGCTTGCCGACCATCTCCTCGGGCGTGTAGTAATTGGCAATGCCGCTGACCACCTGGCGGGTGCCGTCCGGGCCGAGGGAGAGCGTCAGCTTCAGCAGCTTCTTGCTCTTCTCCACCTTCTCGCAGGTCAGCACGCGGGCCACCTGGAGCTTCACCTTGAAGAAATCGTCGATGCTGATCTCGTCGGGATAGACCGGCGCTTCGTGCTTTTTCTTCTCCTGCTTCTTTTCCGGCTGCGCGGGCTTCGCGTCCTTCTTTTCCTCAGCCTTTTCCTTCGAGTCCGCGGGAGCGCCTTCGCCGCGCTGCAGCTCCTTCTCCACGTCGAGGCGCGGGAAGAGCGCTTCGCCCTTCTTCACCTGGACGCCCGCGGGCAGCACGCCGAAGGGCGCGAGCACGCTGTCCCAGGTCTTCATCGCGTCGTCCGTGACGCCGATCTGGCTGTAGATGCGCTCCGGCGTGCGGGGCATCACGAAGCCGACCATGACCGCCACGCGGCGCACGCACTCCGCCAGCGTATAGAGCACTGTGCCGAGGCGCGGCTTGCCCTCCTCCGTGCGGCCGAGCACCCAGGGCTGGGTCACGTCGATGTACTTGTTGCACTCGCCGATCAGCTTCCAGATCTCCGCGAGGCCCGCGCTGAACTGGAAGGCGTTGATCTGCTCCTCCACCTTGCGCGGGGTTTCCTCCGCCAGCTTCCACAGCTCGCGGTCAATGTCCTCCACGACGCCGCAGGCGGGCACCGCGCCGCCGTAATACTTCTCGATCATCGCCACCGTGCGGCTGACGAGGTTGCCCAGGTCGTTCGCCAGGTCGGCGTTGATGCGGATGAGCATGGACTTCAGCGTGAACTCGCCGTCGGAGCCAAAGGGCATCTCCCTCATCAGGAAATAGCGCACGGCGTCCGAGGAGTACCGGTTGCACAGCACCACCGGGTCGACGACGTTGCCGACGGACTTGCCCATCTTGCGGCCGTCGATCACCAGCCAGCCGTGGCCGAAGACCTGCTTGGGCAGCGGCTCGCCCAGGGCGTGCAGCATGATCGGCCAGATGATGGTGTGGAAGCGGACGATCTCCTTGCCCACCAGGTGCACGTTGGCGGGCCAGTACTTCTTATACAGCTCGTCGTGGTCCGTGCCGTAGCCGAGAGCGTTGATGTAGTTGGTCAGCGCGTCCAGCCAGACATAGACCGTGTGCTTGGGATCGAAGGTCACCGGGATGCCCCACTGGATGGACGTGCGGGACACACACAGGTCCTCCAGGCCGGGCTCCAGGAAGTTCTTCATCATCTCGTTGGCGCGGCTGGTGGGCTGGATGAACTCCGGATGATCCTTGATGTACTGGATCAGCCAGTCCTGGTACTTGCTCAGGCGGAAGAAGTAGCTCTCCTCGCGGGTGCGCTCCACGGGACGGCCGCAGTCCGGGCACTTGCCGTCCTTGAGCTGCAGCTCGGTCCAGAAGGACTCGCAGGGCGTGCAGTACCAGCCCTCGTATTCGCTCTTGTAGATATCGCCCTGGTTGTACAGCTTCTCGAAGATGCGCTGCACGCCCTTCACGTGGCGCTCGTCGGTGGTGCGGATGAAGTCGTCGTAGTCGATGTCCATCAGCTTCCACAGGCGCTTGATGCCGTCCACGATGTGGTCGACGTATGCCTGGGGCGTCACGCCCTGGGCCTCGGCCTTGCGCTGAATCTTCTGGCCGTGCTCGTCCGTGCCGGTCAGGAAATAGGTGTCATAGCCGGTCAGTTTCTTGAAGCGCGCCATGGAATCGGCGGCCGTGGAGCAGTAGGCGTGGCCGATGTGCAGGTTGTCGCTGGGATAGTAGATGGGGGTCGTGATGTAAAAGGTTCCCTTGCTCATGTCTTTTCCTCCCGCATAATGCTTGTCGATCCGAACACAGGGCATAAAAAAACGCGACACTTCCGCCCGCGCTCGCCGCGCAGTTTCTCCAGGGGCGGGTCTGCCCGCGTTACCACCCTGATTTGTCGCTTCTCCTGCATGTAACGGTGCGAACCGTCGCGGGCTGAGCGCAGACGCGCCTCACCCGCAAAGCTCCAGGGCCATGTTCCCTTCCTCGCCGCGGCTGCATCTCACCCTTCGCAGCTCTCTGGTCGCGCCGATGGCAGGTACTCTTCCCTTCCTTGCCATTGGGGACATTATAGCCAAGAAGCCCGAGGTTTGTCAAGGTTTGACAAAAACATCACAAAAACAAGTGATTTTCTTTTTTCGGGATGACAGGATTGGCGGGCTGTATTATAATGAACGTATCAAACCATGACGAACTAAGAATAGGAAGAATGGCGGAAAAACAGGGAGGAGAAGGCAAAAGGCCACATCCTGATGCCGGACACGCCCGCTTCATCTGCGCTGCCAATGACTTAGACCCGGCGAAGATTGTTCAGATTGATCCCGCATCACGAAAAGGATGAAGGCAGATAAAAGTTTCAAAACGGGTATTGACTCTCACACTGTGGCAGGGATTACAGTGATAACGAGCTCAGAAACACCATCCATGGAGGGAACGGCAAATGCTGAAGATCGGAGACTTTTCAAAGCTTTCCAGAGTAAGCATCAGAATGCTTCGCCATTACGATGACATCGGATTGCTGAAGCCTGCTGAGACCGATGCTTTTACCGGCTATCGGTATTACCGGGAAGATCAGCTGCTCGTCATAGGACGGATCACAGCCCTGAAAGATATGGGCTTTGCCCTGGCGGATATCATCCGGATCCTGGAGATATACGATGACCAGGAAAAACTGGATGCGTTTCTGTCGGCCAGAGAAGAAGAACTGTCCAAACTGTCAAAGGAAACGGAGTACAGGCTGATGCTTCTGGAAACAGCCAGAAAACGGCTGAGAAAGGAGCAGAATATGAATTATGACGTCACAATCAGAACGATTCCTGAAAGGTATGCGGCTACCGTGCAGATGGTTGTCCCGCGCTACGAGGATGAAGGCATGCTCTGGAGTATGATGGCCGAGAGCAGGACACCTCTGATTCCTGCAGAGCCTTGTCTGGCGGCAGCCACGTTTCTGGACAAGGAGTACAAGGAAGAGAACGTAGAGATCATGGTCTCCATGACCGTCAAAGGAACCTACGAAGACACGGAACACGTAAAGTTTCAAACGCTTCCGGCGGTCAAGGTGGCCAGCTGCGTGATCAAGGGGAGCTATGCCCAGATGGGAGAGGCGACTGCCGCTGTAGCCTCATGGATCAATGAAAACGGCTATCATGCGAACGGCCCCATGTTCAATATTTACCACGTCAGTCCCCACGAGACTCAGAATCCGGATGAATATGTGACGGAACTCTGTTTCCCGATCGAATAATAGAAGATTGTTCAGAGAGCGCGATGCTCCCTGACGTCTTCTGAAGGAGGAGGAGATTATGGCATCAGGCAGAGAATACCTGGAATTCATCCTGGAGCAGCTCTCCGGGGTTGATGGAATCACCCATAGGCAGATGATGGGAGAGTACATCCTGTATCTGAATGGCAGGATCATCGGCGGCATTTATGATGACCGCTTTCTGGTCAAGCCGACCCAATCAGCCAGAGCGATGATGCCGGATGCTGATATGGAGCTTCCGTATGAAGGCGCGAAAGAAATGCTGCTGGTTGACAATGTCGACAGCAAAGATTTTCTGACGCAGCTGCTGACGGCCATGTATGACGAGCTGCCTCCTCCGAAACCGAAGAAACGGTAAAACGGAAACGGCATCCTGCTGACTCAACGCGGGTTTTCAGGATGCCATTTTGCATTCCTGCCTTTGGGAAAAACATCGGTTATTTGGTTTTGGCTCAAAACAGCGTCGATTTGCGTCATCCGTAAGTTTCGTTGGTCTGTATACAAGCGGGCATAGTTTTCTCATGCGCCGTCACCGTAAAAGAGCCCAGCCTGTCCTACAAGCCGAACAGCTAAAAAAACGCTTTACATCTCCCGGTTTTGCCGTTATAATGAAGCGGAAACCCGAGGAAGAAACGGAGGATGTGTCCCATGGACAAGGAATTCTATCTGAGCGTATACCGCCATTCCCTGGCGCATGTATTGGCCAAGGCCGTGATTGAGCTGTACGGCCCCGAAACCCAGTACGCCATCGGCCCGCAGATTGCCGACGGCTTCTACTATGACTTCCGTCTGCCCGTCTCCGTCAAGGAGGAGGATTTCCCGAAAATCGAAGCCAAAATGAAGGAGATTCTCAAGCGCCGCGAGCCCTGGACGCGGCTGGAGGTGTCCCGCGCGGAAGCCCTGGAGCTGTTCAAGGGCCAGAAGTATAAGACCGAGCTGATCCAGGATCTGCCCGAGGACGAGGTCATCACGATCTACCGCACCGGCGACGACTTCGTGGATCTGTGCCGCGGCCCGCACATCGACAACAGCCAGGAGCTGATGAACGCGGCCTTTGAGATCCGCGCGGTCAGCGGCGCTTACTGGCGCGGCGACGAGCACAACGATGCCCTGCAGCGCATCTACGTGTGGGCCTTCCCCACCCGCGATGAGCTGAAAGCGCACAAGGCCCTGATCAAGGAAGCCATGGAGCGCGACCACAAGAAGCTGGGTCCGCAGCTCGACCTGTTCATGATGGATCCCTCTGCTCCCGGCATGCCCTACTGGCTGCCCCGCGGCTGGAAGATGTACAACGCACTCCTCTCCTTCTGGCGCGGCCTGCACGAGCAGCACGGCTACCAGGAGATTTCCGGCCCCGTGCTCTCCAAGAAGGAGCTGTGGGTGACCTCCGGCCACTGGGACCACTACATGGACGGCATGTTCATTCTGCCGGGCGAAACGATCGACAGCCCGGACACAATGGCGCTCAAGCCCATGAACTGCCCCAACGCCATCAAGGTCTTCATGAACAAGGGCCGCTCCTACCGTGACCTGCCCTTCCGCATCAACCAGGTGGACGTGATTCACCGCAAGGAGAAGAGCGGCGAGCTGAACGGCCTGTTCCGCGTGCAGGAGTTCCACCAGGACGACGCGCACATCCTTGTCACCGAGGAGCAGATCGCCGGCGAGATCAAGGACATCATGTCCATCGCGACGGAGATTTACAACACCTTCGGCCTCACCTACTCCGCCGAGCTCTCGACCCGCCCGGACAACTACATGGGCGATATCGAGGTCTGGAACCAGGCTGAAGAGGACCTCAGGAACATCCTCCTCGAGGTCTACGGCGAGGGCAACTTCGAGATCAACGAGGGCGACGGCGCCTTCTACGGCCCGAAGATCGACCTGAAGATGAAGGACGCCCTGGGCCGCGAGTGGCAGATGGGCACCATCCAGCTCGACTTCCAGCTTCCGCTGAACTTCGACATGAAGTACACCGCCAGCGACGGCACGCAGAAGCGCCCCGTGATGATCCACCGCGCGATCCTCGGCTCCTTTGAGCGCTTCATCGGCATCGCCATCGAGCACTTCAAGGCCGCCTTCCCCTTCTGGATGAATCCCTATCAGGTCGCCGTCGTGCCGATCCGCACCGAGCACAACGACTATGCCCGCAAGGTGGCGGACGCCCTGAAGGAAGCCGGCATCCGCGTCGAGGCCGACTACGCCGACAAGAACATGAACGAGAAGATCAAGGCCTTCAAGACCCTGAAGGATCCCTACATCCTCGTCCTCGGCGACAAGGAGCAGCAGGACAACACGGTGTCCGTCACCATCCGCGGCTGCAAGGAGCAGCTCCACGGCGTGCCGCTGGAGACCTTCGTCGCCATGTGCAAAAAGATGAACGCTACCCGCTGCCTGGATCTGATGACCGCCGCCGAGTAAGCAAAGCCAGACCCAATGAAAGCGCCTCCTCCCCTCCGCAGCCGCGGAGCAGGGAGGAGGCGCTTATTTTGATTCATTTGTCATTCCGTCTGGCTAGCCGTACAGCCGATCCCGATCAGCGACGTGACGGTCCGGACAAACTTCTTCTTTTTGTAGGTCGCGAGCTTGTTGAGCATCCGCCCCCGGAAGATCAGCGCCATCGTGTTGCCGCCGTCCAGGTTCAGTGCCTGACGCACGCCGCGCTGCCGCATCGTCTCCGCGACCCGCTGCAGCATGGTGCCCTTGCTGTCCGCCGTGCGGCCCTGGAAGGAGAGCAGCAGATAGTGATTGGGTTCGATCATGCCCAGCGCGTGCCGCGGCTCGATGCTGCGGTAATAGGTGTAGAGCAGTTCATTGATCTCCCCGTCCCGCAAGAGGATCGGCCCGAAGCTGAACACGTCCCTCGCGCCCTCCGCGAGCAGCTCGTCGGCTGTCCGCTCGTTGCAGGCATAGACCTTCGCCGAACCGTCCGGGTAAAAGGCCATCATGTCCAGGTTCGGCAGATGGTGCCCCGTCTTCGCGTTCGTCTCCCGGCTGATGACTTGCCCGTCCCGGATGATGATGCCCACGGTCTCGCCATCCGCCATCCGGTTGGCGAAGAAATCGTCCGAGAAGCCGAGGACGAACTGCGCCTGCCGGGAGATGACGTAGGGATACTGGTACTTCCTGCCCGGGTGCTCCGGGTCCGTCTGCACGGTGCGGAAGCCCTCGCCATTGCGCGTCCGGATGTCCGTCTCAAACCAGATGAGCGGAATCGAGGGCTCCCGCATGCGGGTGATGGAGATCTGCAGATTCCTGCCCAGATAAACCCAGTGTCCGCCGGCGTCGTCCTCCAGGAAGAATTCCTCCCCCTCCGCCAGGAAGCCCTCGGCGTCCCGCTCCGGCCAGCCGCTTTCATCCGGCGGCGCGGGCGTCGCCAGCGGCGTCAGCGTTGCGTGCGGCCTTGTCAGAGCGCCTGTGGAAAACAGCCGCTCACGCGTCGCCTCATCCAGCTCGCCCGTTCCCGGCAGGCCGTTGACCTCCTGGAATTCCCGGACGGCGGCCGCCGTCTTGTCCGTGTAGGATTTCGTCAGCGCGCCGCCGCCGATGTAGCCGAGCTCCTGAAGCCGCTGCTTCACGGCGAGCACGTCCTGCCCCTTGTCGCCTGTCCTCAGCGTTCCGTCCGCCAGCGCGGCGTTCAGGCAGAAAACCAGCAGCAGCGCAAGGGCAATGAGTCTATTCTTCATGCGGTTTCCACGTCCCCGTCCCATCAGATCGCGGGCTGTTCAAGCGGCAGCCGGCAATGCCTATTATACGCGGATCGAGCGGATCGTCAAACCCGCGCGTCCCCCCGACGCGCAGGACAGCGCCTGCCTGATGCCCGCTTTGATTCCGGCTTTCCGGGTTGGCGGCTGACAGTCCGCACCCAAAACTTCCCGAACCCCTTGCAAAGCATAGTGAAAAACGATATACTATTCACCAGAAAAAGCAATCCCGCCATCATCATGGCATTGGGACACAGAACAGGAGGAATTTCCCATGGACGTGCGTACAGCCTATGAAACCTGGCTGCGCGACTTTGCGCAGGACGCGGATACCCTGGCCGACCTGAAATCCATCGCGGACAATGACAAGGAGATCGAGGACCGCTTCTATACGGAGCTCTCCTTCGGCACGGCCGGTATGCGCGGCGTGCTCGGCGCGGGCACCAACCGCATGAACCGCTACAATGTTCGCCGCGCGACCAAAGGCCTGGCGAAGTATCTGCTGCAGGATCCCGAGAACGCAAAGCGCGGCGTGGCCATCGGTTATGACAGCCGCCGCTGCTCCGCCGAGTTTGCGAAGGACACGGCACTCGTGCTGTGCGCCGAGGGCGTGCCCGCTTATCTCTTCGACGCCCTGCGTCCCGTGCCGCTGCTGAGCTATGCCGTGCGTCACCTGAACTGCGCCGCCGGCGTGGTCGTCACCGCCTCCCACAATCCCCCGGAATACAACGGCTACAAGGTCTATGGCGAGGACGGCGCCCAGATCGGCCCGGAGATCGCGGAGGGCATGACCCAGATCATCCGCAGCCTCAACTACCTCGACTGCGTTCCCATGGATGAGAAGGAAGCCCTGGACAAGGGCCTGCTGCACATCATCGGCAACAAGGAAGTCGACGACGACTACATGGTCGAGGAGAAGACCCTCACCATCCAGCCCGACATGCTCAAGGAGATGGGCCCGAAGCTGTCCATCGTCTATACGCCCCTGCACGGCTCCGGCAACGTGCCCGTGCGCCGCATCCTGAAGGAAGTCGGCATCACCAACGTCTCCGTGGTGCTGGAGCAGGAGAAGCCCGACGGCAACTTCTCCACCCTGACCTGCGCGCCGAACCCCGAGAATCCCGAGGCGTTCACCCTGGCCTTCAAGCTGGCCGACGAGGTGAAGGCCAACGTGATCTTCGCCACCGACCCCGACTGTGACCGCCTGGGCGTCGCCGTGCGCGACAGGGAGGGCAAGTTCCACCTGCTCACCGGCAACCAGATCGGCTGCGTGATGCTGCACTACATCCTCTCCACCAAGAAGAAGCAGGGCACCCTGCCGAAGAACGGCGCGGTGGTCAAGTCCATCGTGTCCACCTCCCTGGCCAACCGCATCTGCGCGGATTACGGCGTGGACATCTTCGAGGTGCTGACCGGCTTCAAGTTCATCGGCGAGAAGATCCAGCAGTTCCAGGACGACGGCAGCCACACCTTCCTCTTCGGCTTTGAGGAGAGCTACGGCTTCCTGTCCTCCACCTTCGTGCGCGACAAGGACGGCGTCAACGCCTCCCTGCTGATCACCGAGGTCGCCGCGGCCTGCGAGGCCGAGGGCGTCACCCTCTACGACCGCGTGCAGGAGATCTTCGCGAAGTACGGCTACTTCGTGGAGAAGGGCGTCTCCAAGAGCCTGCCCGGCAAGGACGGCCTCACCCGCATGCAGGAGATCATGAAGCAGCTGCGCGCCGAGCCCCCGAAGGAGATCGGCGGCCTGAAGGTGACGGCTGTGCGCGACTACCAGCTCGGCACCATCACGGATGCCAGCGGCGTGAAGCCCACCGGCCTGCCCGCCTCCAACGTGCTCTACTATGAGCTCGAGGGCGGCAACTGGATCTGCGTGCGTCCCTCCGGCACCGAGCCCAAGATCAAGCTCTACGTGAATACCAACAACAAGGACGAGGCCGCCGCCCACGCGCTGAACGAGAAGTTGTGCGCCGCCGGTTCCGCCCTGCTGGACTGATCCATCCCTGAGAGACTGACCCCGTGGGGCTGCTGCAGAAGCACGAGTATCTGCGGCAGCCCCTTTTCCTGTGTCTGCCATGCCGGCAGAGCCATCTAACAGCTGAAATCGACGAACAAAAACCAGAGCCATGCGCCGGACGCTTCCGGCTGGCTCTGGTTTTCTGCTTTCTATATTTGAATTTTCGGACAATTCGGAGCCTATCTCTTTGATGATCCCCCTGGACAGCAGGTATTCGTCGATCCAGGGGTATTTTATGGCGAAAAATTCCTTTCATGGGCTATCTGGCTTTGTGTTGCCTGAGTGTTGCCACGCTTGGCACTCTTGGTAGATCAGAGTGTGATGCGAAAATGAAGCATATTCGTTTGCTTTGTTCTTCATCTAATGCTTTCCATTTATGTGTATAGTTTTTTTATTTCAGGCAGACGTCTGCCTTTTCCTTCGGAGAGTAAGCCGTATGTTGTTACAGATTCGCAGTCAAGCAATTGAAAGGCTGCCTCTACGAATCATCGCATCGGCCATTTCCGCCATCTTCTCAGCCGGTTCCTGGCATTTGCTGTTCAGCCAGGCGCGGAAGACTCCAACGCAGCCATAAACGACAAAGCTATAGTGATACTCAAAAGTAGCGTCTTTCTTGTCTTCTTCATTCGGCCACATCTGAAGGCACTTTTCCCGCACGACTTGATTGAGCCTGTGCAAGAAATTCATATCCCCGTGGGGGCTGAGCAGCACCCGGCACATTTCCTGGTTCTCCTCGATGAAATGGAACAGATCCAGCAGAATCGGCGTGGTCTGGTGACTTACATCATCATGTTCGTGCAGGGATACGATTTCGTCCAACGCTTCAAACAGGCCATCCTCGATTTTTTCCAGCATATCGAAGATATCCTTGTAGTACAGATAAAAAGTACCCCGGTTCATATCTGCCAGGTCGGTCAGCTCTTTGACAGTGATTTCGTTGATCTGTTTTTCCTGCAATAATTGGGTCAATGCCTGGGTCAGCAGCTTTTTTGTCCGCCGTACACGGCGGTCTTCTTTTTTCTGAGGAGCTTCGATTGCCTGCGCCATGCGTCAAAGCCTTCTTTCTCAACAGTTTTCAGGTCTTGTGTCGGTTAAATCCACCTGTTATGCCGAATTGTTTATTAACAAACGATTGATTATCAAATTGATTATTGAAATCAATCACGAGAATGATTATAATTCGCATCGTTGAGAAAGTCAACACAATGTTTTAAAACATGAAGCGTGTTGGGAGGTTGAGAATGTGAAAGGCTTCACCAAATGGCTGGTCAAGCATAGAATCGTGGTCATCATCCTGTGCGTTGCGCTGATGATTCCCTCTGTGCTTGGCATGGCAGCCACCAAAACAAAATATGATCTTCTGTATTACCTGCCCCAGGATCTGGAAACGGTGCAGGGTCAGGAAATCCTGCTTCAGGATTTCGGCAAAGGGGCTTTTTCCCTGCTGGTCACGGAGGGCATGAGCATCTCTGACCAGGCCGATATGGAAAACGCGCTGAAAGAAATCCCCCATGTGGACAGCGTGATCGGCTTCGCCTCCATCGCCAAGGGAATGTTCCCCATCGAAATGATCCCCTCGGATATTCGGGAAATGTTCCAGCGGGGCGACTGCATGCTTTCCG
>CAMNLM010000009.1 GCA_946543085.1 uncultured Clostridia bacterium | reverse complement strand
CGCGAGCCAGGAACAGGAAGCCGTCGCGGTCCACCACGTTGCCCGCGCCGATCTTCACGCTGTCGCCGTAGGTCTCGCGCACCCAGGTCAGGCATTTCTCCTGCCAGCAGGTATAGCCCTCGCTGGAGTCAATGCAGAGCACGTCCGCGCCGGCCTCAATCAGGGCCGGGATGCGCTCCTTGAAGTCGCGGGTGTTGATGCCCGCGCCGACCAGATAGCGCTTTTTGCTGTCCAGCAGCTCCATCGGGTTTTCCTTGTGGGAGGCGTAGTCCTTGCGGAAGACGAAGTACATCAGGCGCCCCTGCGCGTCCACGATCGGCAGAGAATTCAGCTTGTGCGCCCAGATGATATCGTTGGCTTCCTTGAGCGTGGTATCAGCGGGAGCCGTGATCAGCTTCTCCAGCGGCGTCATGAAGTCGCGCACCTTGGCTTCCCTGTCCATGCGGCTGACGCGGTAGTCGCGGCTGGTGACGATGCCGAGCAGGCGGCCCGTCGCCGTGCCGTCCTCGGTCACCGCGACGGTGGAGAAACCGTTGCGCGCCTTCAGCGCAAGCACATCGGCGAGGGTGTTGTCCGGGGTGAGGTTGGAGGCGGAGACCACGAAACCGGCCTTGTAGCCCTTGACGCGGGCGACCATGGCGGCCTCGCTTTCAATGGACTGCGCGCCGTATATAAACGAAATGCCGCCTTCGCGGGCCAGCGCAATCGCCAGCTTGTCGTCCGAAACAGACTGCATGATCGCGGATGTCAGGGGGATATTCAGGGAGATGGCGGGCTCCTCCTGTCCCTTGCGGTAGCGGGTCAGGGCCGTGCGCAGGCTCACGTTGCCGGGCACGCAGTCCTCGCCCGTGTATCCGGGGATCAGCAGGTATTCACTGAAGGTGTGGCAGGGTTCCTTGTAGTAATAGGCCATGGCGAAAACCTCCCGTGTCATCCGTTCCGGATGGTATTTGAGGAATGATAGCGCAGAATAGAGCCTTTTGTCAATGGATGCACAGGGCGGTTTTTCGGACGATTTCAGCAACGGCAGACAGAGAACAGTTTCCTCCGGGCCCTTCGCCCGGAAAGTCCCGTTAGAAGGAACAAGGCAGAAAGCAGGAAACAGTCCCCGATCCAAGTCGGGTTTTCACGTTCTCATGCGACCGCGTCCCTTTCTCTGCCAGTGTGTCGGCGTATATTTATTTTTATCATGCATGTTCTTGCATGCTGTAATGTTTCATTTTAAGCCGCCGATCTCGCGTTCTGATCATAATACTATCGTAACCGTTTTCTTTTGTCTGCCACATCTTTGAAAAGCCGTCCTCAGTCTGTCCATTCTCCCCCTGTCAGTCTGTCCATTCTCCCCCTGACGCTTGACAGACACGCCGGAATCGTCCACAATGGACACAGATATCCCTCAGCCGCCCGGCGCGGCGCAATCCTTCCAAAAAGGAGGCTCCCATGCTTCTGCTTCACACCTCCGACTGGCATCTCGGCATGCAGCGCACGCAGACCGCGACCTACCAGAAGGATCACGATTTCTTCCTCGCCCAGCTCTGCGCCCTGCTGGACGAGCGGCACGTGGACGCCGTGCTGCTCAGCGGCGACGTCTACGACACCGGGGTCAGCCGCGCGGACGCCGTCCGGCAGTTCAGCGGCGCGGTGAAGGCCATCTGCGCGGACCGGGGTCTGCCGATGATCGTCATCGCCGGCAACCATGACAGCGGGGACCGTCTCGCCTTCGCGGGGGAGCTGCTGCGGCGCGAGGGCCTGCACATCCGCGGACGCCTCTCCGACGGCCTGGAGCCCGTTGTGCTCGACAGCGGCCGCGTGGCGGTGTGGCCCATTCCCTATTTCATGCGGGAGGAAGTGCGCCGCGGGGACGGCACGCCCTGCGGGAGCAGCGAGGAGGCCTTCTCCATCCTGACAGCGGACATGGCCGCGCGCCTGGATCCGTCGGCCTGCAATATCTGCATGGCGCACACCTATGTCACCGGCGCGCCGCTCGGCGAATCCGACCGGGCCGCCCGTGTCGGCCACGCGGACGCTGTGTCGCACGAGGTCTTTTCCGCCTTTGATTACACCGCGCTCGGCCACATCCACCGGCCTTACGCGCCCGCGGAGGGCGTCCGTTACAGCGGAAGCCCCCTCAAGTTCGCCTTCGATGAGGAGAGCCAGCGCAAGGGCGTCGTCCTCTACGACACCGCGGCGCGGAAGGCAGAATTCGTTCCCCTGCCCCTCCTGCATGAGCGCCGCACGGTTTCCGCAAGCTGGGAGGAGCTGACCTCCCCCGCACTCCGGGAAAGCCTGCAGGGCGCCTACCTGAACCTCACGGTCACGGACCGGGTGGCAAGCCGCGCGCTGACCGAGGATCTGCGCGTGCTCTATCCCGATCTCATGATCTGCAATGGCCAGGCCGCGGAAGAGAGCACGGGCGAAGGCCTCACGCGCGAGGAGCTTCGCGGGCTGAGCGACGAAGGCCTGATGAAGCGCTTTCTCGCGGAGCGCTGCAGCCTCACGCCGACCGAGCGGCAGACGCGGATGTTCCTGCAGGCCCTTGAGGCGGTGCGGAACGGAGGTGACCCGGCGTGAAGCCCATTTCCCTGACCTTCCAGGCGTTCGGCCCCTATCTGGAGCGCCAGACGCTCGATTTCACCGCCCTCACCAGGGACGGTCTCTTCCTGATCTGCGGTGAGACTGGCGCGGGCAAAACCACCCTTCTGGACGCGATCTGCTACGCGCTCTACGGCGAATCCAGCGGCGGGCAGGACGGCGGGCGCGGCGACCTCTGGGTGATGCGCAACACCTCCGCCCCCGCGGATGTCCGCACCGAAGTCTCTTTTACCTTCGAGGAGAGCGGCGTCCGCTATCGCTTTGAGCGCGAGCTCCGGGTCAAAAAGTCCCGCTCCGCCAAGGCCGTTTCGGGCCGCGACGCCTATGAGGGCACCGCCCGCTGCTACCGCATTCAGGGCGGCGAGGAGACCGTGCTCTGCGAGCAGCAGACCCGCGTCACCGCGCAGGCGCGGGAGCTGATCGGCCTGGGCTGCGAACAGTTCCGCCAGGTGATTCTCCTGCCCCAGGGGAAGTACCAGGCGCTGCTCACCTCCTCCTCGGTTGAGAAGGAAAAAATTCTCTCCTCGATCTTTGCCACGGAGGAAATCACCCGCGCCGCCCAGCTGCTCAAGGATCAGGTGGCCCAGCGGCAGCGTGAACTGCAGCTCGAAAAGGCTGCGATCGATCAGACGCTGCGCGCTTTTGCCTGCGTAACCGTCGACGATTTGCAGAAAAAGCTGCTTGAAAGTCATGCTTCTCTCGATATCCAGACCAAAGTCGAAAAGGACGCGGCGATGCGCACGGCGGCATCTCTCGACCAGCTCAATCAGGCCGGCGCGGCGGCGGAGGTCTTTCGCCAGCTGGACGAGAGCCGCTCCGCCATGGAGAAGCTGAAGGCCCGCCGCGAGGAGTACCAGCGCCGCGAGGGAACGCTTCAGCGCGCTCTGGCAGCAGAAAAGCTCCGCCCTGTGCGCGCAAAATGGACGGAAGTCTCTCAGCAGCTTGAAGCCGCCCGCAGCGATTGGAAAACAGCGACAGCCGCAGCCGAACAGGCGCAGGCCGCATGCACAGCGGCTCAGCAGAAGCAGGAACGCCACGAGCAGCGCCGCGCGGGCTGTCAGAAAGCCCGGGAAGACTTTGTTCTGCTGGAGAGCCGCCGCGAAGCCTACGTCTCTCTCGACGCGGCCGAACGCGTCTGCCGCGAAGCAGCCGCCGCCGTGAAGGCAGCTGCCCGGGACACAGCGGCCGCAGAGACGGCCTGTGCCAAAGCCGTTCAGGCGCAGGAGAAAGCCGGAAAAGAAGCCATCGCCGCCTATGACGTTTTGAAGGAGACCATCGTCGGTTATCAGGCAGGCATCGCCGGCGCGCTCGCCCTGGAGCTGCGTCCCGGCCAGCCCTGCCCCGTGTGCGGCAGTCCCGAGCACCCATCTCCCGCCGCGCACGCGGCTGCCGTCAGCAGCGAAGACCTGAAGAAGACGCAGGCCAACGCCGACGCCGCCAAGCAGACGCACGACAGCGCCTCCGCCGAGCGGCTTCGCCGGGAGCAGCTGCTCGGCCAGGCCCGGCAAAAGCAGCAGCAGGCCGAAGGCGCGGAGCGCGAAGCCCTCGCCCGACGCGACAGCCTTTCAGCCCAGCGCGTGGAGGGCATCGCCTCGCTCAGCGAGCTCGAGCGCCAGATCCAGCGCTATCAGACCGCCATCCGCGACTACGACGCCGAGGAAGAAACCCTGAAATCCATCCTGGCCAGCGCCCAGGCGGAGGCCGCCCGCACGTTCGCGCAGGCCGAGAGCCGCGCCGCCGACGTTCGCGAAGCGGAAGCCCGCCAGACGGAGGCCGACGCCGCCTGGCGAAAAGCCCTGTCGGAAAGCGGCCTCGGCACGGAGCTGCAGTACACGCAGGCCCTGCGCGATCCCGCATGGGCGCAGGGCGAGCAACAGGCCATCGCCGCCTATCACGCGCAGGTTCAGGCACAGACGGAGCAGACGGAGCAGCAGCTCCGCCGCACGGAGGGCCTTGCCCGTCCGGACATGAACGCCCTGCGCGCCGCGTGGGAGGCTGACCGCGCCGAAGAGCGCGCCGCGCACGACGCGGCCACCCGCCTCGGCGAGGAGATCCAGCGCATGCAGGCGGCCCGCGAGGAGCTGGAGGCCCGTCTGCGCGCCTGGCAGGAGCGCAGCGCGGAGGCCGACAGCGACCGGCATTTCGTGGACTGCCTGATGGGCACGGGCGGCGGCGTGAGCCTCCACCGCTACAAGCTCGCGGCCATGCTGTCCTCTGTCACCCTCGCGGCCAATGAGGTCCTCCGCACGATCTACGGCGGCCGCTACCGCCTTGCCTGCTCCGACGCGGCGACGGGCGGCAAGCGCATCTCCGGCCTGGAGCTCGAGGTGCTGGACCGGCAGGACGGCTCGCGCCGGAGCGTCACCAGCCTCTCGGGCGGCGAAAAATTCCTGCTCGCGCTCGCCCTGGGCATGGGGCTCTCCGCCGTGGTCGCGGCGGACGGCAGCGGCATCCGCATAGACGCCATGCTGATCGACGAGGGCTTTGGCTCCCTCGACCGCAAGTCGCTCGACGAGGCTGTGGAAGTCCTGCAGACCCTCGGCGCGGGGCGTGTCGTGGGCATCATCTCGCACGTGGAGCAGCTGCTGGAGACCATCCCGACGCACGTGCGCGTCCGCAAGGGCGACCACGGGAGCTATCTGGAAATGTGAGGGATTCTCCCGACCGTGCAGGGAGCGCCCGCCTCCTGAAAACGAGTGCGCCCCTCCCCCTGAACCGGGCAAAAAACGAACGAAAAGACCGAACCCTGCCGTGATGAATTCATCAGGATTCGGTCTTTTTCAGTGTGCATGTTTATGCAAATTGCTGCCATGTTTTGCCAGTATGCGTTCTGGCGCGTTCAGCCATGTCAGCGGCTCTTCTTGCTCGTGTCGCCGTCCTTGCAGCGGTAGTAGACGGTGTCGGGCTCGAGGCGCACACCGTCCTTCGCCATCAGCTCGTCTACAGTCAGGAGCATGTAGCCGTTCTCCTGGAGCCAGTTGGCCACAGCCTTCGCGGAGGCCGGGGTGTTGTCCTTGATGTCGTGGCAGAGGATGATGTCCCCGTCGTCAATCTGATCCTTCACAGTCTTCAGCACGGTGGCCGTCTTGCGTCCGCGCCAGTCGTAGGTGTCCAGGCTCCACTGGATGTAGCTCCAGCCGACCTTGTTCTTCACCATCTGCGGATAGAGGCCATAGGGCACGCGGTCGTAGCGCTCCGGGATGCCGATGGCCGCGATCATCGCCGCCCGGCACTTCTTCGGCATGGAGCGGATGTTGGCCGCGCTGATCTTCGTCACGTTCGCGTGCGTCCAGTTGTGTGTGCCGATAGCGTGGCCCTCGTCGTGCTCGCGCTGCACCAGGTCCGCAAAGGTCTTGATGCGGTTGCCGATCACGAAGAAGGTCGCCCGGCTGCCGGTCTCCATCAGGCTCTGCAGCACCAGGGTCGTGTTCGTCCGCGTCGGGCCGTCGTCGAAGGTCAGCGCGCACGTCGCGTAGTAGGTGAGGTTGTCCGTCTCCTCCTGCGCCTTCTCCGTCATCATCGGGCGGATGTCCGGGTAGAAGAGCGTGACCTCCATCAGCGTGAAATGCTCCGGATAGAGCTTTTCGGCGGGAATGTGCAGCACGAGAGACATGCCGTGCAGGGAGAACTCCGTCTCCTCCAGGGCGCTGCGGGCGCACAGGGCAGCCAGCGCGGCCTCGTCGGCCTCCTCGTCCGGGAAATAGCCCGCGCAGGTCTCGCGCACACTGTCCGCGAGCAGGGCCCACGCCTCGCTGTCCGCGTCGAAAATGTCGGTCAGGCGGATGCGCTCGCCCGTCGTCATGTCGAAGGTGCGGGTCGCGATGGCCTGGCCGGTCAGCTTGCGGTGGTAAGTCGTGCGCGCCTGAAGCACAAAGCTCATCCACGTAAGCCCCGTGCGGCTGTAGCGGATCTCGATGTCCACCCGGCTGTTCTTTTCGGTCTTGTTGGCCGCCTTGGGCAGGGTCGGGCCGATCTCATCCGCCCAGGCGGAGGTGATCGCGTCCAGCTCCTCGTCGACCTCCGGCAGGGCGGTCTTCGCCGACCACACGCGCACCACGCTCTTGTTCTCCTGGGTGGTGTCCGTGTGCGTCAGCGTCACCTTGTGGCAGTCCTGGAGCGGCGTTCCGGTCTTCTTCGCCGCCGCTCCGGCGCTCACCGGCAGGGCAGCGAGCAGCGTCAGCGCGAGCAGAAGCGCCAGCAAACGGGTGCGTTTTCGCATGCTCTCACTCCTTATCGGTTCCGGATGACCGGACGGCGGCATCAGGCTTCCTCATCGTCCCCGCTGTCCGCGTCCGCGTCCTCCGCGTCGCCGCCGAATTCCTCCTCCAGCAGCGCCATGCACTTTTCAAAGAGCACCTGCTGCAGGGCCTCGTCCTCCACGGCGACGTAGCACTCCTCGCCCTTGTCGTCCGTGTCGATCTTCATCAGCACGAGCTCGCCCTCGTCGTCCTCGCTGCTGTGATCCTCGTCCAGGAGCATCAGGGCGATATAGTACGCGCCCTCGTGCTCCAGCGTCGCCACGTGCTCAAACTGCACGGTCTGGCCGTTCTCGTCGATCAGCTCAATGATGCTGCTGTCCTGATTCTCGCTCATGGTCTCTTCCCCTTTCGGTTCCTGTGTCTCCGCCTGCACGGCGGCGTTGTGCTGCGCGTCCAGCCAGCGCTGGAGGATGATCGCCGCGGCGACCTTGTCCACCACCTTGCGCCGTCCCTCGCGGGTGACGCCGCCCTCGATCAGGGCGTCCTCCGCCTGCACCGTGGTCAGCCGCTCGTCCATAAAGGTGACGCGCAGGCCGGCCTTCTCCAGCTGCTGGCAGAGGCCGCGCACCTTTTTTGCCTGGAAGCCCTCGGTGCCGTCCATGTTCAGCGGCAGTCCGCTGAGCACCTCGACGGTCTCATAGCGCGCGCAGATGGCCGCAATTTTTTTCGTGTCCGGTCCCCAGCCGACGCTCTGGATCACCTCGACCGGGCTCGCGATGGTGCGGGTGAGGTCGCTCACCGCCACGCCGATCCGCGCGTCGCCGATGTCCAGGGCCACGATCCGTTCGTTCATGTCAGCGCCTCCCGATATGCGTCCGCGCCGCGCCCCACCACGGCCAGGCTCGGCGGTGCCGAGAGCACCCGGCGCGCGATGGCGTTGACCCCGTCGAGCGTCAGGCTGTCGATGCGCGAGAGTGTGACCTCGTTGTCCACCGTCTCGCCGAAGATCATCAGCTGCCTTCCCCACGCGGAGATGCGGCCGGACGGGCTCTCCAGCCCGAGCAGATAGCTGATGCGGAGCTGGTTCTTCGCCTCCAGGAATTCCTTCTCCTGCAGGCCGTCCCGGCGCATCAGGTCGGCCTGGCGCAGGAGCTCGTCCAGCACCTGCCGCCCGTTCTTCGGGGAGACCGCCGCGTAGACCGCGAAGGTGCCGCCGCCCTCGAAGGTGTCCGGATAGCTGTAGACCGTGTAGGCCATGCCCAGCTCCTCGCGCACACGCTGGAAGAGCCGGGAGGACATGGCCCCGCCGAGCACGCTGCTCATGGCCGCCAGGGCGTACATGTCCTCGTCGCCGTAGGCCAGGCCCGGGTAGCCGAGGCTCAGGTGCAGCTGCTCCACGTCCTTCTCGCGCGTGATGATCCTGCCCGTCTGCGGCTCCCAGCTGTAGACGCCCAGCTTCACGCCGTCGCGCCGCCAGGCGCCGAAGTAGGTCTCCAGCAGGGCGCGCAGGTTCTCCTCGTCATAGCGGCCGCAGATGCCGACCACGCAGTTTTCCGGCGTATAGTGGGTGTCGCGATAGCGGAGGAGGTCGTCGCGCGTATAGGCCGACACGTGCGACGCTGTTCCGAGGATGGGCCGGCCGGCGCTCGTGCCCTCGAACTGGCTCTGGTGAAGCAGATCGCCGACGAGATCCTCCGGAGAGTCCTCGTCCATCGCGATCTCCTCCAGCACCACGCCGCGCTCCTTCTCAAGCTCCTCGCCGTCCATCGCGGCACGGATGGAGATGTCGGAGAGCACGTCCATGGCCTTTTCGAGGTCTTCGTCGATGACCCGCGCGTAAAAGCAGGTGCAGTCACGCCCGGTGTAGGCGTTGAAGTGGCCGCCCATCGCGTCCATCTCCCGCGCCAGCTCGCGGGTCGTGCGCCGCGCGGTTCCCTTGAAGGCCATGTGCTCCAGGAAATGACTGATGCCGTTTTCGGATTCGGCCTCCATCATCGAGCCGGTGTGCATCCAGACATTGACGGAGACGGAGCGCATCTCCGGCATGGATTCGGCGACGACGCGGACGCCATTGGTGAGTTTCCAGGATTTTTGCATAGTTTCTCCAGTGTGTGTTTTGTGGATGGGAGGGCGCGGAAGGACGGCCTTTCGCTTTCCGGTCCTTCGGAAAGCGGCGGACCCGCCTCTGCTTCCCCGTCAGGGCCCTCCGGCGGCGCGCCCGAAGGGCTTCAGTCCTTCAGGCACTTCTGGATATCCTTCCACTGGCCCAGGACGAACATCGTCTGCCCCGGGGTGAAGATGGTTTCGCTGTTCACCGGGACGCCGGTCTTGTCGGCCTCGCGGAGGGTCAGGATGTTCAGGTTATAGCGCTTGCGGATGTTCAGCTCGCCCACCGTCTTGCCGAACCAGTCGCTGGGGACGGAGAGCTCGTAGATCGCGTGCTCGTTGTCCAGCGCGACAAAGTCCAACACGTGGTCGGTCGTGTGGCGCACAGCCGTCCAGGCCGCGAGCTGCTTCTCCGGGTAGACCACCTCGTCCGCGCCGTTGCGCAGGAGCAGCTTGCGCTGGATGTCCATGGACGCGCGGGCCACGACCTTCTTCGCGCCCAGGTCCTTCAGCAGCACCGTCGTCACCAGGGAGCTCTGGAAGTCGCTGCCGATGGCCACGAAGCACACGTCAAAGTTGTCCACGCCCAGGGAGCGCAGGAAGGCCTCGTCGGTCGCGTCGCCGATCTGCGCGTCCGTCACCAGGTGCATCACGCTGTTCACGCGGTCCTCACGGCTGTCCACCGCCATCACCTGGTGGCCGAGCTCATTCAGCTTTTCCGCCAGATTCAGGCCGAAGCGCCCGAGGCCGATCAGCATCACAGATTTCATGGTTTCTCACTCTCCTCACCCAACGGTGATTTTCTCCTCGGGCAGCTTGCCCGCGCCCATCTGCTTGAAGGGCGAGGCCGCATAGATCAGCGTCAGCGCGCCCGCGCGGCCAAAGAACATGAGCAGCATCAGCAGCGCCCGGGAAAAGCCGCCGAGCGACGGGGTGATGCCCAGCGTCACGCCCACCGTGCCCACCGCCGAGGCCGTCTCGAACAGACAGGTCAGCACGGGCAGGCCCTCCACGCGGCTGATGAGGATGCCGCTTGCCAGGAATAAGGTCAGATACAGCACCAGCAGCACGGACGCCTGGCGGACTGTATCGTCCGCGATGCGCCGTCCGAAGCCCTGGGTGTGCTCCCTGCGCCGGATCACCGACCACAGGGACAGGTAGAGCACGGTCAGCGTCGTCGTCTTGAGGCCGCCGGCGGTGGAGCCGGGCGAGCCGCCGACCAGCATCCAGAGGATCATGGTTACCTTGCCGCTGTCGGAAAAGCTGTTCAGGTCCACCGAGTTGAAGCCCGCCGTGCGCAGGGTCGCCGACTGGAACAGGGAAGGCAGGATGCGCTCCCCCGCGCTGAGCTCGCCCATCTCCAGGCAATAGAACGCCGCGGCGGGCACCAGGAGCAGGATCAGCGATGTCGCCAGCACCAGCTTGGTCTGGAGGCGGTAGCGCTTCCAGTGGTGGCGGTTGGTCTTGAGGTCGTCCCAGACGAGAAAGCCCAGACCGCCGACGGTGATCAGGAGGATCAGCGCGATGTTCAGCAGCGGATTCTGCGCGAAGGATGTCACGGAGGAATACGGTTCGCGGATGCCCATGAGGTCAAAGCCCGCGTTGCAGAAGGCGGAGACCGCGTGGAACACAGCGTACCACAGGCCGCGCGCGAAGCCGAAGGCCTGCCAGAAAACCGGCAGCAGGAGCAGTGCGCCCGCGCCTTCGATGGCGGCGGTGGAGATCAGGATGAACCGCGTCAGCCGCACAATGCCGCCGACCTGCGGGGCCGAGATCGTCTCGCGCATCAGCACGCGCTGCATCAGGCCGATCTTGCGGCCCGAGAAAAAGGCAAGGGCCAGCGCCATCGTCACCACGCCCATGCCGCCGATCTGGATCAGCACGAGCAGCACCGCCTGGCCGAAGGGCGCCCACGTGGTCGCGGTGTCGCGCACGATGAGGCCCGTCACGCACACGGCGGACGTCGCGGTGAAGAGGCAGTCCCCGAAGGGAACGGAGCCGGGCGTCCGGCTGGCGAAGGGCAGCGAGAGCAGGCAGGCCCCGAGGAGAATCAGGAGCAGGAAGCCTCCGACGATGACCTGGTACGGGCGCAGTCTGAAGCGATCCAAGGCTGATTCCTCCTCTCTTTGGTTATGCTTTATATCCTGCTTGTTCATGCGACAGCAAGGGTTCCGCGCCTGCGGGCGCGGGCAAGGGGCTTTGCGGTCGGTCCGGGGCTGCCGCCCGTTCTCCGCTGAAAACTCCATAACATGGAGTTTTCCGGGCGCTCCGAACCCCCTGCAACCCTTCGCTTCGCATGTCTATCATTTTTGTATTACGCAAAATTCGCAAAAGCCCATGGGAGCCTTTGCGAATTTCGCATGTCTACGCATTTCGCGCATGGGCGCGATGAATGTTTGCTTTCCTTCAGTACCCTATACCAGTAACGGCCCGAAGGTTTCCAAATGGGCGCCGAACGCCCGGAAAACTCCACAGTGTGGAGTTTTCAGTGAGGCGAAAGCGGCAGCGACATGATCGGAAAGCCCTTTGGTCGCCGTCGCAGGCGGCGAAACGTGCTTACGCGCGGCCATCCCGGCGGGGCGGGCGGCGGAAGCCTTCCTTGTTCTCGGTGTGGCGGGGCGCGGTGTTCTCATAAACCATGTCGTTGCGGATCAGGTTGATGCGGCCCTGGGCATCGATCTCGTTGACCTTGACCTCCAGCTCGTCGCCGATCTTGACCACGTCCTCGACCTTCTCCACGCGGTGGTTGGCCAGCTTGGAGATGTGGATCATGCCGTCCTTGCCGGGAGCCAGCTCCACAAACGCGCCGAAGTTCATGATGCGGACCACCTTGCCGGTGAACACATCGCCGACCTCGATGTCCTTCGCGATGCCCTCGATGATCTTGCGGGCCTTCGCGGCGGCATCCTCGTCGGGCGTGGAGATGAACACGCGGCCGTCGTCCTCGATGTCGATCTTGACGCCGGTCTCGGCGATGATCTTGTTGATCATCTTACCGCCGGGTCCGATGACTTCACGGATCTTCTCAGGGTTGATCGTGAAGCGGATGATCTTCGGGGCGTACTTGTTCAGGCTCTCGCGCGGCTGGCCGATGCAGTCGAGCATCAGCTTCAGGATGTAGAGGCGTCCCTGCAGGGCCTGCTCCAGGGCGGTCTTCAGGATCTCGCGGCTGATGCCGGCGATCTTGATGTCCATCTGGATGGCGGTGATGCCGTTCATGGTGCCGGCCACCTTGAAGTCCATGTCGCCCAGGAAGTCTTCCAGGCCCTGGATGTCGGTCAGCACGGCCAGCTTATCGCTCTCGGTATCCTTGATCAGGCCCATGGCGACGCCGGCGACCGGCGCGTGGATCGGCACGCCCGCGTCCATCAGGGACAGGGTGGAGCCGCACACGGAGGCCATGGAGGAGGAGCCGTTGGAGGAGAGGATCTCGCTCACCAGGCGCATCGCGTAGGGGAACTCTTCCTCGGAGGGGATCACGGGCAGGAGCGCGCGCTCCGCCAGCGCGCCGTGGCCGATCTCGCGGCGGCCCGGGCTCTTCAGGCGTCCGGCCTCACCGGTGGCATACGGCGGCATGTTGTACTGATGGATATAGCGCTTGAAGTCCTCGCTACTCAGGCCGTCCAGCACCTGGCCCTCGCTCACGGGGCCGAGGGTGGTCACGGTCAGGGCCTGGGTCTGGCCGCGGGTGAACACGGCGGAGCCGTGCACGCGGGGCAGAACGCCGACCTCGCACCAGATGGGGCGGATCTCGTCCAGCTTGCGGCCGTCCGCGCGGATGCCCTCGTCGAGGATGCGGCGGCGCATGACTTCCTTATTCAGATAATACAGGGCGTCGGCGATCTCGCTCTCGCGGCCCGGGAACTGCTCGCTCAGGGCGGCCAGGGTTTCTTCCTTCACCTGCTTCTCGCGGGCCTGGCGCTCATAGCGCTCGAAGGTGGAGAAGGTCCACACGGCCTTGTCGTAGGCAAAGGCGCGGACAGCGGCCTTGACGTCGTCGCCGGTCGTGATCAGCGGGACTTCGACCTTTTCCTTGCCGATGTCGTTCACGATCATTTCCTGGAACTCGACGATCTGCTTGATGTAGTCGTGGGCGAACATGATGCCGTCCAGCATCACGTCCTCGCTCAGCTCGTTCGCGCCGGCTTCCACCATCATGATGGCGTCCTTGGTGCCGGCCACGTAGACGTTCATGTCGGAGACCTCGCGCTGGGCCTCATCGGGGTTGATGACATATTCGCCGTTCACACGGCCGACGACCACCGCGCCGGTGGGGCCGCCCCACGGGATGTCGCTCACGGCCAGGGCCACGGAGGAGCCGATCATGCCGGGGATTTCCGGGGGAACGTCCTGCTCCACGGACAGGATGGTCACGACCACCTGCACGTCGTTGCGCATGCCCTTGTTGAACAGGGGGCGCAGAGGGCGGTCGATCAGGCGGCAGGTCAGGGTCGCCTTCTCGGTCGGACGGCCTTCACGCTTGATGAAGCCGCCGGGGATCTTGCCCACGGAATACTGCTTCTCTTCCACGTCCACAGCGAGGGGGAAGAAGTCCACGCCCTCGCGGGGAGTGGGCGCCATGGTCGCGTTGACCATCACCACGGTGTCGCCGAGGTGGACCCACACGGAGCCGTTGGCCTGCTCGCAGTATTTGCCGAATTCCAGCGTCAGCTTTTTGCCCGCCAGATCCATGCTGTAGGATTTGTAAGCCATGTTGCCTTTTTCTCCTTTTTCCTTTTCACATCTCGTCGTTCTCTGAGGACAGCGGCGAACCGTCGCCGCTACCCTTTGACCCCTCGGGTGCTATGCACAAGTCATTTCCGGTGGATGGCTCCACCCTCCTGTTCAGGGGTTCCGCGCCTGCGGGCGCGGGCAAAGGGCTTTCCGATCGCCCTTTGCAAACCTTCGGCCGCGTCTTTTTCACCGAGCTTTTGAGAATCGGCTTGAAAGTTTGGCCTCAGCCACCAGCCACGCGGCGGCATGAAATGAACTGTGCATAACATCCGAAGCGGGTCCCGTCAGTGGGCTGTCCTGAAAACAGCCGCCGGAGAAGCGTCTTCCCCGGCGGCTGGTACAGACAGCCCGCGACAACCAAGCGCGTGCTCCAGGGTGTCCCGTTTGAATTACTTGCGCAGATTCAGGCGGGCAATCAGGGTGCGGTAGCGCTCGATGTCGGTCTTCTTCAGGTACTCCAGCATGCCGCGGCGGCGACCCACCATCAGCAGCAGACCACGGTTGGAGTGATGGTCGTTCTTGTTCTTCTTCAGGTGCTCGTTGAGGTGATTGATGCGTTCGGTCAGAAGCGCGATCTGCACCTCAGGGGAACCCGTGTCGCCCTCATGCAGCGCATAGGCGGCGATGATCTCGGACTTGGTCATGATGGTTTCCTCCATTTTCTTCTGCCCCTCTGAGGGGGCCTATCTTGCTCGGACACCGCATGGCATCCGGCAGGCGCAATCGCCGCCCGCCCAGCGCGCCGAAGGAGTATCCGGCAGCCCGCGCGCGCGGTTCAGCAAAACCCGTTGTCTATCTTATCAGAAAGGCGCGGTTTTGTAAATGGGTTTTTAGGAAAAAATCAGTCACTGAAGCGCACACCGAAGCCGTTTTCCGCCGCCCATTCGGCAGCGTAGGAGCCGCGCGGCGCGATGAGCGTGACCCACGGGCCGCAGCCATCAAAGGCGCTCTCCGCGATCCAGGTGACGTCGGAGGTGACCTCCACAAAGGAGAGGTTGGGGCAGCCGCCAAACGCCCTGGGGCCGATCCCGCCGCGGCTGACCACCGCCCAGCGCAGGTTTTCCGCGGCAAATGCACCGGCTTTTTAAGTTTTCAGCCCGATCCAAAAGTTCCGGATAAGAACGCTGCCCGGAAGCGTATTGCCATACATCCAATATAACAAAATTCCAGAAATTGTCAATGAAAAAGTGGGCGCAAAAGAGCCGGCATGAAAAAACTCATGTAAAAACCTCCCCTCAGCGCCTCTTCACCGCCGCTGCGCAATTGACATTCCGGCTCAATGGTTTATAATAGTATGCGACAGCCGCGCCGTGTCCCCCGATCCTCCGGCGCACCTCAGACAGGAGACGATCACATGCTGAAATACCGCACTTTGCAGAGAATTCTCGCCGCGCTGCTCCTCGCGTGCCTGCTCCCGTCCGCCGGCCTCACCGCCCTGGCGGAGGAGTATTACTTCGGCGAACAGACCATGGAGCTTTGGGACGGCGCGTACAGCCTGACCGTGGACAAGCGCTGGTATCTGGAGCAGGACAACGAGATTCCTCAGAAGCACGGCCCCCACGACAAATTCTGGACGTGGAAGCAGTGGTGCATTAAGGACAACCACAACCTGAAGGTCATCCGTTTCTTCAAGGAGCGCTACCCCTTCACCTACAAGAACGAGGCCAGCAATGAGCTCCTGATGAAGGAATTCGCCCGTCTCTACGGACATCTGCGCCCCGTGCAGTACGCCGTGAAGAAGACGGTCGAGGTCGACCAGATCCGCCCCGACGGCTCCTACGTGCTGGACGCCAACGGCGACCGGGTCAAGAAGAAGGTTCAGGTCTACGACTACAAGGAGTACGACGATTACACGACCCACTCCCTGAAGATCGGCAACTGGCACGCCATCCAGCTGCAGGGCTTCCAGTATAACGCGATCGTGGTCGCCACCGGCGAAGACCTGCTGTACTTCGCCTCCCAGCACCTGGACCCCGAAGAGTTCGCCGCCATCATCAAGACGCTGACCCTCGGCTCCAATTCCGTGGGCTGAATCGTCCGGCCGCCCTGCGCCGTTCGTTCAGTGCTCCGATACGCCCTCATGCCTCTCCCCGCAACAGCAGGGAGGGGCTTTTTCATGTACAGAACGGAGAGCGCTTTCCCCGGAAGGCATGCCGCATTCCCGGAAGCGCGCCCCGGCGGGGAGACAGGCGTGCCGCTCTCCCGCGGCAGGAGCCGCCAGCAGGAGTCCCGGCCAGCGTTTCCCTTCCTGCCGCCCCGCCTGCGGTCGGCGATGCCGCGGCATTGCATGCGGTTCCGCGCAGGCGTATGACAAAGCCCCGGCGGATCTGTCATCGTCCGCCGGGGCTTCGTCACCAGTCTGTATCGGCTTAGTTGGCCGGGTAATAGTTTCCGTAGATGAAATAGTGCAGGGACTGGATGTTGTTGTCCCACTGCTTGCTGCTCAGCTCGATCACGCTCGCGCCCTTGTCGGTCGTGCCGTAGGAGTAGGTCTTGTCCATCGGGATGCGGTGCTGCTGCAGCAGCTCGCCGCCGCTCTGCGCCCGGCTGATGATGTCGGTCTTGAGCACGGAGGTCGCCACGGTCATGATCGTCTGCGCGTTCATGTTCGTGATCATGTAGGGCAGGCAGGTGGAGATCAGATTGAGCAGCTTGCCCGTGTCCATGTCCTGCAGCACCTTGTTGAGCAGCAGCTCGAGCAGGTGGCGCTGGCGCGCGGTGCGGGCGAAGTCGCCGTCGATCTTGCGCAGGCGGGCGTACATCAGGGCCTGGATGCCGTCGCAGTGCTGCACGCCGCTCTTTCTCTCCAGCGGCACGCGCTCGGAGCGGTCCTTGGTGTCGTAGGTGTATTTGCTCGTCTTCTTGTAGGCCTGGTTGAGGTAGGCGTTGATCGCGCTGGCCTCGGTCTTGGTCATGTCGATGTCGATGCCGCCCAGCGCGTCGATGATCGAGGCCACCCCGTAGAAGTTGATGACCACATAGTGCTGGATGTTCATCTCGAAGAGATGGTTGATCGTGCGCATGACCAGCTCGCCCTCGCCCCGGTAGTAGGCGTTGTTCAGCTTCGCCTTGTTCTTATAGCCGGGGATGGTGACGTAGAGGTCGCGCAGGATGGAGGTCAGCTTCACCGTGCCGTCGTCCAGGTTGATCGAGAGGATCATGTTGGAGTCGTTCAGGTGGGAGGCCTTTTCCTCGCGGACGTCCTTGTCGTGCGAGTCAATGCCGATCAGCATGATATTCAGCACATTGTCCGGGAGGTTCTTGTTCAGCTCCAGGTCGCCCGCGCTGACGCTGGTATCCACCTCCGCTTCGCCCAGGGCGTCCGTCACGGCCTCCTCCGTTTCCACGGAGTCCAGCCAGGCGTCCCAGTCGAAGTCGTCCGCGTCAAAGTCCGGCAGATTCTCCTGCGCTGTTTCCCCGGCTTCTTCCGCCTCAGCGGCTTCCTCCGTCAGCTCTCCGATGGACCAGTCCTCTTCCTCTTCGGCCAGGGCCGCGGGAACCAGGCAGCCCGCCAGCAGGCAGAGGATCATCGCCAGGGACAGCAGGCGCTTTCCAAATCGCATCACGTCATTCCTCCTGTTTATCGTGTCTTTTCCGCATCATTCTTAACGGACGGCCGCGGGTATTTCTTCCCATCCTTTTCTGAAAGACTTCCGCAGACGGCGGCCCGGATCAGTCCTCCAGTGGCTTGTTCAGCTCGTCCAGCGTGAGGGTGAAGGCCGGGACGCAGGTCTCCATAAAGTCCTGCACCTCCGGCAGATCGATTTCGCGGATGGAGGCCAGCACACTCTCCGCCGCCGCGTCGAACTCATGGTTGCCCGCGCGCTCCTCCTCCAGGCACTTCACGTAGGCGCTGATGCGGTCAGCCGCCTTCACGATGCGCCGGGCCAGCGTGTCCGTCTCCGCAAACAGCGGCGCAAAGCTGGGCCGCAGCGCCTCCGGCAGCATCCGCACCAGCTTGTCGGCGGCCTTGTCCTCCAGGGAGCGGTACGCCCCGCGCAGCTCCGCTGAGTGGTATTTGACCGGGGTCGGCAGATCGCCGGTCAGCACCTCGGTCGCGTCGTGGTAGATCGCGAGGGTCGCCACGTGCTCCGGGTTGACGTCCCGGTGGTAGCGGTCGCGGGCGGTGACGGCGATCGCGTGGGCGATCATCGCCACCTGCAGGGAATGCTCAGCGTCGTTCTCCGGCTGGGTATTCCGCATCAGGCTCCAGCGGCGAATCAGCTTCAGCCGCGCCATGTAGGCAAAAAACTCGTTCATGCAGGCTCCTTATGAGTAGATTCAGGGTTGAACCCGGAAGGGCAGCTCCTGCAGGAGCATGTCCGTCGCCGTCGTAACCTTCACGGCCACGGGCGTGTTCAGCTGGCGGAAGGCCAGCCACGCCGCCGCCAGCACGGCCGCCGCGGACAGCGCAATCAGGGCGAAGGACATCTGTCCGTCCCTCGTGCGGGCGCTCTTCCAGTGCATGTGCTTCAGGTGCGCCATCACGGCCTGCGCCGCCACGCCTGTCAGCAGGCCGCACGCCAGGCCGACCAGGATCAGGATGCCCAGATAGTAGAGCATCTGCCGCGGCGTATGCAGGACGATCATCGCCATGATCACCTGGCCCACGTTGTGCATCACGCCGCCCAGCATCGACACCGCGACCGGCGGCACGGATTTGATCCGGCTGACGAGGGCCATCGCCGTGAGGCTCAGCAGGCCGCCCGCAAAGGCGTAGAGCATCGCGGCGGGATTGCCGAACAGAAAGCCGGAGAGCGTGACCTTGAGGGCCATGAGGATATAGGCCGTGGGGATATCCAGCATGTACACCGCGAAGATCAGCACGCTGTTGCTCAGGCCGAGCTTGATGCCCGGAATCGCGGTGAAGGCGGGCAGCAGGCTCTCCACATAGCCCAGCACCAGCATCATGGCCAGCAGCAGGGCGGACACAGTCAGTTGCAGGGTCTTGCGCTTCATAAGCTTGAAATTCCTTCCGTGGATGGGACGGTCAGGGCGTCGTCTGCTCCGCTCCCGTTTCCGCATCCGTCTCCGTTTTGGCTCCGGCCCCGGCCGGCTCCTGCTGGCCCATCAGCGCCAGCAGCTCCTCCGTGCTGTAGAGCTCGAGGGACACCTGGTTCGGCAGGCAGAGGATATAGCGGCTGAGAATTCGCTCCTGGATGTTGTCGAAGGTCACCGTGCCCTGCTCCACACAGTCATGCCCTTCGCACGTGGAGGACTCCATGTAGACGCCATTGGGCAGGAGGTGAATCACGTTCAGCGCCTCGGTGCCGTCCGGGAGCGTCTGCGCGAGCGGGAAGCTGATCTCCCCCTCCGCCGGCAGGGGCAGCCAGCCCTGAACGGTCGCCGTCTGCACAAAGACATAGCCCGGCGCAAGCTCCTCCGTGTTCAGTCCGGCGTCCGCCGCCTGCGTCCCGCCTGCGGCAGCCGCGGTATTCTCCGTTTCCGCTTCCGCCTCCGCGGTTTTCCCCGCAGCCTGCCCGGCCAGCGTGGCCGGCAGCAGGCACAGGAGCAGGAGCAGGGAGATCCATTTGCGCATAAGAAGCCTCCTCGTGGGTTGCTTGAGGAATCCTTTCCATCTTACCGCAAGTTATCCGGAGCGTCAAGGTTTGGCGCGTTTTTCGCGCGGCGGGCGCAAAAGAGCGCAAAAGAGAGCAAAAGGGCGCAAAAGCACAGGGCAGACAAGGCCGCGCCAAGCGCCCCTCCGGCGGCTCCTGCCCGTCCGTTCGCCTTGCGCCGAGCCGCGCCATCTGCTATACTTGCGGTAGCACTTTCAGGGAGGTGACCCCATGCCCGCCGAGCGCCCGATCCACGGGATGCTGACCCAGGCCTCTGGCCGTCTGAGCGGCCATATGCCCGGGCACAAGGGCCGCGCTCCCTTCGGCGCGGAGGATCCCTACCTCCTGGACACCACCGAGTTGCCCGTGACCGACGACCTCTATGCGCCCGAAGGCGCGATCGCCCGCGCCGAAGCCCTCTACGCCGAAACCGCGGGGAGCGGAAAAACCCTGTTCCTCACCGGCGGGGCCTCCGCGGGCATCACCGTAATGCTGCTCCTCTGGGCGCGGCACGGCTGCGCCGGCAGGCCCGGAGACGTCGTGCTTCTCCCGCGCAACGCCCACCACAGCGCCGTGGACGCCTGCATCAACTTCGGCCTTCGCCCGGTCTGGATCCCGGTCCGTCAGCGGGAAAACGGCAAGATCTTTGTCGCGGAGGAGGATGTCCTCGCCGCGCTTCGCGAACACCCGGAGGCGAAGACCCTCCTGCTCACCCGCCCCGACTACGACGGGGTCTGCATCCCGCTGCGGCGCATCGCGGACGAGGCGCGCCGCCAGGGCACCCGCCTCGTGATCGACGAGGCGCATGGCGCGCATTTTCCCTGGATGGATCAGCCGTGTTCTGCCGGCACCTTCGGAGCGGACGCGTGGGTGCAGTCCGCGCACAAGACCCTGCCCGCGCTGACAGGCTCCGCCGTGCTCCACCTGCGGAGCGCGGAGGACGGGCCGCGCGCCAGGCATCTCCTGCGGCGGACGCAGTCGTCCTCCCCCAGCTTCATCCTGCTGCAGTCCATCGACGACGCGCGGGCCTGGATGCAGCTGCACGGCAGGGAACGCCTGCGCGCACTGAGCGAAGCGGTCGCCGCGCTGCGGGACGGGCTGCCCGCTCTCGGCTATGCCGACGGCACAGGCCTCATGGCGGAGGAAGGCTATACATTCGATCCCACCCGCCTGGTGATCGAAGCCCCTCAGGGCGGCTTCGCGCTGGAGCGCGAGCTGCGCCGGCAGGGGCTCGACGCGGAGAAGGCTGACCGCACCAGCGTCACGCTGATCCTCACCGCGGCCAATACAAAAGAAGATATCTCGCGCATCGCCGGGGTGCTCAGGCGCGTGCCCGCGCACCGGGAAGCGCTGCCGCCCGCCGTGCCGCTCGCCACCCTGCCCGGGCGCGTCTGCGACCCCTGGGAGGCCGACGCCCTGCCCTGCGAGGCCGTACCCATCACTGAGGCCCCGGGACGGGTCTCAGCGGTCAGCGTGGGCCTGTATCCGCCGGGCATTCCGCTGGTTGTGCCCGGCGAGCGCATTCCCCCGGAGGCGGCGCGTCTCGTCGCGCAGGCTCCCGCGCGGGGAAGATTCGGATTGGAGGAAGACAGATGGCTGTGCGTACAAACCGCGCCGTGATCTTTGACCTGGACGGCACCCTCACCCAGAGCGAGGAGGGCATCTTCAACTGCGTGCGCCATGCCGCGGAGACGGTCGGCGCGCCTGTGCCGGACGACGCCGCCCTGCGCGAATACATCGGGCCGCCGCTCGCCTATTCCTTCCGGGCCTTCATGGGCCTCGACGACGAAACGGCAGAGCGGGCCATCGCCGCCTTCCGCAAGCGCTACCACCGCGTCGGCCTGTTCGAGAACCGGGTCTATCCCGGCATCCGCCGTCTGCTGCGCACGCTCAAGGCGCGCGGGGATTACGTGGGCGTCGCGACCGGCAAGCACGGCGACGCGACCCGCCGCATCCTCGACCACTTCGGCCTGAGCCCCTTCATCGACAGCGTGTGCTGCGCCGCGGACGGGCGCAGCGAAAAGGCCGACATCATCCGCGGGGCGCTGCCGGAGAGCTTCAGCGAGGCCTGGATGGTCGGCGACCGCCGCTTCGACATGGAGGGCGGACGGGCTGCCGGCATCCACACCATCGGCGCGCTCTACGGCTACGGCACCGCAGAGGAGCTGGAGGCGTCCGGCGCGGAGGTCTTGGTGGAGAGCGTGCAGGCGCTGATCGATTTCCTGTGTCCGGGCCAGGAGCCGCCGCGCGGCGCCTTCCTCTCCATGGAAGGGCTGGACGGCAGCGGCAAGTCGACACAGATTGCCCTGCTCACCGACGCCCTCGACCGCTGGGGCTTCGAGGTCGTGCACAGCCGCGAGCCCGGCGGCACCCGCGTCGGCGACATGCTGCGCGCCATCATCCTCGACCCGGACAATCCCGAAATCACCGCCGAGACCGAAGCCCTGCTCTACGCCGCCAGCCGCGCCCAGCACGTGCGCGAGCTGATCCGTCCGACCGTCGCGGCGGGCCGGGTGCTGCTCTGCGACCGCTTCGTGGACTCCTCCGTGGCCTATCAGGGCGGCGGGCGCGAGCTGGGCGTGCAGCACATCCTCGATCTCAACGCCGCCGCGGTGGACGGCACGCTGCCCCTGGCGACGGTCTACCTGGACATCAACCACGAGGCCGCCCTGAAGCGCCGCCACGCCGCCACCGCGCCAGACCGCATGGAGGCCGAGAGCGACGCGTTCTTCGCCCGGGTCGAAAAAGCCTACCGCGAGCTGATTCGCCGCGACCCGGAGCGCTTCATCGTGGTCGACGCGACCCAGCCCCCGGAGAAGCTCGGGGAAGAGGTCGCCCGCCGCGTCCTGGAGCGGCTCATGGCCGACGAGCGCCCTTGATTTTTCCGGGCCGTCTCCCGCGCCGATCCGGCTTTCCCGGCCCGTTCCATCCAGAACAGTCACTGAACTAACGTGAGGTCATTCCGTGAGCTACGACGATCTCTTGTCCCAAATCTATGCCGAATTCCCGCACCTCACCGGGTGCCTGAACGCCCCGCGCGTCGTTTACGTCACCGCCCAGAACAAGGCGTACATCACCTTTGAGTCCACCAAGCTCGTCGAGGAGGCCACCTTTCTCCGGCTGGAGGCCCTTTTGCGGCGCATCTTCAAGCAGAGCGCCCTGGCCCTGCGCGTGGTTTCGCCCGCCCTCGGCGAGGATTTCCGCGAGCACATCGACGATTACCGCCAGGTGCTGGTGGACTTTTTGAAGCGCAATTATCCGGGCTCCGCCAGCTGGATGGAGCGCATCGGCTGGCGCTGCCAGGGCGACCTTGTCACCCTCACCTTCCCGGACACCTTCTCCATGGAATACATGGCGAAGCAGAATGCCTCCGCCCGCCTCGCGCAGGCCGTGAAGGACATCTTCGCGCTGGACGTGCGTGTCGAAATGACCGTGGACGGCGACCAGGAGAAGCACATCGCCGAAATGCGCAAAGCCGCCGAGCAGGCCCGCCAGCCCATCACCCTGCAGGAGCTGCGCGCGCGCTACGGCGGGGAGGAGCCGAAGAAGGAGAAGCCCCCGAAGGCGGAGGGCGAAGCCAGGCCCGCCCGCAAGGCCGAGAAGCCGGAAAAACCCGCGAAGGAGAAAAATCCCTTCATCCCCGAGATGACCGACAATGTGATCGGCAAACCCATCCTCGGCCGCGGCATCGCGGACTCCCCCACCGAGATGAAGAGCCTGAGCAGCGACACGGGCCTGGTCGTCGTGCAGGGCGATATCTTCAAGGTGGAGACCAAGGAGCTTCGCGGCGGCGAGACCGTGCTTATCACCTTCGCCGTCACCGACTACACCTCCTCCGTGCTCTGCAAGTCCTTCCTCCGCTACCGCAGGGGCTTCCGCCGGCGCGGCGAGGACGAGGACGAGCGCCCCATCACCGATGAGGAGCGCCAGGCCGTGCAGGAGAAAATCGACCGCATCCAGGTCGGCATGAACGTGAAGGTGCGCGGCGAGTGCATGTACGACAGCTTCGCCCGCGAGCTGGCCATCACCGTGCGCGACCTGGTGCCGATGGAGAAGATCGAGCGCGAGGACAACGAGCCCGAGAAGCGCGTCGAGCTGCATATGCACACCAACATGTCCACCATGGACGCCCTGACCAGCGCGGACAAGCTGATCGCCCGCGCCGCCAAGTGGGGCCATCCCGCCGTCGCCATCACCGACCACGGCGTGCTCCAGGCCTTCCCCAAGGCCTTCAACGCGGCCAAGGCCAACAAGATCAAGCTGCTGCCCGGCTGCGAGGGCTACCTCGTGGACGAGCGGGACATCGTGGAGGACGCGGACGACCGCTCCGTCGACGACGCGATCGTCGTGCTGGACTTTGAGTCCACCGGCCTCAACACCCGCACATGCCGCGTCATTGAGATCGGCGCGGTGCGCCTGCGCGGCGGCGTGGTGGAGGACACCTTCTCCCTGCTGGTCAACCCGCACGAGCCCCTGCCGGAGAAGGTCAGCCAGCTGACCGGCATCACCGACCCCATGCTCGCGGACAAGGAGAGCGCCGAGACCGCCATCCCGAAGCTGATGGACTTCATCGGCGACTGCCCGATCGCCGCGCACAACGCGTCCTTCGACGGGGCGCTGCTGCGCGCCGAGCTGCACCGCCTGGGCCAGAGCTTCCACGCGCCGGTGCTGGATACCCTCACCTATTGCCGCAAGCTCTACCCGGACATGAAGTCCCACAAGCTGGGCACCCTGTGCAAGAAGCTCGGCGTCAGCCTGAAGAACGCCCACCGCGCCGTCCACGACGCGACCGCCACCGCCCAGTGCCTGGCGAAGATGAACGAGGAGGCCAAGGCGAAGGGCCTCAGGACCCTGCGCGATCTGAACACCCTGCGCGGCGGCGCCATCGGCGAGAGCTGGCACATCATCCTGCTCGCCGCGACCCAGGAGGGCCTGGTCAACCTCAACCGCCTCGTCTCCATCAGCCACCTCGAGTATTTCCGCCGCCGTCCGCACATTCCGCGCTCCATCATCCAGCAGAACCGCAAGGGCCTGATCCTCGGCAGCGCCTGCGAGGCCGGCGAGCTCTACCGCGCCGTGCTGGCCGGCGAGGACTGGGAGAAGCTCAAGCGCATCGCCTCCTGGTACGACTACCTGGAGATCCAGCCCATCGGCAACAACGCCTTCCTCATCCGCTCGGGCGAGGTCAAGGACGAGGAGGAGCTGCGGGAGATCAACCGCAAGATCGTGCGCCTGGGCGACGAGCTGGGCAAGCCCGTGGTCGCCACCGGCGACGTGCACTTCATGGATCCGCACAACGCCATCAACCGCGCCATCATTCAGGCCAGCATGGGCTATGAGGACTGCGACAACCAGCCCCCGCTCTATTTCAAGACCACGCGGGAGATGCTGGACGAATTCGCCTACCTTGGCGAGGAAAAATGCCGCGAGGTCGTCATCACCAACCCGCAGAAGATCGCCGCGCAGGTCGACAATCTGCGCCTCTTCCCCGTGCACCCCGAGGGCAAGGACACGTTCCAGCCTCACTGGGACGACGCGGAGGAAAACATCCAGCGCATGACCTGGTCCACCGCCAAGGAGATGTACGGCGATCCCCTGCCCGAGATCGTGCAGAAGCGCCTGGAGAAGGAGCTGAAATCCATCGTCGGCTACGGCTACTGCACGCTGTACAACATCGCCGAGCGCCTGGTCGCGAAGTCCATTGAGGACGGCTACCTCGTCGGCAGCCGCGGCTCCGTCGGCTCGTCCCTGGTGGCCCGCATGTGCAACATCACCGAGGTCAACGCTCTGCCCCCGCATTACCGCTGCCCCTACTGCCACCGCGGCTTCTTCGACGTGGACACCAAGCGCTACCACGTGGGCGTCGACCTGCCGGACAAGGACTGTCCGGTCTGCTCGCGTCCGCTCGTCAAGGACGGCTTCGATATTCCCTTCGAGGTCTTCCTCGGCTTCGAGGGCGACAAGGTGCCTGATATCGACCTGAACTTCTCCGGCGAGGAGCAGAACCGCGCCCACCACTACGTGGAGGAGCTCTTCGGCCACGACCACGTCTTCCGCGCCGGCACCATCTCCGACGTGAAGGACAAGACCGCCTACGGCTACGTCAGCAAGTACCTGGAGGAGCGCGGCATCACCGTGGGCAACACGGAGAAGGAGCGCCTCGTGCAGGGCTGCTGCGGCGTGAAGCGCACCACCGGCCAGCACCCCGGCGGCATGGTCGTCGTGCCGAAGGAATACGAAATCTACCAGTTCACCGCCGTGCAGCACCCCGCCGACGACCTGGACAGCGACTTCACCACCACCCACTTCGACTTCAACTCCATGCACGACATCCTCGTCAAGCTGGACTGCCTCGGCCACGACGACCCGACCATGATGCACGTGCTGGAGGAGCTGACCGGCATTCACTTTACCGACGTCCCGCTGGACGACCCCGCCGTGCGCAGCCTCTTCCACAGCCCGAGCGCCCTGGGCGTCACCGAGGAAGACATCCTCTGCAACACGGGCACCTACGGCGTGCCGGAATTCGGCACAGGCTTCGTGCGCGGCATGCTGGACGACACGATGCCCTCCACCATGGAGGAGCTGCTGCGCATCTCCGGCCTGAGCCACGGCACCGACGTCTGGCTGGGCAACGCGAAGGATATCATCACCTCCGGCACCGCGACCCTCTCCGAGTGCGTCTGCTGCCGCGACGACATCATGAATTACCTCATGAGCATGGGCGTGCCGCCGAAGCTGTCCTTCACGACGATGGAGAGCGTCCGCAAGGGCAAGGGCCTCAAGCCCGAGATGGAGCAGGCCATGATTGAGCACAACGTGCCCGACTGGTTCCTGGACTCCTGCAAGAAGATCAAGTACATGTTCCCCAAGGGGCACGCCGTGGCCTATGTCACGATGTCCCTTCGCGTGGCCTGGTTCAAGGTGCATTATCCCGCCGCCTACTATGCGGCCTACTTCACTGTGCGCGGCGACGGCTTCGACGCGGCGACCATGCTGATCGACCCGGAGACCTGCCGCGAGAAGATCCGCGCCCTGCGCAGCGGCGACAGCGAGAAGGAGCAGTCCGCCTCCAAGGACAAGGAGCAGCAGACCGCCCTGGAGCTGGTGCTGGAGATGAACATGCGCGGCATCCGCTTCCTGCCCGTCGACCTCTACAAGAGCACCGTGAAGACCTTCGTGATCGAGGATGGCAACCTGCGCTGCCCCTTCATGTCGCTGGTCGGCCTGGGCGAAAGCGCGGCCGTGCCGATCGTGGAGGCGCGCAAGGACGGCGAGTTCCTCTCCGTGGAGGACCTGCGCACCCGCGCGCATGTCAGCCAGGGCGTCATCGACCTGCTCCGCGCCCACGGGAGCCTCGAGGGGCTGGAGGAGACCAGCCAGGTCTCGATGTTCGGCTGACGGAACAGGCGCTGCCCCGGCTGGCTCTCGCCGCCGGGGACGGGGCCTCCGGCCGCGCGATCCCCGGGACCCGTCCCGGCGTCCTTCTGTCTGCCGCGCTCCCGAGCGCAAAACACCGGACTCCCCGATTGTCAGGAGAGTCCGGTGTTTTTTGTTTGCTGTTGGAGAGGCAGGCCCTGCCCGCAATCCCGAAGGAGAAGCGCGGCGCTTCCTCATTCCTTCACCCTGCTGTGATAGACGATCGCGTCCATCTGGATGCGGTCCATCTCCGTCTGTTCCTTCGCGGACACCAGCCTGAAGGCCAGCTTCCAGCCGTGGTCCACGGTCTCATACTGCATGGCGTGCAGACTGCCCATCGTGTAGCGCATGTTCAGCCACCGGGTATCCGCGCCCTCGAAGATTCCTGTGCTCTCCGCCGTGCCGCCGCTGAGCTCCAGCCGCTGCCGCCAGAGATTGAGCAGCATGTGCAGCTGGAGGTTCGGCAGGCCGCTGTAGTCCCTGTCCTCGAAGGGTTCGCCGGTCAGGGTCAGCGTGAACGCGCCGTCCGCGGGGATGGCCCAGAGCGCGACGCCGCCCGCGTCAAAGGCGGCGCGGGTCGCCGCGGGGTCAAGGCCCACGGCCAGATAGTCCGCGTCCTCCGCCGTCGCGCGCACGATCACGATCAGGTCTTCGGGCAGCTCCACCGTGACGCCCAGCTCCTCCAGCTTCCAGGTCACGGTCGGGCTTTCCTCAGCCCCGGCCGTGCAGACCCACAGCAGCACGGCCAGGAGAAGCGTCAGGAGAACCGCCAGTTTTTTTCTCACGGCTTCATGACCTCCAGTCGGAGCAGTGTGCTCGGCAGGGGCAGCACCGCGTCATGGGCTGTGCGCTTCAGGCTCCAGACCTCCTCCGTGTCGCCGCGCACGTCGCGCAGCGTCAGCAGATCGCCCTGCAGCAGGGACAGCTTGAAGGCCGCCTCCCCGTCCAGGCTCAGGCTGTAGCCGCTCTGCGCCCAGGTCACCGCCGCGCCGTCCACGGCGCCCGTGCCGTCTCCGCGCAGGATGAGCGTATGCGCTTCGTTCCGCCAGGTGCCGAGGATGGCCCAGCCCGTGCGCTGCAGGCGCTCGTCCGTATCCTCCCAGCCGCGGCAGCGCTGCAGGTAGGGATAGGCGCGCTCGTAGTCCTCCGCCTCCATCAGGCGGCACCCCTCCAGATAGCACGCGCGGGTATAGGTCTCGCGCAGAGAGGCGTAGCGTTCGGGCGCTTCGTCCCAGTTCATGGGCTCCAGCGCGGAGACCGCCTGCGCATAGCGGCCGGCTTCCAGGGCGTTCTGCGCGGTCTGCGCCGGCGCGGCCCAGACGCTGTCCTCGCGCGCCATCTGTACCCGCGCCACAGCGTCCTCGTCTCCGGCCCGGGTGAAGGCGGCGTCGGCCTCGTCAAACGCACCGGCGCGGAGCGCCTCCTCGCCCAGCGAGGACCAGATCGTCTTCGCGCGGCCGGCGGCGTCGCGGACGCCCTCCAGCTTCTCAAAGGCCTCGGCGGCCTCGGTCTTCCTGCCTTCGGCCAGCAGGGCTTCCGCGGCCGCGTAGCCCATGTCAGCCACCTTGTCCGCATTGCCCAGCGCCGCGTAGATTTCTGCTGCCTCGGCGTAGAGGCCCTCTGCCTCCATCTCGGCGGCCAGCTGCTCCCGCAGCGCTTTGGCGCGCGAGGCGGCTTCCGCGTCGTCCTTCATGCCCTCGTAGACGTTGATCGCGCCGCGAAGATCCCCCGCCTGCTTCAGCGCGTCCGCCTGCTGATAGCACAGCTCCTTCACGCGCGCCTGCGCCGTCTCGTCGTCGGGCATGGCGGCATAGGCCCTGATCGCGCCTTCCAGGTCGCCGGCTTCAGTCAGCGCGTCCGCCTGCTGATAGCGCAGCTCCTTCACGCGCGCCTGCGCCGTCTCGTCGTCGGGCATCGCAGCATAGACCCCGATCGCACCTTCCAGGTCGCCGGCTTCGGTCAGCGCTTCCGCCTGCTGATACCGCAGCTCCTTCAGGCGCGCCTGCACCGTCTCGTCCTCTTCCATGTCGCCGTAGGCCGCGATCGCCGCTTCCAGCTCGCCGGCCTTTGCCAGATTCTCCGCGTGCTGCAGGCGCAGCGCCCGGGCCCTCGCCTGGGCCTCCTCGTCGTCCGTCATTGCGGCATAGAGGGCGATCGCGCCGGGCAGATCGCCCGCCTCGCTCAGCTCCACCGCGCTGCTGTATCGCAGCTCACGGGCAGCCTTGAGCGCTTCCTCGTCGCCCATGGCCTCGTAGGCGGCAATCGCCTCGTCCATTTTGCCGGCGGCCGCCATCTCCTGCGCGCGTTCCATGCGGATCTCGTGCGCACGATCTGCGGCGTCGCTGTATGCGCCCAGCGCTTCAAAGGACGCGATGGCCGTGTCGGTCTCGCCGTTCTTCAGGTATTTCTCCGCCAGCTCGTAGCGCAGGCGCAGCGCTTCGGCGTCGGCCTTCTCGCCGCCCAGGGCCTCGAAGGCCGCGACGGCTTCCTCAATCTTCCCCGCGCTGTCCAGAGCGTGCGCCATCTGCCAGCGCAGGTTGTAGGCGCGGCTCTGCGCGTTGCTGTATTCGCCCAGCGCCTCGAAGGCCAGCGCGGCCTCCTCGGTTTTGCCCTCCGTCTCGATGGTCTCCGCATAGCGATAGCGGGCGTGCGTCGCCTGGTTCGCCGCGTCCCCGTAGTCGCCCAGGGCGTCAAACGCTTCGGCGGCCTCCAGATAGCTGCCGTCCGCGGCGAGCTTTGCGGCCACGGCGTAATCGCAGGCAGTCAGCTGGCTCTTCGCGTCCAGGTAGTCGCCCAGCTGGACAAACAGCCGCCTGGCATTCGCGCCGTCTCCCTCCGCCAGCAGCGCCTTTGCCATGCCGTAGCGCGCGGCGGTCAGCTTCTCTTTGCTGTCCTTGTAATCGCCGAGGGCGGCGTAGAGCTCGGCCGCCTTGACCCACTCGCCCGTCTCGGCGTACTGCCCGGCCAGGGTATACCGCAGGGCCTGCACGCGCGAAGCCGCGTCATCGTTGCTCTCGCTCAGCCGGTCGTATGCCTCGACGGCCTCCTGCAGCTTGCCCCCGTCCTCCAGGGCCTTGGCCTGGGCCATCGCGATGGCCTGCACGCGCTCCGCCGCGTCCCGGTAATCGCCCAGCGCGGCAAAGCCTTCCCGCGCCGCCTCCAGGTCGCCGTCCACGAGGGCGGCGTCCGCCTGCGCATAGAGACAGGCCTTGCGCAGCACATCCGCCTCCGCGTCTTCGGCGGGCAGGGAGTCCAGCAGCTCGGCCGCGCGGGTCCACTCGCGGTTCTTCAGGGCTTCGCTGGCCAGGCGGATCGTGCACAGGCGGATGCGCGCGGCAGCGTCGCTGTAGTCGGGAATGCGGCTGAAGAGTTCTTTCGCCAGCTCCCATTCGCCGTCCGTCATCGCCTGCACGGCGGGCGTATAGATGCACAGCTCCGCCTTCTCCGCCGCGTCCTCATAGCCCTCAGCCAGCAGGAACTGCTCGCCAGCGGCCGCCATCTCCCCGGCGTCATAGAGCTGCTCGCCCTTGAGATAGTGCGCGCGGTGGATGAGGGTTGCTGTGTCCAGATAATCGCCGGATTTCTCCAGCCAGATCAGCGCTTCGTCCGGGTTCGCGACGTCCAGCGCCGCCTTCGCGGGGCGGTACCAGGCCTCCCGGGCCAGCGTCGCCGCGTCCTCGTAGTCGCCGAGGGCCGCGAAGGCGTCGTGCGCCTCGTTCCACTTGCCGCTCGCAAGGAGCTGGCTCGCCCGCTCGTAGGCGCAGCGCGTGACCCAGGCTTCGCTGTCCCTGTAGCCGCCGAGCGCCTTGTACAGATCGGAGGCCTCCGTGATCTTCCCCTCGCCGAAGAGCAGGGCCGCGCGGCGGTAATCGGCCTCCCGCGCCTGCTCCGCGCTGCGGCTGTAATCGCCGAGGGCCAGGAAATGTTCCCTCGCGCTGATCAGGCTGTCCGCGTCCCCCGCCTCCAGCAGCGCGTTCGCCTCGGCGTATTTCGCCTGGAGGAGGTAGCCGGAAGCATCCTTGTAGTCGCCCATGCTTTCAAAGGCCGGAAGGGCTTCCTGCCAGTTGCCGCTCTCCAACTGACGAATGGCCTGGGTGTAATGGTAATAGGGCAGGCCATAGGTCACGCCGGCCCAGCCGCCCGCGCCGACGGCCAGCGCGGCCGCGCAGGCGACGGCAAGCCCTTTGCGACGCTTGCGCCGAGAGATCGCCTTGGGCTGGCTCTCCGCCTCGCCGCGGGAGCTCTCCTCGCGCACCGAGCGGGCCTTTTCCTCCATCTCCTGCTCGTGGGCGGCCACGGCGGCCTCCACGGCCTCCCGGTTGTAGCGGCTGAAGACGGTCTCGCGGTCCCTGCGGCAGCGCGCGCAGACCTCGGTGTCCTGCGCGTTGGGGCGTCCGCAGACGCAGACCCAGACCCGCCCCTGATCCTCGGGGTAGCCGACCGCCTTGTCGCCGGTGACGAAGCGCAGGCGCTCGCGGGCGCGGCCGCGGGGCAGCCTGTTCGGCGTGTACTCGGTGAGCGGATTCTTGCCGCGCCGCCAGGCGCTGTTGTCGTCGTACCAGACCTTCTCGACCAGCACCTCCAGGCGCTGCGGCTTGAGGTGCAGCACCTCGCCGGGCGTCTGGATGCGCAGGTCAAAGGTGCGGGCGGCGCCGCCGTTGAGGCCGCGCACCCGCTCCATGAGACGCGTCAGCTCCTCGCCCGCCTGGTTCTCGAACAGGAGGGTCACCTCCACCGAGGTGATCACCTTGTCGGTGAGGTTATAGAGCGTCAGCTCGCTGGCGGTCGAGCTGCCGTTCGGCAGCTGGCAGCTCCACACCTCCACGGGGCATGAAAGATCAATCTTCATAGGGGACTCCTTGCGGAAGGGCAGGGGCGGCAGAGCCGCGCCGCTGTCTGTGATGATAGAGCTCGGGACGTGAGACCGGCCGCGGATCAGTCAGCTCGGTAGACGACGATCTCGGAGGCTTCCATGCGGGTGAAAGCGATGGAGAGCACAACCTGCGAGCCGTCGCCCGCGGCGAGGGCGTAGCGCAGGGTGGCGGAAGCGTCCTCGCCATAGGTCGCGACGCCGAAGGGCGGCTGACCCTCCGCGCCGTAGAGTACTTCGGTTCCCACGCCCGTGTGCGCGCCCGCGTCAAAGCGGAAGCGGTTGAGCACGGAGGAGAAGCTGTCGCCCAGGCACACGCCGCGCGGCGCCTCAAAGCCCTCAGCGCCCACGGTCAGCATGGTCAGGCGGGGATTCTTCTTGTTCCTGTCGCAGCGGAAGGTCAGCTCACAGCCGCCGAAATCCATGGTGCGCAGCCAGCCCGCGCCGTCGTCGTTCATCCACTCGTCTTCAATCGGCTGGCCGAAGAGGGTGACGGCGTCCTCAGGCTTGGCGCTGAGAAAGTTCAGTCCGGAGATGAACAGGTCCTCCTCGCCAAAGACCGCGGTGTCGCCGGAGGCGCTCACGGGCACCGCGCGGTATTCGGTCTCATTGGCCGCGATCCGCATCAGGCCGAGGGTGGCCTCCACGCGGTCCGCCTCGATGAACTGGTTCAGGCCGTAAGCGCGGATCGCCGCCACGCCGCCGTCCTGGATCGTGAAGACAAAGCCCGCGTCCGAATAGAGGCCCGTCTCGCCGATGGGCACATGCACGGCGTACTGGATGGCCTCCAGGCGCTGCCCGTCGCGCAGCACGTTGCCCCAGTAGCTCGCGCCGGGCATGCCGTCGCTCAGGTAGAGCACAGCCTGGCTCCGGGAACCGACGAGCTGCGCGTTCTCGTTGTAGAAAGCGTCCAGCACAGTCTGCGCGTCGTCGTTCAGGCGGACGCCCCGCGGACCCGCCTCCTCGTCGGAGAGCAGCACGGCGGCCCGGAGAACGGTGTCCTCCCCGATGTCGGGGCTGTCCATATAGAGCGTGCCGAAGTCATAGATGTAAGCGTACCCGTCCTCGGTCAGCGCCTCGCTGTCGTGCGGATCGTTCATCGGCATCTCCTGGCGGGCGAGCTCCATCATGTGCGCGGACCAGGCGTCCAGTTCGCTGAGCAGGAGCGGGTTCGCGCCGTTGTCGGCGGCCAGGGCGGCCAGGGGCAGCATCAGCATGCCCACGGCAAGCAGGGCGACGATCATCTTTCGCATAAGAAAACTCCTTTAAGTCCATCGGCTGTGCAGCCGGAGCGTCAGGCAGACTGCTCCTCATGTATTGTATCGCAAAAGCGTCAAATCGTAAAGAAGAAAAGACGATCATTTTGCGAATTTATTACATGGATGTGATGCGCCTGCGCGTCATCCTGCCTCTCCCCCACGCAAAAAACCCGGCCCGGGTTTTGTTCCGGGTCGGGTCGTTTGCGCAGGAAACGCAGATGCCTCTCTTACTTGGCGATGCCGAGGGCGATCAGGTCGGTCTGCTTGCCGCCGTAGAGCGCCATGGGCTCCACGTGCACGCCCGCGATGGTCACCAGATGGGTGCCGTTCTCCGCGTTGAAGTTGTCCTGGTAGGGCTGATGGGCGAAGTAGTTCGCGAACACGTCGCCGGCCTCCACCACGTTGTTGGGCTGCACATAGTCGGTGAACTCGATGATGTCCAGCTTGATGTTCTTCTCAGCCAGAATCTCGGCGGCCACGGCCAGGATCTGGGCGTGGGGAGTGGGAGAGCAGGCGATGGAGATGGTGGAGCCGGCCAGGGCGTCATAGTCCACGGTGGCGTCGAAGCCGTCGGTGGGATTCTCCACGGTGGAGATCGCGCCGCCGTCATAGGTCGCGTTGATGAAATCCGCCACCTTCTGGCTGGTCACGGCCGCCGCAAGGGCCTTCGCCAGGTCGCTGTCCTGGTTGCCGTCCTTCACGCAGACGACGTTGACATAGGGGGAATCGGCGGATTCGATCAGCAGGGAATCCTTCACGGGATTCAGGCCGAAGTCCAGCGCGTAGTTGTTGTTGATGATGGCATAATCCACGTCGGGCAGCACATTGGGCACCATGGCCGCCTCAACCTCGTTGAAGTCCACGTCGGCGGTCAGGTACTCGGCCACGTCGTTCTTCTGGGCGGTGATGCCCGCGTCCTCCTTCAGCTTCAGCACGCCGGCGGTCTGCAGGAGCAGCAGGGCGCGGCCCTCGTTGGTGGCGTCGTTCGGGACGGCGACGGTCACGGCGTCCGCAACGCCGGCAGCGGCGAGGGAGAGAACCAGCAGGGCGGTCAGGGCGATGGCAAGCAGCTTCTTCATGGGATAATCTCCTTTTCTTTTCAATCGTTTGTTCGGATGTGACCCGCGGGTCATCGGGGAAAACAGGAGCCTGGAATACCGGTCTCTGCGCTCACATTCGCGCGACGGACGCGCCCCGGTGATAACAGTACATGGCGCATCTCCTTTTCTCTCAGTTTGGCGTCCGGAGGGTGCCCCGGAACGACGATGCAAGCTTACCGCAGTTTCCGCGATTTGTCCAATATATACTTTGAATCATGTGCTATAGATGTGGCCTATAGGAGTCGGCCGCATTTCAGCCAAAGCCGCGGGCATCGCGGGCTTTTGGGGCCATCAGGCGCATCATCGCCATGCCACCCGAAAAAAACGAGAAAGCTGAAATCCGGAATGTCTGGCGAAAATTGACAACCGCCCCGAACCTGATTTATAATGATTCCATCCACTTCCCACAGAAAGGGAGTTTCGCCCATGAAAGCTTTGCTCTCCAGGCTGATCGAGCCCCGCGCAGCCGGCGTCCGGCCCGACAGCCGCTTCACCAACGCAGCCCTCAAGGCGATGATCATCCCGCTGATGATCGAGCAGCTGCTCCAGCTGATCGTCGGCATCGCGGACACGATGATGGTCTCCTACGCGGGCGAGGCCACCGTCTCCGGCGTGTCGCTGGACACGATGATCTACACGATCTTTATCTATATGTTCACCGCCGTGGCGACGGGCGGCGCGGTCATCGTGAGCCAGTATATCGGCAGCCGCGACCGCAGGCAGGCCGACCAGTCCGCCTCGCAGGTCTTTTTCCTGGCGGGCGCGGTGTCCCTCGCGTTCATGGCGCTCGTGCTGCTCGCGGGCAACAGCATCCTCGCCCTGCTCTATCCGAGCGTCGAGCCCGCCGTGATGGAGGCCTGCAAGACCTACCTGTGGATCGTGACCCTGTCCTTCCCCGCCAACGCCATCTACAACGCGGGCGCGGCGATGTACCGCTCCATGGGCAAGACGAAGGTCACCATGAAGATCTCCATCGCGATGAACCTGCTCAACGTCGTCGGCAACGCGGTCGGCATCTTCGCGCTGCGCGCCGGGGCGGCGGGCGTCGCCTGGCCGACCACGCTCTCCTGGTACTTCGCCGCCATCGTGATGACGCGGCTGTGCTTCCGCGAGAACAACGACGTGACCCTGCGCGCCGCGCACCTCTTCCGCCCGGAGAAGGAGATGCTCAGCCGGATCCTCCACGTCGCCCTGCCCAACGCCGCGGAGAACACCCTGTTCCAGCTGGCGAAGGTCGTGCTCGGCTCCCTGATCGCCACCTTCGGCACCGCGCAGATTGCCGCCAACGGCATCGGCCAGACCATCTGGTCCCTGGCCGCCCTCATCAGCATCGCCATGGGCTCCGTGTTCATCACGGTCATCGGCCAGTGCATCGGCGCGGGCGACGAGGAAGCCGCGGATTACTACATGCGCAAGCTGACGCGGCTCTCGCTGGTGCTCTGCATTGTCTGGAACATCCTGATCCTCGCAATCACCCCGCTGCTGATCCCGCTGTACAACATCAGCGACGAGGCGAAGTATTACGTCTGGGTCATCGTCATCATCCACAACGTCTTCTGCGCCATCGCGCAGCCCTTCTCGGCCTCGCTGTCCTCCGGCCTGCGCGCCGCGGGCGACGTGAAGTTCACCATGTACACATCCATCTTCTGCACGGTTGTCTTCCGCACGCTGCTGTCCTTCCTGCTCGGCAAGTGGATGGGGATGGGCGTCATCGGCATCGCGCTGGCCATGGGCCTCGACTGGTGCCTGAAGGGAATCCTGGACATCATCCGCTTCCGAAACGGGAAGTGGCGCGGGCACAAGGTCATCTGAGACTTCTTCCGCATCGCAAAAAACGCGGGAACCCTGCCGGATTGGCGAGGTTTCCGCGTTTTTTAGCGTTTTATTATCGGGCTGACGATGGAGGCGCGCTGCCGTTCCCGGCGGCATGGGGATTCCGCGCATGCAGGGGCATTACCCTTCGCGCCGTTCTTTGAAACCGCGCGGAGTGGACGCGGCGTATTCCGCCTTCGGCGCTGTTACTGCACCCGTTTGAAGACCGGAATGCTGTCGATCGGGGCGTCCGCCGTCACGGCCGCGCCGCCGCTGAAGACCTCGCCCGTGCGGATGTCCTGCCACCGGCCGGCCGGGAGGTAGACGCTGCGTGCGAAGGTCTTCGGCGTCAGGATCGGCGCGACCAGGTAGTCCGGGCCGAACATGTACTGGTCGCTCAGCTCCCAGCACTTCGCGTCCTCCGGGAATTCGTAGAACATGGCGCGCAGAAGCGGCGAGCCGTTCTCGTGCGCCTCGCGGAAGATCCGCGCGAGGTAGGGCCTGAGCGACCGGCGCAGCTCATAGTGTTTGCGCATGATGGCGAAGCTCTCCTCGCCGTAGGACCACATCTCGTTGTCCTGCCCCGTGCGCATGAATCCGCCGCCCGTTTCCCGCTCGTCCAGCGTGGGAATCGTGAAGGGCTCGCGGTCGCCGTGCAGGCGCATCACGGGCTGGAACACCGCCCACTCGTACCAGCGGATCAGCAGCTCCCGGAAATCCGGATCATTCACGTTCCCCTCCATGAAGCCGCCGATGTCCGTGTTCCACCACGGGATGCCCGCCAGGCCGATGTTCAGTCCCGCCTGGAGCTGGTCGCGCAGGGATTCCCAGGTGCTGGGGACGTCGCCGCTCCAGAGGACGTTGCTGAGTCTCTGGCTGCCCGCCCAGCCGCTGCGCAACAGGTTCACCGGCTCCGCGCCGAGGGCCTTCATCGGCTCGTCGTAGGCCAGGCTGTAATACTGCGGATAGAGGTTGCTGCACATCAGGGCCGGGCCGATGCAGTAGCGGAAATTGTCAAAGTCATACTTCGTGAGATCCGGCTCGGAGTTGTCCAGCCAGAAGTAATCAATGCCCAGGTCGTAATAGTGCTCCCTGCACTTCTGCCAGACATAGGCGCGCGTCTCCGGGTTCATCGGGTCAATCTGCACGCAGTCGCCCTGGTAGTCGTAGGTCTGCATCGCGCCGCGCTCGGTGCGCATCAGCAAGCCGCGCTCCTCCATCTCGGCGAAATTCTCGCTGCGGCGGTCCACCGAAGGCCACACCGAGACCATCACCCGGATGCCCATCGCGTGCAGCTCGTCGATCATCGCTTTGGGATCAGGCCAATAGCGCTCGTCAAATTTCCAGTCGCCCTGCGCGGTCCAGTGGAAGAAGTCGATGACGATCACGTCCAGCTGAATGCCGAGCTCCCGATACCTCCGGGCGACGGCCAGCACCTCATCCTGCGTGCGGTAGCGCAGCTTGCACTGCCAGAAGCCCATCGCGCTCTCCGGCATCATCGGCGCGCGGCCCGTGACGTCCGTGTAGTTCCGCATGAGGCCCTTGGGGGTGTCCGCGACGGTCACCCAGTAGTCCATGTCCTTGCAGCAGGAAGCCTCCCACTCAGTGACGTTCCTGCCGAAAGAGACACGGCCGACGGCAGGGTTGTTCCAGAGCAGGCCATAGCCCAGGCTGGACATCATGAAGGGCACGCTGGTCTGGCTGTTGCGCTGGGCCAGTTCCAGCACGCAGCCCTTCAGATCCATATAGGGCTGCTGATACTGCCCCATGCCGAAGATCTTCTCGCCGTCGTTCGGCTCGAAGCGCACGGTCAGCCGGTAGTCGCCGCCCACATAGGGCGTCCACTCGCGGTTGACCACCTTCAGGCAGTGGCTTTCCCGGGTGATGCTGCCGCCGTAGAAGCGGAAAACCTCGCG
>CAMNLM010000008.1 GCA_946543085.1 uncultured Clostridia bacterium | reverse complement strand
TCCTACGAGCACATCATGAAGCCCTACAAGAGCCCCAACGCCGGGCCCGACGACGAGGCCAAGTTCAGCGTCACCGTGCTGGTGCCGAAGACCGACACGGCGACCAAGGCCCTGTTGGACGCCGGCATCGCTGCCGCCAAGAAGCGCGGCCTGCAGACCAAGAAATACAAGGACGGCACGCCGGTGGACAAGCTGCCCACGCCGATCTGGGACGGCGACGGCTTCCGCGCCGACGGCTACACGCCCTTCGGCCCCGAGTGCAAGGGCATGTGGGTGTTTACCGCCAGCAGCGGACAGGACCGCCGCCCGCGGGTGGTGGACGCGAACGTTCAGGACATCATCAACCCCACCGAGATCTACAGCGGCATCTGGGGCCGCGTGGGCGTCGACTTCTTCCCCTACAACTTCGCCGGGAAGCAGGGCGTGGGGTGCAGCCTGTGCAACGTTCAGAAGCTGGCCGACGGCGAACCCCTCGGCGCGGCCCGATCCACCGCAGAGGACGACTTCGGCGGCGGCGGCGACTTCGATCCGCTGGGCTGATCGACAACCGGAGGACTTTCTGATACACGCCGCCCCGGTCTCCCAGGGCGGCGAAATGACCGGAGGGGAATACAATGGACAGACAAAAACTGGATGACGTTATCCGGGCGCTGGAGCTATGCAGGTATGACCCGGACCCGGAGGACCCCGAGCAGGAATGCAAGCAGCTGGTTTCCTGCGATATCTGCCCCTACTGGAGCGACGAAGAACGCGGCGGATATTATGGCTGCCACATGGACGATCTCTTCAACGACGCGCTGGAGGGGCTGCGTGACCTGCGGCGCAGCCCGACGAAGTTTGAGATCAAGACCACAATTTCCAATATTGACCGACCGGCCGGCATCGACGAAGAACAGTTTTTCGTTGTTATGGCGAACATCTACCACGCGCTGGCGAAGCTGTACGGTGAAGAAATCCCAACTTACCGCCCGCAAAAGGAGGATCCGCATGAAAGGCATCATCGAGACTGAGTTCCACCACCCGACGAACCACGGCATTAGTCACATTTTCATCTGTGGAGACGACGGCGTCACCTATTTCGGGCACAACAACGATTTCAACCGCAAAAGCAAACACTACAGGAAAGGGCGCACGGTGACCTTCGATACCGTGGACAGCGGTCGAGCCCATCCCAGTGCCGTGAACATTGACGTGGAGGTGCCGGAACGTCAACCGACGGAAGAGTTGCTCTCCATCGAGCACCTCCGGGATGGGGCGTACATAAAGCGCGTTCGCAAGGTAAAGACCGGGCAGGAGGTCAGTCTGATCATCAAAAACGGCACGCTGGTCATCAGCTGCCTACCCGAGTTCGAGCGGGACATGATATGGATGTATCAACGCGGACCGAGCGGGGTGTAGCTATGGAGATAAGATTGAAACCATGTCCATTTTGCGGAGCACCTGCGTTTGTTTGGCTCACGAGCTGGGACGCCTATATTGAGTGCAGCAAGTATCACGTAGACCATCATCGAGTTATGGTCTGTGCGCCAAACTACAAGATGGCGGCAGAGCTGTGGAACAGGAGGGCTGACAATGCCGACGGAGCATGACAGGAGGTAACGCTATGGGCTTATACCGCCACGTAAGCGTGGACATCGAGACCTACAGCGACGTGGATCTGACCAAGGCCGGGCTGTACAAATATGCTCAGTCCCCCGCCTTCGACATCCTGCTAATCGCCTGGGCTGTGGACGACGGCCCGGCGCAGATTGTGGATCTGACGACGCGTCCCGGCGGCGAGCACGAGGGCCGGGAATATCAGGCCCTACAGGACTTCCTGGCGCTGTGGCGCGCGGACGACGTGCTGCTGCACGCGTATAACGCCGCCTTCGAACACTACTGCCTCAACACCTGGATGGAGCGCCATGGCTTCCCCCGGCGCCCTGTGGGCGACTGGTTTTGCACGATGGCGCATGGGCTGTACTGCGGCTATACCGCCGGCCTGGGCGCCACCGGCGAGGCCATGGGCCTGCCACAGGACAAGCGCAAGCTGGGCATCGGCGCGGCGCTGATTCGCAAGTTCTGCGTACCGCAGAAGCCCGACAAGGCCCACCCGCTGCCCTGGCGGCTGCGCCCGGAGGACGAGCCGGAGAAGTGGGAGCTCTTCAAAACCTACTGCATGCAGGACGTGGCGACGGAGCGCGAGATCAAGCGCAGGCTGAGCCGCTGGCCGATGCCCGCGCGGGAGCAGCTGCTCTGGGAGCTGACCACCGAAGCAAATGCCGAGGGCGTGGGCGTCGACCGGGATCTGGTCAGAGCAGCGCTGGAGGTCGGCGAGACCGAGCAGGCGCGCATGATCGCCGAGGCGAAGGAGATCTCCGGGCTGGACAACCCCAAGAGCGTGCAGCAGCTGATGAAGTGGCTGAACGCAGAGCTGGAGACCGACGACGAGACGGAGATCACCGATCTCCGCAAGACTACCGTGGCCGAACTGCTCAAGACCGGCGTGGACAGCCCTCAGGCGGCCCGTATGCTGGAGCTCCGGCAGCTGATGAGTAAAACGTCGACCAAGAAATACGACGCCCTGGAGGCCGCTGTGTGCGACGACGGGCGCGTGCGCGGCATGATGTTCTACTACGGCGCGAACCGGACCGGCCGCTGGGCCGGGCGCATCGTCCAGCCGCAGAACCTGCCGCAGAACCACCTGGACAGCCTGGCCTTCGCCCGGGAGCGCGTGAAGGCCAGGGACATCGAAATGATCAAGGTCTGCTGGGGATCGGTACCGGACACCCTCTCCCAGCTGATCCGAACCGCCTTCATCCCCCGGCGGGGCAAGCTGTACGCGGTCGCAGACTACAGCGCCATCGAGGCGCGCGTCGTGGCCTGGCTGGCCGGCGAGACCTGGGTGCTGGATGCATTCGAGGCCGGCAAGGACATCTACTGCGCCACGGCCTCGCAGATGTTCGGCGTGCTCGTGGAGAAGCACGGCGAGAACGCCCATCTGCGGCAGCGCGGCAAGGTGGCTACCCTGGCCCTGGGCTACGGCGGCGGCGAGAATGCGCTGATCGCCATGGGCGCGCTGCGGATGGGAATCCCCGAAGAGGACCTGCCGGAGATCAAGCAGAAGTGGCGGCGGGCGAACCCGTCCATCTGCCGGCTCTGGCGCGACTACGAGGACGCGGCCCTGGACGTGGTGCGCGTGGGCGCGCCCGAGCGCCTGCCGCACAGCGTTACCTTTGCCCGCGAGGGCGACCCCGCGACCGGGCAGGACTTCCTCACCATCCGGCTGCCGACCGGGCGCAAGCTGTTCTACGCGCACCCCTTCCTCGCGCCGGCGAAGAACTTCCCGGACCGCGACAGCCTGCACTACTACAGCGTCAACCAGACCACCAAAAAGTGGGCACCCACGGACACCTGGGGCGGCAAGCTGGTGGAGAACGTGACGCAGGCCGTGGCACGGGACTGCCTGGCCGAGACGCTGCTGAGGCTGCGCAGGATCGGCCTGACCGCCGTGTTCCACGTCCATGACGAGGTGATCGTCGAGGTGGACCGGGAGGAGCAGCTGCAGGACGTGCTGGACATCATGGCCGCGCCGCTGGACTGGGCGCCGGGGCTGCCGCTCAAGGGCGCTGGCTTCACCTGTGAGTATTACCAGAAAGACTGAGGTGGGGATATGAAAACGACGTTTACCTGGATCTCGAACGCCTGGCGGAGGGTGAAAAACCACTGCCGCACGACCGACAACAAGGATTTCACGGATCACGAGCCCACGCCGGTTTTCCGGCGAAAGCTGCTGATCAGCGAGCACTCCCCCATCCGCCTGCTGGAATTCGACTGGCAATGGAAGGGGATCCCCTACTGGGTCTCGACCGAGTGGAGCCGGCACAAGTTCGAGAAGTTCATCTCGACCCAGCGCAACGACCGCACCGGGGATCCCGTCCCGCGCGGCCAGAAGCCCCAGGACGCGCCTGTGGACTTCGACGGGTACGCGAACATGCAGAACCTTATCGACGCCTGGAGGAAGCGCCTGTGCCGCAAGGCGACGCGCGAGGCGCGCCACCTGGCCGAGGACTTCAAGATCGTCCTGGCCACGGCCGGCTGCCAGGATGAGGCCGACATGCTGGTCCCCAACTGCGTCTACCGGATGGGCTGCCCGGAGTTCACGTCCTGCGGCCTGCTGGAGCGCTTCATCGAGTACGCCGACGCCCACGGCTCCCGCCGCTGGTTGACCGACATCTCCGAGCGCTACAAACTGTACCGCATGTTTTTGGAGACCGATCTGGAGGCGCGGACTGGAGGGGTATGCGATGATCAACGCGCAGGAGATTGAACAGCGGGCCGTCGACCACTACGGCCACGCCCATCAGCTCATCAAGACCACCGAGGAGCTGGGAGAGCTGGCCCAGGCCGTTGCCAGGCTGCTGACCACGAAAGTGTATAACCGGTCGATGCACGAGACCCTCGTCGAGCAGCTCCTGCAGGAGGCCGCCGACGTGGAGGTCATGCTGGACCAGATCAAGCTGATGTTCCCCGACGGGGTTCCGCGCGTGCACTCGTGGAAAACCTACAAGCTGGCGCGGCTCGACCGGCGCATGGACGAGGAGGGCAAGGACCATGACTGACCGCACTCTGACCATCAGCATCGGCGGCAGCCGTAAAGCCATGTCGTGGGCGCAGACGCGCATCACCTGGGCGGAGCTGACCGAGCGACTGCACACGCCCGTCCGCGGCAGCGAGAGCCACGAGGCATTCCTGCGCATGCCCAAAGCCCAGCAGGACGCGCTGAAGGACGTCGGCGGCTTTGTGGGCGGCGCGCTGCGGGGCGGGCGCCGGAAGGCCGCCAACGTGATCGGCCGCGACCTGGTGACGCTGGACCTGGACGCCATCCCCAAAGGACAGACAGAGGCCGTGCTGGCCTCCGTGAGCGGCCTGGGCTGCGCGTCCTGCGTCTACTCCACGCGCAAGCACGACGCGGGCAAGCCGCGCCTGCGCGTGATCCTGCCGCTGGACAGGACCGTCACCGCCGAAGAGTATGAGCCCATCGCCCGGCGCGTGGGCGAGTGGCTGGGCATCGAGTGCTGCGACCCGACGACGTTCCAGAGCTTCCGGCTGATGTACTGGCCCAGTGCATCAGCCGACAGTGAGTTCGTGTGGGACTTCAACGACGCGCCCTTCCTGTGCGCGGATGACGTGCTGCGCAGCTATCGGGACTGGCATGACATCGCATCATGGCCACAGGTGCCGGGGCAAGCCGCGGAGCTCAAAGACGCGGCCAGCAGGCAGGCCGATCCTACGGAGAAGACCGGACTGGTGGGCGTATTCTGCCGGGCGTTCGACATCCATCGCGTGATGGACGAGCTGATTCCCGGCGCCTATGAGCCCACGGCGGATCCGAACCGATACACGTACACCGGCGGCAGCACCGCAGGCGGCGCGATCGTGTATGAGGGCAAATGGCTGTACAGCCACCACGCCACCGACCCCTGCAGCGGCCACCTGGTGAACGCCTGGGACCTCGCCCGGCTGCACCTGTTCGGCGACCAGGATGAGGCAGCGCAGCCCGGCACGCCCACGAACCGACTGCCCAGCTACAAGGCCATGCAGGAGCGCGCCATGCAGCTGGATGAGATCAAGCGCGGCCTGCTGGACGAGGCACGGGCGCGGATCAGCGAGGACTTCGGCACGGCTCCGCCTGACGGTGACTGGCGCCTGGAGCTGGCGCTGGACGCCCGCGGCGAGGTGAAGGGCACGCTGGTGAACCTGAAGCTGATCTTCGACAACGACCCGGCGCTGCAGGCCTTCGGGAACGACGAGTTCCTGGGGCAAAGCTGCGTCTACGGAAAGCTGCCCTGGGATCCGCGGGAGGAGCGCCGGCCGTGGACCGATGCGGACGACAACGGCGCCGCCTGGTACATCGAGGCAGCCTATGGCGTGAAGGACCTCAGGCGGATCAAAATGGCTGTGGACACGGCCATGGACAAGCGGCGGCGCGACGCGCTGCGCGAATACCTGGAGGGCCTGGAGTGGGATGGTGTTTCTCGTGTGGACACGCTGCTGATCCGGCACTTCCGCGCGGAGGATACGCCCTACACCCGTGCGGTGACGCGGAAGTTCCTGACCGGGTGCGTAGCGAGAGGGATGGAACCGGGCTGCAAGTTCGACAGCGTGCTGACGCTGATCGGCGCCCAGGGCACCGGGAAGAGCCTCTTCGCGGACATCCTGGGCGGCGACTGGTACAACGACAACATCCAGACGTTCACCGGGAAGGAGGCCTCGGAGCAGCTGCGCGCGGTGTGGATCGTTGAGATCCCAGAGGTAGACCGATTCAGCAACAAATATGAGGCCAGCGCTGTGAAGCAGTTCATTACGCGCCGGGACGATATCTATCGCGTACCCTTCGAACGCCGGACGACGCCCCATCTGAGGCGCTGCGCATTCGTGGCCACGACCAACGCGCCGGACTTCCTGACCGATACGACCGGGAACCGGCGCTGGTGGATCGTGCGCTGCCACGCCACGGCGGAGGCGCGCGGGGACGATCTGGCGGCGCTGCGGCGCGACCGGGATCAGGTGTGGGCTGAGGCCGTGGCGCTGTGGCGCGCGGGCGAGCCGCTGACGCTGGGCGCGGAGCTGTACGATCAGGCGGTGGAGGCCCAGGAGAGCGCCGTCATGGACGACCCGTGGGCCGGCGTCATCGGCGAGTTCGTGAACCGCCGGGTGCCCCCCGACTGGGACGCGCGGAAGCCGGACGACCGGCGGCTGTGGTGGGCCAACGAATTCGGGCAGCAGAGCGCCGGGGAGCTGGCAGAGCGCCAGAAGATCTGCGTCGTGGAGATATGGTATGAGCTTTTTCAGAAGGACCGGGCAAGCCTCGACCGGCGGTCATCGGTGCGCATCATGAACGTTCTGCGCAAGCTGGATGGATGGGCGGAGCTGGGGCCCAGGCCCACCATATATGGCAGTCAAAAGGTGTTCGGACGCGACTACCAAGGCGCGGAAGCCAAAACTACCGACTCGGGCCAAAACTACCAAAACTACCGTGCTACCGAAACTACCAAAACTACCGACCACTTCTCATGATAGACGATTTAGAGGGCACTCGGTAGTTTTGGTAGTTAGGTCGAGGGCCGAAAAAGCCCGTCATTACGGACAAATCAAGGCCAAAACTACCAACTACCAAAACTACCGACTATCCTTATAAATAATTGAAATAGAGAGATTAGAGAGTATAGAGAATTATCTTTTTTCTCTAAATTGTCTATTTCAATATATATATACGGACGCGTGCATTTCGGTAGTTGGTAGTTTTGGCGAGCAAAGGAGGATAAGAACAATGCTTGAACGGGAAGTCGAACACCGTCTGCGCGATGGCGTAAAGAACATGGGAGGCCTGTGTCTGAAGCTGGTGAGCCCCGGCTTTACTGGCGTGCCGGACCGGCTGATCCTGCTGCCGGGCGGCGTGGTCTGCTTCGCGGAACTGAAGCGGCCGGGAGGGCACGAGCGGCCGCGGCAGGTCTACGCGCAGAAGCGGCTGCGCAGGCTGGGCTTCGTGGTATTCGGCAGCGTGGACGGTCCAGAGCGCGTGGGCGCCGTGCTGACCTGGTGCGCGCTGCACATGGCCGGAGGGCGGGAGTATGGAGTTTAAGCCGCACCCCTATCAGGAGTACGCAATTCGGCGGATCGTGGAAGACACCCATGTGGGATTGTTTCTTGATATGGGACTCGGCAAAAGTGTGATCACCATGACCGCCATCGACGAGCTGATCTACGACCGGCTGGCCGTGAGCCGGGTGCTGGTGATCGCTCCCAAGAAGGTAGCGGAGGCGACCTGGCAGACGGAGGCGGCCAAGTGGGACCACCTGCATCGGCTGCGGATCTCCACAGCGCTGGGCACCGAGCCGCAGCGCGCCCGAGCGATCGACGCGCCGGCGGACATCACGGTGATCAACCGGGAGAACGTGGTCTGGCTGGTGGAGAACTGGGGCGCGTGCTGGCCCTTCGACATGGTCGTGGTGGATGAGTCCAGCAGCTTCAAGAGCAGCGCCGCGAAGCGCTTCCGGGCGCTGAAGCGGATGCTGCCGAGAATCTTCCGAATGGTGATCCTGACCGGCACGCCGGCGCCCAACGGGATCGAGGACCTATGGGCACAGATCTACCTGCTGGATCGGGGTGAGCGGCTGGGGAGGTACATCACCCACTATCGGGCGCGGTACTTCGATCACAACCCCTGGCGACATGAGTACACCCCGAAGCCGGGCGCCTTCGAGGCGGTGCAGGCGAAGATCCGCGACATCTGCGTCAGCATGAGCGCGGCGGACTATCTGCAGCTTCCTCCCCTGGTGACCCATGACGTTCCCGTGGAGCTGGGCGCGGTTGCCAGGAAGGCCTATCAACAGATGGAGCGGGAGATGGTGTTGAGCCTGGGCGACGACGAGGAGATCAGCGCCACGACCGCGGCGGCGCTGACCGGGAAGCTGCTGCAGCTGTGTGGCGGCTGTGTGTACGACGAGACCGGCGCAGCGCATCGGGTGCACGACGCGAAGCTGGAGGCGCTGCAGGAGCTTCTGGAGGCCATACGGGCGCCTGTGCTGCTGTTCTACGGCTACCGGCATGAGCTGGATGGCCTGAGGGCCACGTGTCGGGGCAAGCGCTTCCGTGTTCTGGAGTCCGCTGAGGACGCCGACGCCTGGAACCATGGCGAGGTCGATGTGCTGCTGGCCCACCCTGCCAGCTGCGCCTACGGGCTGAACCTGCAGCAGGGCGGCTGTGACGTGATCTGGTACACGCTGACGTGGAGCCTGGAGCTGTATCAGCAGGCGAACGCCCGGCTGCACCGGCAGGGCCAGGAGAGGCCCGTGGTGGTCCACAGGCTGCTTGTACGCGGCGGTGTGGACGAGGACGTGGCCAAGGCGCTGGAGGGCAAGGCGGGCACGCAGGAGGTCCTGGTGGAGGCGCTGAGGGCGAGAATAGAGAGGGTGGTGAGGGAATGACCAGGGAAGAGATCATCAAGAGGCTGAACGACCTGCACGCTGTGGCGTGTGGTTTGGACGGGACCCAGTGCTATGTCAACGGCATCGGGATCAGGCAGCTCAGAGAGCTGATTGTGGACGCGACGAGGTGCCTGCAACAGCCGATTGTTATCAGCAGATGGGTGAAGGTGACCGGAGATTTTTTGACGCCCGGCGGTACGCCGTATTTTGTGTGTGGCAGGTGCGGCGGCTCCGGTCACCTTTACGGGGTGGAGTATACCAAACGCAAGATCTTGTGCGACGACTGCGGGTGCGTGAACATCTATCCGTGGGAACAGGCGCATGAGGTTGGCACGATGCTGTGGGAGGACCAGCAGGAGGAGAGCACGTGACCGCAAAAGCATTTTTACAGCTGGCGCGGACTGCGGATCGACGCATCGACGAGGCCATGGAGAGGCTGAAGCGGATGCGCGCGAGGCTGGAGACTGGCCGCATGTCCAATCTCACCGGTATGCCCCGGGGCGGGGCTGTGGACTGGACGGAGACGGCTGACCGGGTGATCGAGCTGGAGAAGCGCGTCAACGCCAGGATCAGGGAGATGGTACGGCAGAAGCAGGCGGCCATGGACGCCATCGATCAGGTGGAGGAGGCACGGCTGCGAGAGGTGCTGGAGCTGTATTATCTGGATGGGTACACATGGGAGCAGGTGGCCGAGCGTATCGGTCTGCGTGATGTGCGATGGGTTTATGAGCTGCATGGCCGGGCGCTGAAAAAGGTCAGAGTCCCGGCAGAATTCCAGCGGTAGACCATTGAACTTCATGTTTTGCCTGTGATATTATTATAATGCCCGGAAGCGGATAGGCCAGATGTCTATCCGCTTTTCCTATGCCCTATAAGGGCGGCGCGGCCTTAATACCTCCACTCCGGCGGCGTGCCCGCCTGTCTCGGCGCGTTTTTTGGTGTCTTTCGCGCGTAGTGGGATTCAAGGCGGGCTATTTTCGATACGTGGGGTTTATTGCCCGAAGGGAGGCGGCGGCATGGCGACGGGCAAGTTTCAGAAATGGCTGACGCCCGACGGCCTGTTGCTGCTTCGGGCCTGGGCCCGGGACGGGCTCTCCAACGAGCAGATCGCAAAAAAGGTCGGTGTGAGCCGCTCCACCTTGCAGGCCTGGAAAGTGGATTTCCCGGACATTTCGGACGCTTTGGCGCGTGGCCGCGAGCCCTATGACGTGGAAGTCGAGAACGCCATGCACGATCTCTGCCTGGGGTATACGGCGAAAGTGCACAAGACCTTCAAGCTCCGACACGTGGAGTATGACGATCTTGGCCACAAGGTGCGCGAATGGGAGACGCTGGAGACCGGGGTCGATGAAGTGCACGTTCCGGCGAACGTCAACGCGCAGAAGTTCTGGCTGGCGAACCGTAAGCCTGATGTCTGGCGCGAGCGCCGGGAAGCTGAGGCGGCAGAGCGGCCGAATGCGCTGCTGCAGTCCCTCCTGGATCTGGAGCGGAGGGCGCAGTCATGATCGAATGGGGCGCGAAGCAGCGCGATCTTATCATGGCGCCGTTTGATCACGTGCTGGACTGGAATGAAGGCACGCCGCGATCCGGCAAGACGACCGCGGGGACGATGCGCTTCGCCCGGCACCTGATCCGCAGCCGAGACGCGAACCACCTGGTCACCGCGTACAGCGCAGAGCAGGCCTACCGGCTCATCATGGAGGGCGACGGCATGGGGCTCTTGCACATCTTCGCCGGCAGCTGCCGGGTGAGCCACGACGACAGCGGCGCGCACCTGCTGGTCAAGTTGCCGGACGGCGAGCGCAAGGTCTACTGGAAGGGCGGCGGCAAGGCGGACAGCCACAAGGCGATCACCGGCATGAGTCTGGGCAGCGTCTATTTCTGCGAGATCAATCTGCTGCACGAGACGATGGTCCAGGAATGCCTGCGCCGGACCTACGCGGCGCGGGACCGCTGGCACATCGCGGATCTCAACCCGCCCGCGCCCGCGGACCCCTGTATTAAAAACGTCCTGCAGGTGCAGGACTGTCGCTTCCTGCATTGGACCTGCCAGGACAACCCGGTCCTGACGCCGCAGCGTCTTCATGAGATCGAGACGGCCTGCCGCAAGTCACCATTTCTGTATAAGCGCGACTGGCTGGGCGAGCGGACGATCCCCGAGGGCGTGATCTACTGGATGTTCGATCCGGGCAAGCACATCGTGGACCGCATCCCGGACGAGTTCAACGCGGTCGAAGCCTTCGTCGCCGGTGACGGCGGCACGACGGACGCGACCAGCATCGGCTTCTACATCGCCGGCTACCTGGGCGAGCGCTATGCGCCGGGGCCGAAGGAATACCGGCTGTACCGCTGTGGGAACTGGCGCTATGACGGCGGCCAGATGGCCATGAGCGACCAGGCGCGGCAGATCGTGGGCGACTTCCTTCCCTACATGCGGCAGAAGTTTCGGATGCGGGAGAACGCGGTCTATATCGATCCGGCCTGCAAGGCGCTCAGGCTTGAGATCGAGAAGCTGGGCGTCATGACCAACGGCGCGGATAACAACGGCCACGACGTGCGTGGCGCGTCGAAGGGCCTCAAGGTCGGCATCGAGATGCTGCAGAGCGGGATCAGCGACGGGCGCTTCTACCTCGTCGAGGACGAGCGCTTCGGCACAGAGGCCTTTGTCAAGGAGGCCGGGCTCTACTGCGTCAATGAGCGCGGCGAACCCGTGGACGCGTACAACCACAGCATGGACGAGGCGCGCTACGCTTACAACCATTTCGCCAAGGCCTACGGCCTCTGGGGCTTATAAGGCGGTGAGCCGATGAAACTGATAGACAGAATCCGCGACAGGATCAGAAACGGGGTGAACAGGGTGGCGGAGAGCGCGGAGCTTTTCAAGAAAGACGTTTTTGAGCTGGACGGCGTGCCCGCTTTCCGGGAGTACTACACGCTGTACATCCTCCCCTGGCTGGCGATCTACAAGGGCTTCTACAAGGCCTGGCACAAGGTGCCGATGAAGACGCTGAACAATCCGAAGGGCAAGACGCGCACCATGGCCACCATGAACGCAGGTAAGATGGCCTGCAGCCAGATGGCACGGTACGTGTGGAATGAGCGTTGCGCGATCACGGCCAGCAGTGCTTCCCACGATCCGGCCAGCAAGGAGCCGGACCCGCTGGACGAATTTCTGCAGGAGGTCCTGAGGGAGAACCGCTTCGGCGTGGCCTTCGGCGACCTGCTGGAGAAGAGCATGGCGCTGGGCGGCGGCGCGATCCGCGAATGGGTCGAGGTGCCGAAGGACGAAGAGGGCAACGACCTCGGCGAGGGCAAGGTCCGGCTGGGCTATACGATGGCCAGCCAGTTCGTGCCGACGGCCTGGGACAACGCCCGCGTGAAGAGCGGGATCTTCCTCAGCCGCGAGGCGCGGGACGGTTATTACTATACCGTCGTGGAGTGGCATCACTGGGACGGCCGCACATACCGGGTGACGAACGATCTCTACCGCATGCCGATCAAGGAGACCGAGGAACCGCAGAGCATCCTGGGCTGGTGGTATCCGTTGAACGAGATCTACCCGCTCCTCTCTCCGGACACGACCATCGAGGACGTGGACACGGCCTATTTCCAGTATTTCAAGCCCTTCGGCGCGAACTACGCGGACGACAACAGCCCCATGGGCATGTCGATCTACGCGCCGGCGCTGGGCACGCTGCACGGCCTGGACATCATGTTCGACAGCCTGCAGCGTGAATTCGTCCTGGGCAAGAAGAGGATCATCGCCCCGACGCGGGCGATGCGCCTGTCCGCGAGCGTGAACAACGGCGCGCCGCAGCGCTACTTCGACGCGGACGACGAGGTCTGGGAAGCGCTGTCGACGGACAACCCTGAGGACCTGAAGATCTACGACAACTCCGTGGAGCTGCGCGTGGATCAGCATATCACCGGCATCAACGGTGAGATGGCGATCCTCTGCAACCAGGTGGGCTTCGACCCTGGCACGCTGGCCTTCGACCAGCAGAAGGGCATGAAGACGGCCACGGAGGTCATCAGCGAGAACAGCAAGACCTACGGCACCGTCAAGGCCCACGAGAACAACGTCCGGGACGCGCTGATCGACATGGTGCACGCGATCATTGACCTGGCTGTGCGCTACGGGCTCACCTGGGAGGGCAAGCCGGTGGCGCAGCTGGTCGCTGGCGGCTACGACGTGGCCGTTACGTTCGACGATTCGATCATCCAGGACAAGAACGCCGAGATCAACCAGGGCGTGATGCTGGTAGGCGCTTCGCTCATGAGCAAAAAGAAATTCATGATGGACACGCTGGGCTACACGGCGGAGCAGGCTGACACAGAGCTCAAGCAGATCGCCGCGGAGACGCCCACCAGCTCGGTGGAAGTGACGCGGCTGTTTGGCGGGATGGAGTGATAGGACATGAGGCCGTCGTTTCTGGACGATATGAGCTGGGCGATGGCTGAGGTCTATGGCTCTGTGACAGATCGCCTCCTGGTCAATCTCGCCCGGCACTTCCCTTACATCAAAAACGCGGATCAGATCCGCGGCTCTTTCGACTACCAGGCGCGCCTGCTGGCCCAGATGGGGCAGGTAAACCGGGAGTCGGTGGACATCATCATGCAGAGCCTGGGCAGCGCTGACGAGGCTCTCCGGGCCTCCCTTGAGGCCGCAATCATGGATGCGCTGAAGGGCGAGGAGCCGAAGCTGCGGAAGGCGGCGCAGAAGGGGCTTCTTCAGGGCACAGGCATGCTCCCGGACGAGGTCACGCCGAACCAGATGCAGGCCTTCCAAGCCTACTACAGGCAGTCTGCAGATAAACTCAACCTGGTCAACACCGTGATGTTGGAGTCCACGCAGGCGGCCTACCAGGCCACTGTGGCGGACGTTACAGCGCGGATCGCCCGGTCCCAGTCCATCCTGAACGTGGGCGCCGGCGAAGTCGTGACGGGCGTCTCCTCCTGGAATACGGCCATGCGTGAGGCAGTCGGCAAGATGGTCCAGAACGGGCTGACCGGCTTCGTGGATCATGCCGGGCGGCAGTGGAGCCCCGAGGCTTACGTCGCCATGGACATCCGCACGACCATGTTCAACACGGCCCGCGAGGCGATCAGCGAGCGCGCGGAGCAATACGGCTGCGATTTCTACCAAGTCAGCAGCCACAATGGCGCGCGCCCCCTCTGCTATCCCTGGCAGGGCAAGGTGCTCTCCCGCAGCGGATGGACCGGGACGGTCCAAGACCTGTATGGCGAGGACGTGGCCGTGCACAGCGAGGACGAGATCGAGTCCTTCCGCTGGGGCGGCGGTCTGTTCGGTGTGAACTGCCGTCACTACCCGATGAACTTCATTCCCGGCTTCTCGACGCTCAAAGGCGAGCCGCAGGACCCGGAGGAGAACGAACAGGCCTACGCCGAGAGCCAGCAGCAGCGGGCGCTGGAGCGTAAGCTGCGCGAGGAGCGGCGGGATCTGGCCGTGCTCAAGGCCCAGGGCGCCGATCCTGAGGCTATTCAGGCGCAGCGGGCGAAGGTCAGCAAGGCCAGCAGCGACATCGACGCCTTCTGCGACGAGACCGGCCGGGCGCGGCGGCGGAGCCGGGAGTATACGCCGGTGGACGCGACGTGGCCGAAGAAGGACACCTACGACCCGGTGGCCTTCCCGACGGAGACGCGGGACAGGATTAACGAGTTTTTCGGGGGAGCACAATCGTCGCCCAAGGCTCATGCGCCTAAGTCTGTCTTTGCGACAAAGTCATGATAGATACCGGCGCTGGTGAGAGCGTGTTCATGATCGCTCAGTTTTCTCAGGGGAAGCAGGCTTCCGATGAGTTCGCGAAAAGATTCTGTACACTGTAGTATCTGGTTGACTGTTTGAAGCCGCCTACGGGCGGTTTTTTGATGCCGGTAAGGAGGTACGATATGGGCTGCAAGCATGAACATCTGAAATGCACGGGCAACGTGCTCACCTGCATGGACTGCGGCGCGCTGCTGCCGCTGGAGCTGCTGGAGTGGCCCAGGGCGGATAAGCCGGAAGCTCCGGCCAAGCCTGCGCCGACGTGCCCACAGGGGCCGCAGACGCCGCAAAAGCGGACAAGCCCAAGCAGCGCAGGAAAGCAAAAGCTGATTAAACAATAAGGCACAAGAAAGCAGGCCGGCCATCACCTGATTTAACGGGAGTCGAACCCGAGGGGCGTATGATTTCCTTCTCTACCCCGTAACCTCTACTTCCCCGACTCGAACGGGGGGGCTATCCTGCGCGAATAGTATAGCCTATTTTGCTGATTAAAGCAACTATCCGGAATTTCCGGACAGTTGCTTTTTTCATACCATCTCGTCCGGTGGGACGATAAACACGCATCGGTGCATCTCTCTATCGCACCGCAAAAAGGAGGAGTATGAGTAACATCTTCACCAGGAAAGCGCTGAATGAGATCATGAGCAATGAGGGCTTGACGCCGGAGCAGCGGACGGAGCAGGTCTTTGGCCTGTATGGGCGCGCACTGGACGATGGCTACATCGCCAAGGGCGCGGCGGCTCAGGCTCAGGAAACAGCGCTTACCAATGCCAGAACCGAGTGGGAGAAGGCGCAGAAAGCGCCCGACCCGACGGAGAGCGACGCCTATAAGCAGCTTCGCGGCGAGTTCGACGCCTACAAAGCCATGCAGACGGCGCGCGGCTCGAAGGAATACGAAGGCGTCAAGCCCAAGTTTTTCGAGACGGTGTACGGCATGATCGACCGCGCGGACGGCGCGAAACCCGTCGAGGAGCAGCTGAAGGGCATCCGTGAGAGCTACGAGGAGTACTTCGAGGCGGAGCAGCCCCAGCCGAGCGGGAACGGCGCGAGGAACACGCCCCAGTATTCCCGCCAGCCCGGACACCCGGGCGTGAACCCTACCAGCAAGGAGGACGAGCTCTTTAAGCAGCTCTCCGACAGCTGGAAGTAATTTTCAGAGAGGAGCGTAATCAATGGCTTTCAACAACAACATCGACTATGCGGCCGTATTCAACCGCATTCTGGACGAGAAGTTCTACATCATGCCGCGCACGGCCTGGATGGAGAACACCAATCCTGGCATCGAGTGGACCGGCGGCCGGGAGATCAAGATCCCCTACATGTCCATGGACGGTCTGGGCAACATGAACGGCTACAAGGCCCCGGACGGCGACCTGACGCTCGGCTGGGAGACCAAGCAGCTGCAGTGGTACCGTGGCCGCAACTTCGCCATCGGCCGCTATGATGTGGACGAGACGAATATGGCCCTGACCGTCGGCAATGCCCTGCGCGTGTTCCTGGCCGAGCATGTCGTGCCCGAGGTGGACCGGCTGCGTATCGCCAAGCTGGCGCAGGGGGCGCTGGGCTATGGCATGACCTCTGTCACTGCGCAGGCCTCGGCCAGCATCACCAAGGACAACATCCTGGGCCTGCTGCTGGACGATATCGCCAAGGTGCAGGACAAGATCGGCGAAGGTGAGCAGCTGTATGTTCAGATCGGCACGCAGATGAAGAACCTGCTCCAGCAGAGCAAGGAGATCACCCGCTATCTGAACATCCGCGACTTCTCCATTCGGAGCGCAACCATGCGCATCGAGGCGCTGAATGATCAGTATCTGGTCGGTACGCCCACCAGCTACATGAACAGCGTCGTCAAGGTGAACGATGGCGTCACTGCCGGCCAGACCGTGGGCGGTGTCACGTTCACCGATCTCGGCCCGAAGGTGAATTGGATCATCTCCGCCCGTCCCGTGGCGGACGCCGTGGCTCGCCCTCAGATCACCAAAGTGATCGACCCGGATCTGAACCAGGAAGGCGAATTCTGGAAGATCATGTTCTCCATCTATCATGGCATGTGGACGATGGACCAGAAGGCCGATGGCGTGCTGGTGAACATGGACACCACTCTGGCGTCCCTGACCGTGACCTCCGTGGCTGGCACCGTTGCTGTGGGCGACTCCGTGATCACCACGAATGCGGCCGTCCCCGCCGGCATGAAGCTGGTCTGGAAGGCGGCCTCCGGCACCGCGCCCGCCGTGGCCTTCGGCACCGCGCTGAAGACCTCCGGTGGATGGGCGGATCTGCCGGCGGACGGCCTGATCAGCACGACCAACGGCCACAAGATCACCGTGGCGCTGGTTGCGGCCTCCGGCCTGCCCGTGGCTGCCGGCAACACCACCGTGGTGGCCAAGGCGTCCTGATGAGGTGAGCGTATGAGCGCGATCGTGGGCTACAGCTTTTACAGCACTGTCTACATGGGAACGGAGGCCGACGAGACCTCCTTCCCGGCGCTCTGCGCCCGCGCTGAGGACGTCGTGGGCGCCATGACGCGCTGGGCGGTGACTGTGAACAGCATCGGCCAATTCCCTGAGCCGATCCAGACGCTCTACCGCAAAGCGATCTGCGCGCAGGCGGACTTTTTTGCCGTCAACGGCTTGGACAGCGTGGTGCTCGCCGCGGGGACCGACAACGGCTTCACCGTCGGCAAGGTGAGCGTGCACGGCAGAAGCGGCGCTGCGGCTTCCGCGGGTGGCAGCATGGCCGGGAACGTCGCGCCCCTGGCGATGATGTACCTGGAGCAAACAGGACTGCTCAATCCTGCTGTGCCTGTCGTAGAGGGCAGGTGGTGGCCGTAATGCTGAGGCCGATCCCCGCGCGGATCCTGCGCAGCACGGCAACAGTTGAGGTGTGCTTGCAGACGGACGCATACCAGCGCACCAAGCGATGGCAGACGTACATCGTCAGCCGCGTACACCTTCAGCCGACCGCCGAGATCAGGAAGACGCCGACGGACACCGACCAGCAATTGCGGGCGGTGCTCTTTGTGGACGGGCGCTTGTCATCTCCACAACTGGAGTGGGACAGGCTGCTCGAACAGGCGCACGAAGCGGGCGGGGACGTTTTTGTAACCGTTCGCGGGACACGATACACGGTCATGAGCGTGGACGCGCTGCGGGACGATACCGACCATTTCCATCATTGGGAGGTGGGATTGGTATGAGCGTGAAGATCAATATCGATCGCCACGCGGTCGAGGCGAAGATCACAGGCGCGTTCAAAAAGGGCTTGCCCTTGCTTGCGGCGGAGATACGCGACGACTGCAACCAGTATTGCAAAGAGGACACGGGAATGTTGATCGCGTCGAGCATGATACATTCCCGGCTCGATGAGGGCAAGATCGTATGGCAAACGCCATATGCCCGGCGGCAGTATTGGGAGATCAGGACGGCATACACCGACGTCAACCCGCAGGCGACGTGGCGCTGGGCTGAGTACGCGAAGCGAAGCAAGATCATTCAATGGCAGCGCCAGGCACAGAGGCTAACGGAGATGAACCTATGACGAAGACAAGCGTGGCAGACGCGGTGATCGAGGCCGTTATCGACCTTATCAACGCTATGACGCCGTTCGCAACGGCAACGCGCGGGGCGCTCCCGACGGGCAGCGGCATCGTGTGCGAGATCGGGCCAAGCACGCCCGCAGTGACGCACATGGACAAAAATACCGTTGTGCCGCTGGATGTGACCATCAACGCGAAACATCCCGACCTCTATACCCTGACGCACACGTTGAACGACATCCACTATGAGCTTACCCGCGCGAAGTCTTACCCGATGGGCGAGGGCTGGCAGATAGTGGATATTCGCACGTATACCCTCCCGCAGATCATCGGGCGGGAGGGCAACAACACATGGATAATGGCTTCGGCGTTATCCGTAGAATACTATGAGAGGTGAGAAAATTGCCGAATCTTAACCCCGAATGGGTCATCAAGATGAGCATCGGTACGAGTGCCACCAGCGCGACCCCGGCGGTCTGGACGTATTCTCCGCTCTGCGCGGGCATCGAGAGCATCACGCCCTCTGTCAACGAACAGAACCAGCAGGCGTTTTACATGTGCGGGCTGGGCGGCGCGAACAACGAAGTGACGGGCATCGCGCCTGAGTACGCGGTTTCCGGGCATCGCGTGATCGGAGACGCGGCGCAGGATTACATCGCGGGGCTGCGGTACAGCCTCGGGCAGGATCGCAAGTCTTCGCTCAAGGTCGAAATCTACGACCATGAGACGCTCGTGGAGACCATCATCGCCGACTGCACGATCACCGACATCGTGGACTTCGGCGGCGCGGCGACCGATCTCGTCCCGTTCTCCTGCACGCTGCGGGTGAACGGCATCCCGACTGTGACCACGGCGTAATGCAACCAGCGGGGAGGGGCGACCCTCCCCATATTTGCTATAGGAGGGCAATAATGAGCATTTTTCGCAGGACGCCCGTCATTGAGGCGCGGCGCGGGCAGGTGCGCGACGAGATATGTTTCAAAGACGGCGACGAGACGATCACGATGAAGGTTGACAAGCCGGCGTCGGAATTGGTGCGCGACCTGAACCACGCGCAGGAGGCGCTTAAAAGCGTCTCTCAGACGAGCGACCCGGAGACGATAGATAATGCGGCTATGGCGCTTGCACAGGCTATTTTCGGCGAAGATCAGGCGCAGACGCTATACAAATTCTGCGGCGGGGACGCGGGGACGGTTATCGACCTTTGCGGGCGGTATTTCAAGGATATTCTCGCCGGAAAGATACGCAAGGCGCAGATCAAGAGCGCAAAATGAGACTATATGAACGGCTCCCGGACAGCGTGACGGTCCAGGGCAAGCGGTACAGGCTTGACCTTGACTTCCGCAACGTGCTGCGGATGCTCGACGTATTGCAGCGGGATGACATCATCCCGGACGCACGCGCATATATCGCGCTCAAGTGCATTATGCGGCGGCCTCCGCGCGACCCGGCGCCCGTATTGGCGGCGGTCAAGGCGCTGCTGTTCCCCGCGCGAAAAGGCGGAGACGGGCAGCGGATAACGGACTTTGACCAGGACGCGGACTATATCAGAGCAGCGTTTCGCCAGGCGTACAACATCGACCTATACCGGGACAAGGTGCATTGGGTGGAGTTTTCGGCGCTGCTGGGCGCTCTCCCGGAGGGCAGCAAGTACACGGAGGTGCTCGGCATCCGGGCGCGACCCATGCCGAAGCCGACGAAATACAACGCAGAAGAACGGAAATGGCTTGCGGACGCAAAGCGGCGTTTCGCGCTGAAGATGAGCGAGAGAGAAGCGGCAGAGGGGCTTAATACCGGGCTGCGGATATTGGCGCAGACACTATTGGACATGGCAAACAAGGGCGGTGAGCGTTGATGGCAGACGGGCAGGTCGTATTTGAGATCAAGGGCGACAACAGCGACATACAGCGTTCGCTGACAGACACGACGCGCAGCATTGAGAGGGAATCCCGCCGCTGGGACAACGCTGTCAGCGAGGCAAACAAGGGCATCGGACAATCATCAAGCTCCACCGCGTCCGGCATTATTGACGATTTTGCGGGGGCCTTCAAGGCCGTTACGGCGTCGGCTATCGCGGCGAAGGTGGCGCAGACGCTCAAGGAGTGGGGCGCGGCGGCGATTGACGCGGCGTCAGACCTGGAAGAGGTGCAGAACGTTGTCGATGTTACCTTCGGCGCGGACGCAAACAAGATCGAACAGTGGGCGCGGAATGCGGGCACGCAGTTTGGCTTGACAGAGACGCAGGCCAAGCGGTTCACATCGACGCTCGGCGCGATGATGAAGAGCGCGGGGCTTGCCGGGCCTGAGATCGTGGGGATGTCCACCGACCTTGCGGGGCTTGCGGCTGACATGGCGTCCTTCTACAACCTCGATTTTGAGACAGCGTTCCAAAAGATTCAGAGCGGAATCTCCGGCGAGACCGAGCCGCTCAAGGCACTCGGCATCAACATGTCTGTGGCAAACCTGGAGGCGTATGCGCTATCCAAAGGCATCACGACGGCTTTTGACAAGATGTCGCAGGGGCAGCAGACGCTCATCCGCTATCAGTATCTCATGCAAGCGACCGCAGACGCGCAGGGCGACTTTTCGCGCACGTCGGATGGGTACGCCAACAGCCTGCGGATGCTGGAAACAAACATTGAGAGCCTGAAAACCAGCATCGGCAAGAGCATCTTGCCGATCGTTACCGATGTCGTGGTCGGACTGAACAGCATGATGTCTGAGTTGACGAAGCCGAAGCCGACCACCGTCCTAGATGAAATTGCGGAAATCGACCTCCAGACGGAACGAAAGATAGCGGAAATTCAGCAGACCGCCGACTATGCAAGCGACCTGATCACCACGCTGAACCGCATCCCGACGGCAGGCAACAGGAACATCCAGGAGCTTACAGAAGGTCTCGGCAACCTGAAGAGCGGGACGGTCACCAACTGGAAAGCCCTGCTGGGTGCGCTTTCGAACATCGGCACGATCACGTCAAAGAAGATCAACGGCAGGAATTTCACCGACTTTGCGAAGGCTATCGCGGGCGAGGATGAGAGCCTTGACCGGGGCGAAGCGTGGAACGCGCTTCTGTCAGAGCTGTATGCCAATGCGGAGCAGCTGAGCGAATTGACGGGCAAAGACGCCGAGGGCACGAAGGCATGGCTTGACAGCCTTTCGGCAGCGGCAAACCAGCTCGACCCGAACAGCGCGCGGGGCTGGGATATTCTCTTTGAAGCGCTTACCAAAGGTCTCAGCGGCGGCGAAAAGAGCGGAGAATTTTTCACCAGCCAAGCGGCGCAATTCCTCGCTATGGGAAACGAGAGTGAGGAGGCGCGGCAGGGGCTGCGTGAACTCAGGTACTCCGAAGAAGAGATCACCACCATGCAAAAGGAATGGTTGGCGACCACAAAGGAGCTTGTCAACACTATTCCCGGTCTCGCGGACATCATCAACACCGAAACGGGCGAGGTACAGGGCGGCGCGGAGGCTATTGCCGAGTATGTGACCGCGTGGCAGGATGGTCAGCGCAAGATCGCACTGTGGAAAGCGCACAACGCCAAGGTTGATGCGTTCGAACAGCGCCGTGCGGCAGAGTATGAGAAAGAGCTTGCGGCAATTACGGCAAAGGCGACGCGCGACAGGTTGCGGGGTGAATTGGACGCGCTGAAAGCGGTTGCGAACTTCACCCCAGAGGAAGAGGCAGCTATAGGGACAACAGCCGCGCTTGAATTTGGCGATGAGAATCTTTCAAAGGCAAGCAAGCTGGCCAGAGAGCTTGAAGCAGCGGAAAAGGAATCCACAAAAGCCACAGCAGAGTATGAGAAAGAAATAGAGGCCAACGCAGCAGCGGCGCAGTATCTCGCGGACGAAGAAGCCGCGCTAAATGCGGAGATCGGAGAACAGGCCGGCATCGTCGAGGACGCGGCAGCGGCGACAGAGACGCTGACCGATGCGCAGAAGGCGGCGGCGACAGAGGGCGTGACGGCGCTTACAGACGCGCTCAAAGAGCTTGACACGTACTACAAACAGACGCGCGACGAAACGGCGCGGACGCTTGCGCAGACGGCATCCGGGTTTGGCAAGGTCGTGACCCCGGCAGAACAGGCGCGGGAGAAAATGAACGATCTCCAGAAGCAGATCGGGGAATTTAGCAGCGCGGGGAAAGACACAAGCAGCCTGTCGAAGCAGTTCTATGAGCTAAACGAAAGCATTCCGACCGCCGACCGCATGGCCCAGGGGCTACAGTCTCAGCTTGACTTCCTCAATGAGTACGAAAGTACGCTGCAAAAGGCGCGTGATCTGGGCTTGTCGAGCGACGTATTGGCGGCGCTTGCGGACGGCAGTACGGAGAGCCTTGATTATCTCCGGGCGTTGACGGACGGCACGATCAGCGCGAACGGGGACGCGGTGCAAAGGCTCAACCAGCAATTCGCGGAGGTGGCGCAGAAGCGCGAGGCGCTGGCCACGGAGCTAACCAACCAGCGGTTGGACGCGGATAAGGAGTTTGACAAGCTCGTCGAAAAAGCGCAGGAAACCGCCGAGGCGCTGGATATGTCGGGCGAGGCGAAAGACGCGATGACTGCGACGGTGCAGGGCATCGCGGACGGCATTGCGGACAAGATACCCGAAGTGCAGACCCAGGTTGACGCGCTGAAAAAGGTGCTTGCGGACCTTCAGCAATACGGCAACTTCAACGCGGGCATTATGACGGGCAACATTTCGCCGACGCTGACGATCAACGGGGAGCACGCGACAGGGCTTGACTATGTGCCGTTTGACAACTACCTCGCCCAGCTCCATGAAGGCGAGAGCATCCTGACGGCAGAAGAGGCGCGGATATGGCGCGACTTTAAGCATGGCGGGGCGCAGACGGCGAACAGCATCGACTATGGAGCGCTACACGGCGCGATCTGGGACGGAGCGCCTGACATGGGCGGCAATGTGTACCTTGATGGGCGAACCGTCGGGCGCGTGATCTCCGGGCAGCAGGCCGACAGCTACAGAGCGCTTGAAAGGAGCGGTTGGCGAGGATGATCTATTTCAACGGGCGAGCGCTTGAGAGCGTCGCGCCTGTGCGCATTGCGGATATTAGCATCTCCCCGATTAAGCTGTCTGTGACCGCACGGCAGCGGCCTGTGGAAGCGGGCGCCGAGTTTGTGCGGATAAGAGGTGGCGCAAGGACGGTCGGGATCACATTTTCGATCTTGACGGAAAACATCGAGGCCCGCCAGCGTGCGCTTCAGAACATTACGGATTGGGCAAGGACGCCGGAACCGGGCGTCCTTCGCCTTCCCGGCAACGACGGGAGGTACCTGGAGTGTATTTGCACTGGGCTGCCGGAACCGTCCATGCGCCAGTGGTGGGAGTCGCGGCTGCGGCTGACGTTTACGACGGTCGGTAATCCGTATTGGACATCGGACGTAGAACATAGCGCAGCATGCGGCACGGCATTCACCGTGCTGGGCAGTGCGGAACCGCTCATGCAGATACGGCATACGCTGCCGGAAACGTATGGGTTTGAGGTGGAATACTCCCGCAGCGACGAGAGCATGAGCTGGTGGTCAATCCCGGCGGGCAATCTCGTAATCGATCTCAATCGCCAAACGGCGGCAGTGGACGGGGCAAGCATCATGGACCAATACAATTATGCTGATTCGGTATTCCTGCTTCCCAAAACCGGCACGCAGACGATCACAGGAATCGGCACGATATTCTGGCGTGAGAGGTGGCAATAATGCTCTTCACGTTCTTTTCGCCGGATGACACGCCGGTTTTTGTCCGTGGGGACGCGGAGAGCGCCACATGGACGGTGCAGGAAATGAGCCTGACGGCGACATTCCCGTATCTGTCAGACAAGGTTATTTCCCGTGGGCAGCGCATCGGATTTATTGACTATGATGGCGATTGGCAGATTTTCGAGGTACGGAAGTGCCGGACGTATCACCCGGACGAGTATCAGGAGATAACAGCCGAGCACATTATCATCTCCGAGTTGACCGATGTGCATATCGAAGACGTGGAATTGACAGATATGTCCGCATCGGTTGCGGTGACGCAGGTCATTTCAAACGCGGTATTGTGGAATCTTGCTTCAGCAGAAGTCAATCCGACTTCCTCCGGCGATGTCACTCGCGGTAGCGTTTGGCAGGCATTGAACACGATCATGGCAAACTGGAATGTTCGTATCGTTCCGGTTTTGACCGTGACGCAGACGGGGATAACGCGGGCGCTGGCCATCAAGAGCCGTGAGGGGACATTCCGGGGAATGCGGCTGTCGCTGGAATCCAATGCCGACGAAATGGGAGTCACATGGGACGATACCGAACTGTGTACTGCGCTGTATGGGTACGGGGCGAACGACGAAAACGGCGACCCCATCAAATTCACGAATGAAGATTGGCCTCCCGCGTGGGATCATCCGGGGCATGAGGCTGGCTATGACTACCTCGAAGACCCGGCGGCGACGGCGCTATACGGGAGGAACGGCGAGCCACGCTTCGGCTATTACCAGAACTCGGACATAACGTCGCCTGCAATACTCCTGCAAAAAACGTGGGAGACGCTGAAGACCATCAACGCGCCGAGGCTGACCATCGATTGCACACTGAGCGATCTTCAGCGGCTCGGCTACACCAACACGCCCGTTCGGCTGGGCGACAAGGTTGTGGTTGAGGTGCGGCCCACGGGCGAGATTTTCACCCGTGACATCATCGGGCTTATGGTTGACCTTCTCGACCCTACGGCAACACGGCCTACCATCGGCGCGTACATACCCAATATCGTCTATATCGAGCGTGATACGGCGAGAGAGGCAACGGGCTATTCGGGCGGCGGCGGTGGCACGGGCAACGCGCACGGGCAGACAAAGCAACAGAGCCAGATGACCGAGTATCACACAGAGATACAGGCCAACAGCTACCAGATCAGCCTCCGCGCGACGAAGACTGACCTTGACACGGCGGTAAACACGCTCGACGCTTCGATCACGGTCGAGGCAGGGCGCATCACACAGATCGTTCAGGCCGTCGGCGACAACGGGCAGGTCACGGCGGCGTCTATCGTGCTTGCCGTCAATTCAGCAGGCTCATCCGTCATGATAAACGCGGATAAGATCATTCTCGACGGCGAGACGATAGCGGCCCAGCTCGCGGCGACGAACGCGAAAATAGCCAACCTCATATCCGGGCAGACCATAGCAAACCAGCTATGGGCGAACTACCTGAACGTCGTGCAGAATTGCGACATCAATAGCGCAATCATTGCAGATGGGTATGTAAATCGCCTGTATGTGGAGAAATTCACGTCAGACGGGCAACCCGTTTATCAGGCCGCGCAATGGCGAACAGTGACGATCAGCGGAACAACCATCACATATCTTGGATAGGGAGGCAGCATGAGTGAGATCATAGACGCGCTTATCGTGGACGCGAATGCCCTTTTCGGGCATCTTGTGGGCGGCAATTATACGCAATTCTGCACGAAGTATGCCGAGATTATGCAGATGTTGGTCAGGCTGCGTGAGATGCAGCGGGAAGGGGAAAAGCATGGGCAGGGTTAGACTTACAAGCGGTATTGAGCACGCCTGTGACCTCTGCGGCGAGGCGGGGGGCATTCTCCAGATCAGCGTGACCGACGGGACGAACGTAGGGCAGCTTGCGGTTGAGTTCAGCGACCCGGAGAACACGCAGTGTATTACGTGGGTGCGCGATGACGGGGAAACCCCGTTTGTGGGCTATACGCAGATGACCGGGCTGCTGCAAAACGGCTGGACGCAGGGCGCAACGCTCATATCTATGGTGCAGGGGGTGGCATAATGGCGACGCTTGAACAATGGTATAATCAGGACTTGCATGCGCCGGTATACGTACAGCATAGCGGGCTGGCCTTCACGAATGACCAGAATTCGCTGATTGTGGGTGTACACGTCTTCGACAACGGCGAACCGGCGACGGTAACAGGCGCGGTGGCCTGCACTGTCATCCGTTCTGACGGCTCTACGGTTGCGGTGCCTACCAGCGCGGGGACGGTGAGCGGCAGCGACGTGAGCGTGCTGCTTCCCGCAGCGGCGTTCACGGTTCCGGGGGCAATCGCGGTCCTGGTGCAGCTTGTCAGCGGGTCTGCCCACACGACGCTGCTTAAGGTTGTGCTGACGGTGGAGCCTTCCAGCACGCAGACCATTATTGACCCGTCCGGCGAAACGGCCCTTGATGTGGGGAGCCTCGTAGAGCAGATGGAGGCGGCGGAAGCGGCGATTGACGCGGCTATTGCGCAGATCCCGACAGATTACAGCGGAATTCTGGCGATGCTTGCGCCCAATTATGCGGATATTACCTTCCCTGTTGCAATGGGAGCATACTGCATCTACAACGGCGCATTGTATCGTGCGAAGCAGCATATCCCTTCAACCGAGGCATGGACTGCGGCCCATTGGACGGCAACGGCAGCCAACACGGAACTCGCCGGAGCTGTTCGGGAAACCGTCACGATGGTTACAAAGACGTCAAGTGACGACCGTGCGGCGAAAATTCTGAACAACGATCTGGACAATTGTGAGATCAACCGAATCTATACCATCGGCAATGCTGCGGCAGCAAACGCACTCGCGCATATCCCATACGAGGGCTTCACCGGGACGGTTATGTGTTACAGCTACAGCCGCTCGGGCAGCACGCCGAACGGGTCAGTGCAGATGGCTGTGGACATCAACGGCATTATGCTGTTCCGCGTGTGTTGGCGCAGGAACGGCGTGGACGGCGTGTGGAGCGAGTGGATCAGGGCGGCAACGGCTGCAGACGTTGAGGGGGCTGTTCGTTATGACATTGCGCAGAGCCTGACCGGAGCACAGAGAGAACAGGCCAGGGAAAACATTGAGGCGTTGAAAACGTCGGTTATCGCGCCGGAATATGAAAACATTCCCTATCCATTTGCGGCTGGCAATTATTGCGTTCACGAGGGCGGGCTGTATTATTCGCTGGTTGATATTGAGACGGCGGAAACATGGAATGCCGAAAAATGGCAGTATATTGAGGTTGGCACGAAAATCAAGGCCCTTGATGCAGCCGCAGCGGCTCTTGCCGGGCGCGTTACAACGGCGGAAGGCGACATTGACACGCTCGAAACCGACACCATCCTTACCACAAATGCGTTGATTCTGTCAAACAGAATCCCGGCAGAGTGGATTGACCCGGATGACAACAAGGCCACAATCGACAAATGTGCGTTGAATCGCATATACATGATTGGGCAATTGATCCCGGCGACGACGCTGAAAAACCTTCCGACAGACCCGTTTTCAGGCATGATTCTCAGCCTGGCATATGCGCCGGTTCCATCCAATGGCAATGGGAAGGTGCAGATCGGCGTGGACACTTCAGGCCGAATGTTTTTTCGCGTGTGCTGGGCGCGAGGCGGCGTGAACGGCGTATGGAGCGCGTGGAAAGAGACGGCTGACGCGGCGACGTTGGGGAAGGCGCTTACGGAAATAGCGGCACTCAACAGCCCAGCCGCGCTCAAATGGCATATTGGGAAGAGCATCGACGCGACAACGGGCAATTTTGGCGGCAACCAATACGCGGCGGTAACTGATATTATTCCGGTTACGCCGGGGGACATCATTACCAACAATTGCGCGACGAAAGACACCGCGACCCCGACCCCACACGCGCTCAGCGTGTATGCCGTGCTCTATAGCAACGGGCGCTTTTTGGAGCGCGTGACCATGACGGGCACGGCGATGTACACCATCCCGGAGAGCGTTATGCAGAGCGTGACATATTACGCGGGCGGCGCGTCGACGGATGTAGCGTATGGCGTTGACGGCGTGCGCATCATCTTTGCGCGTGGGAGCGCAAGCGGCGTGACAATGACCCAGGCCGATATTGATGCGTTCTTTGACTGCGCGTTCGACCGCAAACCCGCGAAAGAGGTGTATTACGTCGGAGGAAACAGCGGCAACCCGAGTTTCACGCAAATGATGCTCAACCTTGAGGGGAATACGCGCCAAAAAACGATTTTTATCTATGGCGGCGCGTATGATATTTTCCAAGAGTACCAGGATGCGGGCATTCAGGCTCCTCCCGCCGGGACATCCGCCAGTAATTATTTCCCGTTTAACGCATTTGTCCCACCGAACACGAGCATTATTGGGCTCGGCGATGTGGTGCTCCAGTGGACGCCGACGGCGGCACAGCTTGCGGATGTTGCGCCCGACCCGGTACTTGCTTCACAGATATGGTGCCCGTTAAACGTGCTCAACAGCGTACACGTTGAAAATATCAAGATCGTTGTGAAGAACGGGCGCTATTGCATCCACGACGACGGGCACAACGTCAACGCAGATACGGTGCATGAGTATACCAACGTGATATGCGAGTTTCAGATACCCGATGCCGGGTACGGGCGCAACAACACAATCGGGTTTGGTTTCGACCCGCGCGGGCGGTATGTGTTCGACGGCTGCACGTTCATCAACCAGATGACCGGGAGCCACATTACGGCGTTTTACGGGCACGGCTCGACCGCAACCAGCGCAAACCCTGCGAAGGACAGCGCGGAGATTGTGGTACGCAATTGCGTATGTATCACGGGAAACCCCAACAGTGACCGCGTTATGCGCCTTCAGAGCATCACAACTACGCTTGAGCACATCAAGGTGCTGGTGACGGGAACGTACATCGGCGGCGGTATTATGCTCGACAGCAGCGGCACGAGCGACGTTAACCCGTTTGATGTGACACTCCTGCACAGCGGCAACCCGGCGGTATTGGCTGACGACCCCGACCATTACGGCGTTACCATCTATCAGTAAGGAGGCACGGATATGGCAACGAATTACGACAGGTACATCAACAGCTCCGGCACCCATTACATCTCCAACAGTGGCTCGGACGAGAACGGCAGGCTCTATGAGGGCAAGGCTGGCGACCAGACAGGCCAGGAGTGGCAGCTGCGGAGCTGGTACTCCCGCCCGTGGACGTGCGTGCTTCGGCACCCTGACGCTACGGTGCGCAGGATGATTGCGGAATTCGCCATCGACGCGGCGCTGAACAACGCCATTGGGTACGACCAGTATCAGCGCTACTCCTACTGGGCGAGGCTGCAAGAAAGCGGCTACAGGCCAGCGAACGTGGTGACTCCCTGCGAGGCAGACTGCACGGCGGGTGTAACCGCGAACGTAAAGGCCATCGGGCATCTGCTGGGCCTGCCGAAACTGGAGGCCATCGAGAAGGACACGCGCTCCGGCAACATGCGCAGCCGGTTTAAGGCGGCAGGGTTTGAGGTGTTGACGGACTCAAAATACCTGACAGGGTATACGTGGCTGTGCCCTGGAGACATCCTCCTATACGACAATCACCACGCGGCAACGAACGTTACCTGCGGCAGGAATGCCAAGATACAGGAAAAGACTGGGCTGCGGAATGGTGACACAGGTGAAAATGTTGTACAGCTGCAGAAAGATTTGATTTCAGTTGGTTATGATTGTGGCGTATGGGGTGCAGACGGTGATTTCGGTGACGCTACAGAGCTTGCATTGATCGAATTTCAGTATGACCATAATCTTCCTGCAGATGGTATCGCGGACGCAGGAACCTTGCTCGCCATGGCTAAGGCAAAGAAAGCATTGCAATCTGACAGGGTTCGCATTGTCAATGGACAATGCTGGGCCAGAACCGCGCCCAAACGTAAAGACGGTAACGAACTGGGCGTGTGCAAGTGCGGTTCCGTATGGAATTACGGAGGTGAAAGGCGAGACGGCTATCTACTGATTGACTTCAACGGCAAAAATGCATGGGTCTCCGAGAAATACGGGGTGATTCAGCGATGACCGGCCTTGCAATTGTTTTCGTTCTCATGCTGCTGTGGATGGTCTGGTGCTCTGAAAGGTGGGGATTGTAATGCCGGTGCAGGCTCTTACCTTCGAGCAGCTTGTTGTCGCGGCGGCGGTCATCCTCGTGTTGCTGGGCGCGTACAAGAGCATTATGGATGCTATCAAGATTCACCGGGAAGAAAAGCGCCTGCGCGATTCTCCCGTGGTCAAACTCCAAGCGCGGGTAGACCGGCACGACGAACTGCTGCAGAAGGACAAGGACAGGCTGGACGCCATGGAAACCCGGATGCAGGATATGAGAGAGCAGAGCACCATCATGCTCAGAGGCGTGCTGGCGCTACTTTCCCATGAGACCAACGGCAACTCAACGGATAAGCTGAAAGACAGCATGACGGAGATTAATGACTATTTGATTAGGAGGAAATGACTACGTGGACAGTATCGCCATCAAGATCGTGGAGAACTACATCAGGGAGCATCTGGACAAATCCGACCCGACCCCGACGTTTGAGGTGTTCACGGTATGGAAGTCCAAGGCGCTTCAGAACTGGAAGTACCTGCTGTCCAGCACCCTGTTCGACGGCATGTACTACGAACTGACCTACAACGGCGACAAGAAGGAATGGTATCTCGATGCTTACAAGAAGTTCGAGAACCGTGTCATTCGGGAAGGAGAAAGGCATGCGTAACTGGAAGCGCTGGATCGCCGCAGCCGGCGTGCGGGCGATCAAGACGTGCGCGCAGACCGCCGCGGCGACCATCGGCACCAGCATGGTGCTGAGCGAGGTCGACTGGCGCATGGTGCTGAGCGCCAGCGTCCTGGCCGGGATCCTCAGCCTTCTGACCAGCCTGGCGGGACTGCCGGAGGTAGAGGAGTAGAGACAAAGATGCCTACCTACTGCCTACAAGAGACGCGGGAGGGCCTGATTTTACCGGTATTTTTGGGCCCCTGCTAAGGGAGTAGGGTGGGATAACTGCCGCGAGGGTTCAAATCCCTCCTTCTCCGCCAAAAAGCCGAAAACCCTGTGATTTCAAGGGTTTTCGGCTTTCCTTTGTTTTTGGGCCACCCACCCAAGTATTTCGCCTTGTGGCGAAAAAATGCGGTCTACTGACTACACTACTGACTACAGATTCGGTCGTCTCCGCCGATGCGCTGCAGGCTGTCGGCGGCCTCCAGGACGTCGGCGTCGTCCGGGTGCGCGTACCGGTCCAGCATCCGGGCCGTGCTCCAGCGCATCATGCGGCGGACCGTCTGGGGCGCTATGCCCTCACTGATCGCCAGGCGCGTGGCCGTGGTGTGCCGGCAACAGTAGGGTTCCAGACGGCGGCAGCCGGCGGCCTCCAGGGCGGCGTAGTAGTCGGCATACCACCGGTCTTCGTTACGCGGCCAGATGTATCCGCTGGGCTGCGCGTGGGCGATCAGGTCCTCGACGATGGGCACGACATCGTTCGGCAGGTAGATCGGCGAAGCCTTGCGCACCTTGGTCTTCATGCCGACGCCGGTGATCTTGCGGGCTTCCAGGTCGATGTGCTCCACCCGGAGCGCCTGCATCTCTCCGGGCATCATGCCGGTGCCGATCATCAAGAGCGGGATCGCCGCGCGCAGATCCCCGGCCTCGTAGAGCTTCCAGAGGGAGCTTTGCTCGATGTCCGAGAAGACCTCGCGCTCCTTCTCCACCAGCGTGGGCAGCTCGATAAAGGACGGCAGGTCCTTCGAGCACCAGCCCTCCGCGGCGCCCATCTCGAACAGCCGGGTCAGCACGGTGCGGCAGTCGCGGGCCGTATAGTAGCTGGGCGCCACGCGCGCCACGACGGTCTGCAGGTCGTGCACGCCGATCTGGTCGATTTGACGCCAGTGCAGGTCAGACAGCTTCGCCCAGGCGCCCCGGTATGCCACCTGCTTCGAGGTCGACAGCTTTTCCAGCCTGCCGTTCTCGTAAGTCTCCCAGTACTGCTGCAGCTGTGGGGCCCTGCGCGGCCCTCCCTGGGCGTTCTCCCGCAGGGTGACGCAATACTCCAGGGCCTCGCGCTTCGTCTTAAAGCCGCCCCTGGTGCGCCTCACGGGGGTCGCGCGTCGCTGCCCGTCGGCCCCCTCCACCATCTTCCAGCCGATCACCACAGCGGCCTGCCAGGTGCTCCCGCGCTTGTACGCGGTGCCCATGCCGTTGCCCCGGCGGTGGGTCCTGGACTTCACCGGCGGGCCCTGCCTCACCCCGCACCAGGGGCAGAACAGCGCGCCCTCCGGCAGGGATTTCTTGCACTTTGTACACTCCATTCTCTTGCCTTTCCCCGGCAAGTATGATATAATCATACTGTCGGTCGTAAGTGGGTAATACCTCCGACACCGGGCCTGCGATTTGCCAGCATCGCGGGCCCTCCTTTTATTTTTGGCGGCGCCTCATCCGGGCGCCAGCACAATAAAAGGAGGGCCATCCCATGAAAAACTCCGAATACCGTGACCTGATCATCGAGCTCCTCAACCGGATCCACAGCGAGAAGGCGCTGGCGCTGATCTACAAAGTCGTAAATCAGATCTACTGCAGGCTCTGACCACCTGGGCTGCCGTCACGGCAGCCCATTCTCTTTGACCTCGTCGATCAGCTTCCGCAGCTTCAGCCACTCCTCCATGGGCAGCTCCGCGAAGGCCTTCATGATCGAGATCGCCAGCGGCGACTCCCCGGCCATCAGCCGCTCCACCATTTCCGCGGGCGTCTCCGCTTCCAGCATCTCGCCCTTCCCCTCTGTCAGCCAGAGGTAGTTGACGTGGTAGGTCTGACAGATCAGCTTGATCGCGGCCTCAGTAAATCGGCTCTTTCCTGCCTCAGCCGCGGCAACGCCGGAGCCCGTAAGCCCGAGAAGCTGACCAAACTCAACCTGCGTTTGCCCGAGCTGTTTGCGCACCACTCTTACCCGTTCTCCAATCGTGTCCACTATGTCACCTCCTTTCCGATACTATCTTACCACACATTTCAAATACAGTCAAGTTTTTTCTCAAAAACCTATTGACAGTTCAATTGTAGTTGTGCTATAATTCGACTGTAATCGAAATTGACTTGATTACAGCCCACCAGAGACATTTAAGGAGGTACTCCCCATGATGAAGTTCAAAGCCCTGCAGTTCGTTGCCTGCATCTCTGCCGACATGGCCGGCGAGTTCGACGACCTGGAAGAGATGATCGCCGCCAACAAGGCCGGCGAGGACAATGCCCACAAGATCGAGAGCACCTACTGCCACCTGGGCAGCCTGATCCAGGGCATGGAGTACATGAGCGAGTTCATCGCCGACGAGGACGATGAGAAGGAGCTCGCCGAGGTGCTCCAGGATCTCCACGACCGGCGCGACGCCTTCTATCCCCGGTGCGCCAGCATCATCTACACCCGGCGCCTCGGCAAGCCCGTGGAGGTTACGATCTTCCACCGCTCCAAGGACACCATGGACTTCTTTGTCTGTGTCGACGGTGAGAACGATGGCGAGGCCAAGACCTTCAGCAATGTCGACGAGGTCCGGGAGTACATCAAGAGCCTGGAAGCCTGACCCCTACCGACGCCCTCCCGGCCGGGCCAAAGACCGGGGAGGAGGTATTACCCATGATCCTTAATTCCGGCGTCACCACCAGGCTGGCCGCCCTGATCAAGAGCGGCGAGATCGACGATAGGACCCTGATCAACATCTACGACAGGGAAGGCAAGTTTCTGCTGCGCGGCGCGTGGTACGAGGACAAGGTGCTGGAATACAGCGAGCGCTTCGGCAAGGCGACCAAGCGCCTCAGCGGCTTCTATGCCTGCCCCCGCGTGATATTTCAACTGATCTGAGCCGAAACGCCCTCCGGGGCGTCCAGCGGGACCGGCCGCCCGCTGTTGACGATGGCAGGCCAACGACCCACGACCCACAGAGAGGAGGGAGAGCATGGACGACAAGCGCAAGGAGCTGGTGTGGGCGGAGCTGATCCGCGCACTCATGGAGGCCCCCGACGCCACCCGGCAGTTTATCTACGGGTACGCTGCCGGCGTGGCGTCCGCCCAGAAGTCCGCATAACCGCTGAAGGAAGGAGGTATTACCCATCATGAGCAAAGACAGAACGAAAACCCTATTCTACGGCCTGCGCATCGAGCAGCTGGCCGCCGTCAACCGCCTGGCCGAACAGACCGGCCTCAAGCCCTACGAAGTCGCCGGCCGGCTGATCGACCTCGCCCTGGCCCACGCCAAGGTGAAGCGCGTGTCCATCATGGACATCGTCTTCGACCCCAAGACCACGGAAACGGAGGGAGACGAATGACCGCATCCGAAGCGCTGAAGCTGCTGGAGGAGTCTGGCAAGACCATGCTCACGCCCAGCGACGTCGCGCCGGTGCTGGGCTGCGCGCCGTACAACATCAACGTCCAGGCGCGCGTGGATCCCGCCCAGCTGGGCTTCCCGGTCTGCAAGATCGGCAGCCGCGTCAAGATCCCCAGGACCGCGTTCCTGAACTGGTACTACGGAAAGGAGACGGCAACCCCATGACCAAGATTCTGATCACCTACCACATGCACGCCGGGCCCTACGAGGACGAGACCGCCATTGTGCTGCCGATGGCCGAATACAAGGCGCGCGAGATCCTGACCAACCAGGATCGCAGCCGTTACGTCCAGCCGAACTGTGGATTCCGGCCCCTGCTCACGACGACGCTGGACCGCCTGGCCAAGCTGCAGGGCTACAGCTTCGCCACGTTCATCTGCGCCGAGGAGGTGCGGAACAACACCCGCCTGGACATGATCCCGACGAAGGGAGGCGCGAAGGCATGATCACACAGAAGCAGGCCAAGGAAGCGCTGCAGAGGTCCGGGCTCTCCCAGGCGCAGCTGGCGCGAAAGGTGAAGATCTCGCCGGCGTCCATCTGCAACTGGTTTGCCGGCCGACAGGAGCTCAGCGACGACACCCTGGAGCGCATCGCCAAGGAACTGAAGCTGACGGAGGCGGAGAGCACCGCGCAGCCGGGCGGATTCGCCCCTACCCCTGTCCCCGAAAACGCAGTAAACGCCGCGGTAAAGGACATCATGGACGCTTTGAGCGCTCCGGAGGAGCCGGAAGCGGAGCCCGATCCCGAGCCCGCGGAGGAACCGGAAGCGGAGCCGGAGCCGGAACCGGAGCCCGATCCTGAGCCCGCGGAGGAACCGAAGACCAGCGGGGACTCTCCCGTCGAACTGATCTGGGAGCTGACGCGTCACGCAGGATTCTACCTCTACAAGGACCAGGATGAGCGACTCTGCATCGCAGTACCGGACAGGGACCGGGACCTGAAGCGCTTCTGCGACAACCTCAAGGCACTGGACGTGATGCAGCAGACGGACGCCATCGACGCCCACGCGCACTCCGTCGCCGTGGCGAGCCTGCTGCGCCAGTACAAGCGGAGGGATGCCCAGTGATGAGCGAGGAGGGCTTCAAGAGGTATCTGCGGCCGTACATCGAGGGTGGGATCCCGTTCAGCGCCTACTGGCACCCGCAGGGCTTCGGCCTGCTGAAGACCGGCCCGCAACCGACCGAGCGCGAGGAGTACGTCGTGCACCTGCCCGACGGAAAGGCCCGGCGCTACCGCGAGTACACGTCGGCCTGGAGCAAGGCCAATAACACCGAGGGCGCCTGGATGGAGACCGAGAAGGTCCCGGGAAAGCCCCATCAGATCAGCAAGACCAAGCTGGCGCGCTGGAGGACAATCAACGATAAGCTGCGCCGCGTCATGGGCGGCGTGCTGGTCACCGTGGAATTCGATGCCAAGACGCTACTGACAGAAGGAGGAAACGAACCGTGGAGTTTATGATTCGAGTGGAGATCCCGGCCCTCGACAGGCTGTGCGATCTCATGGCAAGCCGTACCCTGTGGCCGGGCAAGAGCAAAGAGGCGCTGCAGAGCAAGCTGCGGGAAGCTGCGCAGCAGATCGCCGCCCAGGCCTCGCCTGAGCCCCAGAATGAGGCCGTAGCCCGCGCTGCGGAGCCGTCCGGGCAAGAGCCCACCCCAGCGATGGAGGCCGTACAGGCCGTCCAGGAGGCGCCTGAGGCGCCCAAGCCCGAGCCCAAGCCGACCGCCAACCCCGAGCCGCCGAAGGGCGCAGCCGTCACCCTGGACGCCGTGCAGCGCGCTTCTGCCGAGCTGCGCGACCAGGGAAAGCTGAAGGCCGTGACCGACATGTTCCCCGAGTTCGAGATCAAGAAGCTGAGCGACCTGTCCGGCGACAAGCTGCAGGCCTTCGCAGAGCGCCTGCGCAAGATGGGAGCGACGCTATGAGCCATGCCATCCTGAGCCCCAGCAGCGCCAAGCGCTGGATCAACTGCCCACCCTCCGCGCTGATCAACGCCGAGGCGCCGCAGCAGGATACCGTCTACACCCGCGAGGGCACGCTGGCCCACGCCGTGGCAGAGCTCAAGGCCCGGAAGTACTTCCTGGGCGTGGGGCCGCGGAAGTACGCGGCGGATCTGAAGAAGCTCAAGACCGACGAGCTCTGGCAGGACGAGATGGACCGGCACACCGACACCTATCTCGAAGTCCTCAAGGATCTGGCCGCCGCCTTCCCGGAGCCGCCTCACGTGGCGCTGGAGGTGCAGGTCAACTTCTCCGAGTACGTGCCCGAGGGCTTCGGCACCGCGGACTGCCTCATGATCGGGGGCAACGTGCTGCAGATCGTCGACTTCAAATACGGCAAAGGCGTGGACGTGGACGCCGTGGAGAACCCGCAGATGATGCTGTACGCGCTGGGCGCGCTGCTGGACTACGAGGCCATCTACGACATCGATCTGGTGCGCATGGCCATCGTCCAGCCCCGGACCAAGGCCGAGCCCGCCACCTGGGAGATCTCCGCCGAAGGGCTGCGGCGCTGGGCCGGCGCCGTCGTGGCGCCCGCCGCAGCGCTGGCGGCCAAGGGTAAAGGCGAGTTCGCCGAGGGCGACTGGTGCCGCTTCTGCGCCATCCGCGGCAGCTGCCGGGCCCGCGCCGGCGCGAACACCGCGCTGGAGGACTTCGGCATGAAGCTGCCGCCTGAGCTCAACAACGAGGAGGTTGCCCGTGCCCTGACCCTGGGCCAGCGGCTCGCCAGCTGGCTCTCGGATCTGCAGGACTACGCGCTCCGGGCCTGCCTGGAGGGCCGCGAGATCCCCGGCTTCAAGGCCGTGGAGGGCCGCAGCGTGCGCGCCTGGACGAACCAGGACGACGCCTTCAACGCCGCCCGGTCCGCCGGCGTGCCGGAGGAAATGCTCTACGAGCGCAAGCCCGTCACCCTCGCCGCGCTGGAGAAGCTGATGGGCAAGAAGCCCTTCGCCGAGGCGCTGGCGGACTACGTAACTACGCCGCCGGGCAAGCCCACGCTGGCCCCGGAGAGCGACAAGCGCCCGGCCATCACCAACAAGACCACCGCGGAGGACGACTTCGCCGACGAACTACCCTTTTAGGAGGAAAACATCATGGCAAACACCAATCCGTCCCACGTCGTGACCGGAAAGGTCCGCCTGTCCTACGAGCACATCATGAAGCCCTACAAGAGCCCCAACGCCGGGCCCGACGACG
>CAMNLM010000007.1 GCA_946543085.1 uncultured Clostridia bacterium | reverse complement strand
CCAGCTCATACAGGCCCTTGATCGGGGCGTTGCAGGCGAAGAAGTCCTGGGGACGCGGGCCGAAGGTGATGATCTTCAGGTTCTTCACGCCAATGACCGCGCGGGCGATCGGCACAAACTCGCGGATCATGCCGGCCACGTCCTCCGCGGTGCCCACGGGGTAGGAGGGGATGTACCCGGCGAGGTGGCGCATGCCGAGGTTGTAGGAGCAGTTGAGCATGCCGCAGTAGGCGTCGCCGCGGCCGTTGATCATGTCGCCGTCGCCCTCGGCCGCCGCCACAAACATGCAGGGACCGTCGAAGTACTTGGCGAGCAGGGTTTCGGGGGTCTCGGGGCCGAAGTTGCCGAGGAAGACCACCAGGGCGTTGACGCCCGCGGCCTTGACGTCCGCGATGGCCTTCTGCATGTCAAGCTCATTCTCGACGGTCACGGGGCTCTCATAGAGACCCTCGCCGTAGGCGGCGACGATGGCGGCGCGGCGCTTCTGGGACAGCTGGATCGGGAAGCAGTCACGGCTCACGGCGACGATGCCGAGCTTGACCTCGGGGATATTGTTCATCATAGGGGAAGCACTCCTTTCAGACGGTCGGAAAAATGGGGATGTCTCTATGTCCATCTGTGAGCAGGGTCACAGATCGGCTGCAATGTCCAGGTTCTCGCCGACCAGCAGGGCCTTCGCGCCCTGGGCGGCCTCGCTGCTCTCGGGATGGGCGAGTAGCCACTTGTTGCGGGCCCAGATGGTGCTGTCCGCGGTGTTGGCGGTGTTCTGCGGACGGTAGTCGGTGTTGGTGCCGGCGGGCAGGCCGACCATCACATGGAAGCCCTTGGCGGGGTCGGCGTGGCAGGGAGCGTAGTGCAGGGTGGTCGCGTAGACCTCGACCATCACCCCGGCGGGCACGCGGAAGGCCTTGGCCTTGGCGGTGTCCAGGGTGCCGTCCGCGGCGATATCGTCCATCTTCGCCAGGATGAGGATGAACTCCTCGGGCGAGAGGTTGAACTCGCTGTCGCGGTGGTATTCGAGGCAGTTCAGCTTCGTGTTGTGGCCGTTGCACCAGCCGAGCTGGAAGGGCATGCCGCCGAAGAGGGCTTCGCCCACGGCCTCCGCGTCCTTCGCGGCGTGCAGGGTCTCATCCTTGGGGACATATGCGGTGCCCTCGGGCAGGGGCGTCTTCGCCAGGGCCTCCAGCAGCCCCTCGACCGGATATCCCTCAACCACGCGCCCATAGGGGCGGAAGGCCGGATCGCTGACAGGTATGATCTTCATAACTCCTCCTTGTGTTCTTCCTTGTGATACTCATCTCCATTTGCAATGACACATCCTGAAAGGGGATTTCACGCCTGCGGGCGTGACCAGGGGGCTTTGCAGTCGCCTCCTGTACCCCTTCGCATCCTTCCCTTTGTTTATGTCGTGCTTATATGAGATAAGTTTGAATCGGAAATCAGCGCCTGAACGGGCGTCTTCTCACAGTTTCGCCAGTTCCGCGTAGCAGTCCTTCAGCTGCGGATACATCTTTGTGTACAGCGCATAGAACGGCTCATACTGCGCGCCGCGCGCCTTGTCCGGCATCAGCGGCTCGCTGGGGCGGATCATCTTTTCGCACGCCGCGGGCACGCTCTCGTACAGACCCGCCGCGGTGCCCGCGAGGATGGCCGCGCCGAGCGCCGGGCCTTCGGTATTCTGCACGGTCGCGACCGGCATGCCGAAGACATCCGCCATCATCTGCCGCCAGAAGGGGCTCTTCGCGCCGCCGCCGCAGGCGAGCATCGTCTCCGGCACGACGTGCATGCCGCGGAGGATGTCCAGGTTCTGGCGCTGGGAGTAGATGACGCCCTCCATCACCGCGCGCAGCAGATCGCGCTTCTGATGAATGGCGGAGAGGCCGATGAACGCGCCGCGCACATCGCTGTCCAGCAGCGGGCTGCGCTCGCCCATCAGGTAGGGCAGGAAGATCAGCCGGTTCGCGCCGATGGGGCTCTGCGCCGCCTGCTGGTTCATCAGCACATAGGGATCGGTGCCCATCTGCGCGGCCGTCTCGATCTCGGCCTGGCAGAAGGTGTCGCGGTACCACTTGAGGGAGAGGCCCGCCGCGAGGGTGCAGCTCATGACCGTGTAAGCGCCGGGAACCGCCGCGCAGAAGGTGTGCACGCGGCCCGCGGGATCGATCTGGACGGTGTCGCTGTGCGCGAAGACCACGCCGCTGGTGCCGATGGTCGTGAACGCGCGGCCCGCGGTCACCACGCCTGTGCCGATGGCGCCGGCCATGTTGTCCGCCGCGCCGCCCGCTACGGGCATGCCCTCCATCAGGCCGGTTTCCCGCGCGGCCTCGGCGGTGATCCTGCCGGCCACGTCCGGGCTCTCGCACAGCGGGGGCAGGCAGCTCATCGGCAGATCCAGCGCGGCGGCGATCTCCTCCGACCAGCGGCGGTTCGGCACGTCGAGCAGGTTGGTGCCGCTGGCGTCGCTCATCTCGGAAGCGAATACGCCGGTCAGCTTCAGGCGGACATAGTCCTTCGGGAGCATCACGTGGCGCACCTTGGCCCAGAGCTCGGGCTCGTGCTTCTGCACCCAGAGGATCTTCCCGGCGGTGAAGCCGGTGAGCGCGGGATTGGCGGAGATCGCGATGAGGCGTTCCTTGCCGACGCGCTCGGTCAGCTCGCGGCACTCCTCGCCCGTGCGGCCGTCGCACCAGAGGATGGCTTTCCGCAGGGCGTTGCCCGCGTCGTCGGTCATCACCAGGCCGTGCATCTGGCCGCTGATGCCCAGGCCGCAGATGTCGGCGGGCTTCACGCCGCTCTTGTCAAGAATCTCGCGGATCGTGTCCCGCGCGGCCTCCCACCACGCGTCGGGATCCTGCTCGGCCCAGCCGTTCTGCGGCTGGTCCATCGGGTATTCCCGCGCGGCGGAAGCGGCGGCGGCGCCGGCCTCGTCAAAGAGAACCGTCTTGGTTCCGCTGGTTCCCAGATCGACACCCAGTACGTAGCGCATGTTCCATTCCTCCTCCGATCAGGCAGCCGTCCGGCAGGCGGACCGGCTGGTCGATCAGTATGCCTTCTGTATAAAAGAATGTTTTGCAACACTCTTTCAAAACTTTTCTTTATTGTAAAGCAGGCCGCGGGTCCTGTCAAGCGCAAAATGGAAATTTTCCTATATAATACTCAACACGCGCCAGACGCGGCGCCGCTGACAATTTTTTGACGAAAAGTTCTTGCAAAATCGGAAGGGATGTGCTATACTGAGTTTGGTTATTAAGTTTCATATCTTTCTTTCGTAACCGTGGACGCGCGAGGAGGCGACGGGAAACCATGGATATTCAGCACCCCTCCGGCTCCCCCGCCATGCTGGCGGACCTGAAAATCGTCAACCGCCGCAGCGTTCTGAACGCCTTCCGCCGCGGAGCCAGGCTGAGCGCGAGCGAGATCAGTCAGCTGACCGGCATCTCCCGCCCGACCGTGGTGAAGTGCATCCGCTTCTTTCAGGACAAGGGCCTGCTGATCTCCCGCGGCAAGGGGCCTTCGACCGCGGCAGGCGGCAAGCGTCCCGAGTACTACACGCTCTCCGAGAGCCGGTATTTCATCTGCGTCGCCCTCTGGCCGCGCGAGATGCGCGCCTGCCTCTATTCCCTGGGCCACACGCTCCTGGGCAAGCTGGTGCTGCCGGAGTCGCTGCCGTCCACGCCGGAGGAAGCCGGCAGGCAGGCCGCCGCCCTGGCCGCGAGGCTGCTGCGCGAGCAGTGCGTCCTCCCGCAGGACGTATGCGCCGCGAGCGTCTCCACCAGCGGCACGGTGGACCGGGCAACCGGGACGCTGATGTTTTCCTCCCACACCCCGCAGTGGGGCACGCACGTGCACCTGCTGGACAGCCTCAGCGACCTGCTCGGCGCGGAGACGCCGATCCTGCTGGAGAACGCGGGCAAGATGTGCGCCCGTCCCTTCCTGCTGGACGACGCCCTCAAGTCGCAGCGGGTGATCGTGCTCTTCACGACCTGGGGCGTATCGAGCAGCTTCATCGAGCGCGGCCACATCACCAACGGCCGCCGCTCCCTCATCGGCGAGGTCGGCCACATGACCGTCGCGCCGGATGATCCCGAGCTGTGCGGCTGCGGAAGCCGCGGCTGCTTCGAGCGGCTGATCAGCCCGCAGCGGGTGCGCCGCATGCTGGCGGAGACGCTGGAAGAAATTCCGGATTCCGTCCTGGCGGACCGCGCGGAGACCTGCCGCATCCCGGAGCTCTTCCGGGCTTCGGAGGAGGGCGACCCGGCCGCGCAGGCCGTATCCGTCCGGCTGGCCCGCATCTTCGCGCCCGTGCTGCGGAACCTGAGCCTCGCGTTTGACCCGGACACGGTCGTTCTCCAGGGCGACTACGCGGCCTGCGATTCGCTCTTCCGCGAGACGCTCCTGCGGGAGATGGAGGGCTTCCGGTACTATCCCGACGGGATTCCGTTCCAGCTCCTGACCGACGACCGCCCGATCTCGGATATGGACGCGGAGGGCGCCTACATCGCGCTGGACCACCTGTATTTCTCCGACCCGGAGCTGTACCGCGACGAGGAGGAAGAATAAACCCCGGGCGGGATTCCCGCCGACCCAACCGTCAGGCATCCTGTCCGACCGCTCACCGGCCGCAAACCTAAAGGAAGGAGGGGAACCGATTCCGGCAGACCGTGCCGTGAGCCGATCGGATACAAGATACACACAAAAAAGCATCCAATTTTTTAAGGAGGATTACCATGAAGAAGTTCTTAGCCCTGATGCTGGCCGCGGCCATGCTGCTGTCCGTCACCTCCGCCTTCGCGGAGAAGACCACCCTGACCATGTGGTGCATCGCCACCGAGAGCGACGCCAACCGTCCCGCCTACGAGAAGGCCATTGCCGAGTATGAGGCCGCGCATCCCGACGTCGAGATCAAGTGGGAAGCCTTTGAGAACCAGTCCTACAAGACCAAGATCAAGACCGCGATGTCTGATCCCTCCACCCTGCCCGACATCTTCTTCACCTGGGCCGGCGCCTTCTGCGGCGACTTCGTGGAGCAGGGCAATGTGTACTGCCTGAACGAGGCCTACAAGCCCTTCGCCGATCAGCTGCCCGAGGTCATGCTGCAGAACGCCTCCTACGGCGACAACGGCGACCACTACGCGGTGCCGCTGACCATGAACATCGTGGCCCTGTTCGCCAACATGGACCTGCTGGCCCAGGTCGGCTGGGATCATGTGCCCACCACCTATGAAGACCTGACCGCCTGCTGCGACGCTCTGGTCGCCGCCGGCATCACCCCCTTCGGCTGCGCCGGCTCCGAGACCTGGTGCGTGACCGAGTACCTCGAGCCCATCATTGAGAAGACCATCGGCTACGAAGAGCTGAATGCCATCTTCGCCGGCAAGGCCACCTGGAACGATCCCGCCATCGCCAAGGCCGTGGACACCTTCCAGGACATGATCGTGAAGGGCTACTTTGATCCCGACGGCCTGACCCTGGGCAACGACCAGGTCAAGGCGAACTTCATCGCCGGCAAGTATGCCTTCTATCAGAACGGTTCCTGGAACTGCGGCGAAGTCAACGACGCCGAGGGCAACTTCCAGGTCGCGCTCTTCCCCGTGATGGACACCGAGAAGGCCACCTACGGCCAGGTCATCGGCGGCCCCTCTGACTCCCTGGCTGTCGCCGCCACCTCCAAGAACGCCGAGCTCGCCGCTCAGGCCGCTTTCGAGCTGGGCCGCGGCATCTGCCACTACGGCTATCTGGCCGGCTCCGGCCTGCCCGCCTGGACTCCTGACTATGACACCAGCGACGTGAAGCCCCTGGTGGCTGACGTGGCCAAGATGGTCGCCGAGTCCGAGGGCATGGTGCTCTTCGGCGACACCGCCATGAGCGCTGACCCCGCCAACATCTACCTGAACTACGTCTCCCAGGTCTACGGCTGCGAGATCGACGGCGCGGGCTTCGTGGAAGGCCTGACCAACACCCTGCAGTAAGATCTGCGAGCAGATTTGCTGATTCGGAGACGGCCCGCCGAGGGGTAACACATCGAGGGGCCGTCTCCCTCTTTTGTTGAAAAGGACTGCGTAAGATGAAGAAGAAATGGTCATACCGGCTGAGCGTGCTCGCGTTCCTGCTGCCGGGTCTCATCCTGTTCGTCGGCATCCTCATCGCGCCCATCATCATGTCGGTCTATTACAGCCTGAACGACTTCAAGGCCATCTCAGGCGCCGACATGACCTTCGTGGGCCTGAACAACTACATCGAGCTCTTCAGCCGGCAGCTGACCAACGACAAGGGCGCGCTCTTCGCCAACGTCAACTACATGGGCGACGCCCTGATCAACGCCCTGGTGCTGGGCGCGCTCTCGGTGTTCATCCAGCTGCCCCTGGCGCTGCTCATCGCGCTCAAGCTCAGCAAGGGCATCAAGGGAGAGCGGGCCTACCTGTCCATCTATTTCATGCCCGTGCTGATCTCCACCGTCATCATCGGCCAGCTGTGGATGAATATCTACGAGCCGGACGGCCTGCTGAACTCGGCCCTGGGCGCGCTGGGTGTCAAGGAGCAGGTCTTCAGCTGGATCACCTCCCACATCCATTCCACCAAGATGCCCTTCAAGGGCGGGTGGACCGGCTACAAGGAGACCGCCCTCATCGCCGCCTTCATCCCGATCCTCTGGCAGTACGTGGGCTACCACATGCTGCTGATGTACGCGGGCATCAAGGGCGTTCCGGCGGATCTGCTCGAGGCCGCGCAGCTGGACGGCTGCACCGAGGGCCAGGTCAACCGCCACATCGTGATTCCCTACATCAAGCCCATCCTGAAGGTCTGCGTCATCTTCGCGGTGACCGGCTCGCTCAAATCCTTCGACCTCATCTACACCCTGATGAAGGACACCCGCAGGGCTGAGCTGCCCAGTACCCTGATGTACAAGCTGACCTTCCTCAACAACCGCTACGGACTGGGCAGCGCGATCGCCGTGGTGCTGATCATCCTGTGCTTCGCGTTTGCGCTGCTGATCAGCCTCGCCTTCAAGGACAGGGGGGAGAAAGTGGCATGAAGAGCGCGAAATCCTGGAAGCTGGCGCTGGTTCACCTGGCGCTGCTCGTGCTGGTTGTGATCAACCTGTTCCCCCTGTACTGGATGATGACCTTCTCCCTGAAGGACAATGACGAGATCTTCGGCGGCTACCTGAAGGACGACGCCGGCGCCATCATCTACGACGACGCGGGCGAGAAGATCCCCGTGGCGCGCAACATGATCGGCCTGCCGCGCACATGGCGCTGGAGCAACTACACCCGCGCGCTGCGCACCGGCAACATGGGGCGGTATTTCCTCAACAGCCTGGTGGTCTCGGCCTCGGCCATCGTCATCACGCTGCTGGCGGCCTTCATGGCCACCTACGCGATGACGCGCATGGTCTGGAAGGGGCGGAAGATGATGAACAAGTTCTTCATGCTCGGCCTGACCATCCCGATCCACGCCGCCCTGGTGCCCGTGTTCCTGATCCTCTCGCGGCTGAAGCTGCTGGATACCTACACGGCCCTGATCGTGCCCTACGCGGCCTTCTCGCTGTCCATGGGCATCCTGATCAGCGCGGGCTTCATGGGGGACATCCCCTATGACCTGGACGAGGCCGCCTTCCTCGACGGCTGCACCGAGTGGGGCATCTTCGGCCGGGTGATCCTGCCGCTGATGATGCCCGCCACGGCCACCGTCGGCATCTATACCTTCCTGCAGTGCTGGAACGAGCTGCTCTTCGCCACCATCTTCGTCAGCAAGGGCGAGTACGTCACCCTGCCCGTCGGCGTCAAGCAGCTGGTCGGCCAGCACACCACGGACTGGGGTCCCGTCGGCGCGGCCCTGGCCATCGCCACCATCCCGACGATGATCGTCTACATCCTGTTGAGCCGCAAGATCCAGGAGGGCTTCATCGCCGGCGCGGTCAAGGGCTGATCCGCCTTTGCCGCAGGCATTCCCAAAGCAAACCGCGAAAGAAAAACACCCGCATCGACGGATGAGGGCCATACAGAAAGACACAGAGGGCTCTCAGCCGCCGGGCGGATGGGGGCCCTTTGCTATTGTTCTCAAATTTTGCGGTGGTTCAGAGGGCTGACATCAGACGTCCGTTCATTTCCCGGACGCGGAAGCCGCCGGCTTTCAGAACATCAACTATCAAGGAATTTAGGGATTTTCAGCCGGAAAGAGGTGCGGTCGCCAATGGAGTTTGCGGAGAAAACGAAGACTCTTTCAAAACGGTCTTGAATCGCAAGATTTGAGAAGCAAAAGCGCAACGGATGAGATGAATTCATGTCTCATACTGTGTATAATACAACCAACGAGTACAGCACTCGACGCGAAAAAACCATAAGGAGGCAAAACCATGAAGAAGTTCATTGCGATTCTTCTCACCCTGTGCCTGATCCTCTCGCTGGTGCCCATGGCCCTGGCGGAAGGCGCGGAGCCCATCACCGTCACCGTGTTCCGCGGTGATCCCGGCGACCAGCCTACGGAAGACAACAAGATCTACAAGAAGATCGAAGACGAACTCGGCATCAAGTTTGAGATCGAGTTCCTGGCTGGCAACCTGGACGAGACCCTGGGCCTCAAGATCGCCGACGACGTGTATCCGGACCTGTTCGACGGCGGCAACAGTGCCGAGACCCTGGAGAACGCCGAGGTTCTGATCGACCTGCTGCCCTATATCAGCGAGGAGAAGACTCCGAACCTCTATAAGCACATCTACACCAACGACCGCATCAAGCAGCTGACCACCGACGACGGCAAGCTGTACATCATCCCAAACTACGGCATCAACTACAACGACCAGATCCAGAACTACTGCAACGGCCCCGCCTTCTTCATCCAGAAGCAGGTCATCGCCTGGAACAACTACCAGGTGCCGAAGACCCTGAACGAGTACTTCGACCTGATCGAGCGCTTCCTGGCTGAGAATCCCACCACCCCTGACGGCACACCTTACCAGGGCTTCGCCATCCTGTGCGAGGGCTGGCGCCACTTCTGCCTGATCAACCCCGTGCAGCACCTGATGGGCCGCCCGAACGACGGCGAAGTGCTGATCGACGTGAACGATCCTGGCTTCCACACCGAGACCTTCATCGACAAGCCCTATGCCAAGGCCTACTATGCCAAGCTGAACGAGGAATATCATAAGGGCCTCATCAGCAAGGACACTTTCGTCATGAACTATGACCAGTACATCGCGGCCCTGTCCAACGGCACCGTGCTGGGCATGTTCGACCAGACCTGGGACTTCGGCACCGCCACCGCCTCTCTGGAGACCTCCGGCATGTATGCCAACACCTACCTGGCTCTGCCCCTGGTGTATGACCCCGAGTACGTGGACGGCAAGGTCATCGAGGAGCACTACCTCAACGGCACCGTCATGAACAAGGACCGCGGCTTCGGCATCTCCACCAGCTGCAAGTATCCCGAGCGCATGGTGCAGCTGATGGAAACCCTGCTCTCCGACGAATGGCAGAAGACCCTGCAGTGGGGCTTCGAGGGTGAGGACTACTCCGTGGAGAACGGCCGCATGCTGATGACCCGCGAGCAGTACGTCAACCGCTCCGACGCTCAGTGGCAGCGCGCCAACCAGGCCAAGGCCATCTGGGAATCCATGCCCAAGAAGCAGGGCACCATGGACGACGGCAATGCCTGGGATCCCGGCAACCAGCCCGAGATCTACTTTGAGCAGATGAGCGACTACGACAAGGAATTCTACAGCGCCTGCGGCGTGAAGAAGCCCGCCGACTTCTTCAATCCTCCGATCGAGCTCGCTCCCTACGGCGAGGCCTGGCAGATCGACAAGGCCCCCATCGACATCGACTACAACGATTTCCTGGCCATCCAGGATCGCTGGCTGCCCACCATCATCACCTGCGATCCTGCCGAGCTGGACGCGAACTGGGACGCCTTCGTGGCTGAGATCACTCCCAGCGCCACCGTGTACACCAACTTCATGCAGGAGCAAGTCCTGAAGCTTGTTGAGCAGGCGACCAACTGATAACAGACCCGTTATCAAGGGGAGGGAGCAATCTCTCCCCTTGAATTTCTTTGAAAGTCTTTGAAAGGAGCGGCGCGGCTCATGAGCACGGTCACCAAGGCGCAGTCCCCCAAAGCGTTGACGCCCAAAAAGAAAGCAGGATTCTTCCAGAGGCTCGGTCGGCAGTGGCAGCTGATGATCATGTCGGTGCCAATGCTCCTGTATGTCCTGCTGTTCAACTACGGCCCCCTGTGGGGCTGGCTCACAGCCTTCCAGGATTATCAGCCCAAGAAGGGTCTGGCGGGCAGCCCGTGGGTCGGACTGGATAACTTCAAGTTTCTGTTCGGCCGCGAGGACTTCCGCCTCGCCATCCGCAACACGCTGGCCATGAGCGTGATCAACCTCGTGCTGGGCACTGTGTCCGCCGTGTTGCTGGCCGTGCTGCTCAACGAGGTGCGCAACCGCGCTTTCAAACGCACGGTGCAGACCGTGACCTACCTGCCCCACTTTCTGAGCATGGTCATCGTCGTCAGCATGGCGCAGAACATCTTCGCCAGCAACGGCCCGATCAACCAGCTGCTCGTCTCCCTGCATCTGGCCAAGGAGCCGATCTTCTTTCTGGGCAAAGGCGAGTACTTCTGGTGGCTGGTCGGCGTGATCAATGTCTGGAAAGAGGTCGGCTGGAACACGATCATCTACATCGCCGCCATGACCTCCATCGACCCCTGCCTCTATGAGGCAGCGTCCATCGACGGCGCTGGCCGCTTCCAGCGCATCCTGCACGTCACCCTGCCCGGCATCAAGTCCACCTTCATGGTGCTGCTGATCATGAACATCGGCCACCTGATGGAGGCTGGCTTCGAGATTCAGTACCTGCTGCGCTCCGGCCTGACGATGAAGTATTCTGACACGATCGACGTGTTCGCCCTGATCTATTCCTTTGGCAGCTCCAAGCCGCACTATGCCTACGGCACAGCCGCCGGCATGTTCAAGAGCGTGGTCGGCATCATTCTGCTCTTCGGCGCCAACAAGATTGCCCAAGCGCTGGACGAAGACACACTGATTTGACGAAGGGAGGGTTATCCTGTGACAGCTGCAAACCTGCATGTGAAGAAAAACAAGAAGAGACGGGATATCGCGTTCCCCATCGTCAACACGATCATCCTGTGCCTGCTGATGTTCGTCACCCTCTTCCCCGTGCTCAACACCCTGGCCTATTCCTTCAACGACGGCATGGACGCCGTGAAGGGCGGCATTGGCATCTGGCCCCGCGTCTTCTCCACCGACGCGTACAAGGAGCTCCTGGCGGACAAGGCCGTCTATCAGGCCTTCTGGATCTCCCTGTCCAAGACGGTCATCACCACCCTGCTGAACCTCTTCTGGACCTCGATGCTCGCCTACGCGCTCAGCCGCAAGGAGTACGTGCTCCGGAAATTCATCACCACCGTGCTGGTGCTGACCATGTACGTCAACGCGGGCCTCATCCCGAACTACCTGCTGATTTCCACCACTCTGAAGCTCTCCAAGTCCTACTGGGTGTATATCATCCCGACTATGTTCTCCTGCTTTAACATGATCGTGATCCGCACCTACATTCTCGGTCTGCCGGAGGCGCTTGTGGAGTCCGCCCGGATCGATGGCGCAGGCGACCTGCGCGCGTTCTTCCAGATCATCCTGCCGCTGTGCCTGCCGGTCATGGCGACGGTCGCCCTGTTCGTGGCCGTCGGCAGTTGGAACTCCTGGTTCGACACCTACCTCTACAACGGCAGCAAGAAGAACCTCTACACCCTGCAGTATCTGCTGCGCATGAAGCTGGCCACCACGCAGAACAGCTCCAACGCCGCGAACTCCACCGCCGACGCGCTCGCGAGCGCCTCGAGGGTCGCGCCGATCACAGTGCGCTCCGCGATCTCCGTGGTGTCGGCTGTGCCGATCCTGATCGTTTACCCCTTCCTGCAGAAGTACTTTGTCACCGGCATGGCGCTGGGCAGCGTGAAGGGATAAGATTCCTTCATCGCCTGCCTGGCAGCGGGGGATTCCGCGCCTGCGGGCGCGGGCAGGGGGCTTTGCGATCGGTCCAGGGCTGCCGCCCGTTCTGCGCTGAAAACTCCCCACTGGGGAGTTTTCCGGGCGCTCCGAACCCCCTGCGCCCCTTCGCCGCCCCGTTTTCCGTGAACGGGGGACGCGAACTGCGCCCATCCGGAACCGTCCCGAAGACATCCCTTGATTCACCCTACAAAGGAGGATGCGGAAATGCCCAAAAAACAGGCGGAGCCTGCCTCCGCCAACAGTCGCTTTCCCGATGGTTTCCGCATCCTGAAGGGACGTCAGGAATACATCACCTACGTCGACCACTCCTCGATCCGCATCTGGGAATCCGACGTCGCGGCGCACTACGACAACCACACGCACTCGGCCATCGAGATCATCATGCCCCGCCAGGGCGTCTCGATCTACCAGCTGACGGATAAGTCCTTCCAGGTGCAGCCCGGCGAGATCCTGATCGTGCCCTCCGGCTGCCCGCACGCGCTGACCGAGACGGCGGAGACCTCGCGCCACCTGATCCTCTTCGAGCCGAACCCGCTGATGACCCTGCGGGACATCCCCGCCATCGCGGCCATGATGCAGGAGCCGATCTATCTCGACACGGACACCCCGCTGCGCGCGGAGGCCACCGCCCTGCTGCGGGAGCTGATCGCCTGCTACGGGCGGCGCGAGCCGATGTGGAACACCCAGTGCTACGGGTACATCCTGCGGCTGTACGCCCTGCTGGGCCGGGAATACCTGCGCAGCGTGTCGCCCAGCGCCCAGGCCGTGCGGCACCGGATCGACTCCCCGATCATCAACAGCGCCATCACCTACATCAACGAGCACTACATGGATGAAATCAGCCTCGACGAGATCGCGGCCTTCGCAGGCTTCTCGAAGTACTATTTCTCCCGGATCTTCAAGAGCTTCACGGGGTATTCCTTCACGGATTACCTGACGCGGAAGCGCCTGAACGTTGCGGTGGACCTGCTCGTGCGCACCGACCAGCCGATCCAGACCGTGGCGAGCGCGAGCGGCTTCAACAGCACGGCGACGTTCAACCGGGTGTTCAGGGAGCACAAGAACTGCACGCCGACGCAGTTCCGCGCGATCTACGGAACCATCCTCATGCCGAGCACGACGGCGTCGATCTTCTGAGGCCAGCCTGGGAGAAGGGGCCTCGCAATCAGTCTCAGAGAGCCTTTGCCCGGACGCCATGAGCGCGTTTCCATCGGACAGCAGCCCTTTCACGGGGCGATATGGAGAGAAATCAGTGAAACAGCATAATCGTCAGGAGACCGCATTTGAGCGCCCCCGTCCGAATCTCCTGGCCCGCGCAGGCGTGTCGGATGCAGATTGAGCGTGTCCGGCACGCTTTCGATTCGAGCTTTTTCGACCCGAAGTCCGGCTCTTTGGCACAAGAAGGGCACGGCTGCTGGAGGAGCGCGAACGCGCCCGCCGCTCCTCAGAGAGCAGGATCAGGCGTCCCAGAAAGCGCCCCGCCGCTGACGCCTGCGCTGCGCTGAAAGCCCACAGCGCGCACGCGTAAAAAGCTCCCCTCCCGCAGGCGGGGAAGGGAGAGAGAATGCACCGCACAAAAGCCTTACAAGGCTGACACACGAAGGACCCGCGGCTCAGTCCTTGCCGAACCCGATTGCCTTCAGCGAGCCGCCCAGCCCCTGGCCGGTCTGCCCGCCGCCGATGAAGCGCAGGTAGAGGTCATGCACGCCGTCCGGCAGGGCGAGCGCGGCCTTCCGCTCCACCCAGCTGTTGCTGAAATCGACCGGGATTTCCGCGAGCACCGGGCCGTCCCAGGCGGTCATCACCTGATAAGTGCCCCTGGTGTAGCCGCGCGTCCACACGCTGACCGTCTTCACGCCGTGGCAGTCAAAGCTCCGGAAGCCGATCACGGTCCGGTCGCGGATATCCGCGATGTACCCGCTGCCGTGCTCGCCGTCCCGCGCGTCGCGCTTGATGCGCGGCTGGCCGGGCACGCCGGCGTAAACCGGCTGGTCGGGCGTGAAGAGGTGGCAGGCGATATCCGCCGGGTAGCGGCCATCGGCCGGGAGCGGCCCGCCGTTCAGCCCGCAGGAGCTCATGGCCACCTGCGCGAGGCGGCCGTCCTTCCAGAAGACCGGCTCCGCGCAGCCCTGGCGGCTGTACCAGGTGCCGTTGGTCTGGCGGTGGTAGAAGATATACCACTGGCCGCCAACCTCCACCAGTCCGCCGTGATTGTTGCCGCCGGCGGCCATCGGCTTGTCCGCGGGCTTCCCGTCCGCGATGCCCAGGTCGCAGTTGCTGACGATCACGCCCCCGTAGACGAAGCCGCCCGTGGGCGACTTGCTGGTCGCGTAGCAGAGCTCGTGCATCGCCGCGGAGGAATACACGAAGACGTAATCATCCCCGTGCCTGCGGATGGAGGACGCCTCGAAGAACGGGTGCTCCTCAAAGGACGTGCCACCCGCGTAGGCCCCGCCGGGCACGATGAAGCGCGGCTCCTCCACGATGGTGAGCATATCCGGACCGAGCACGGTCGCCATGGCTCCATGGCGGGTCGCGTCCTGCGGGCCGCTGAAGCCGGTATAGAGATAGGTGCGGTCACCCTCGGTCAGCACGCCGGGGTCGAACTGCGGCTCGTCGCCGGGCCGCTCGCCGAGCAGCGCGCCGTCCGCGTCACGCACGTCGCCGAGATAGCGGAAGGGCCCGCCCGGCGCGTCCGACACGGCGACGGAGACGGTGCCCCGGCCGTCCAGCACATAGTAGAGATAGTAGCGGCCGTCCGGGCCCCGCGCCGCGTCGGGGGCAAAGAGGTTCATGCGGCCGTCCGTGTTGCGCGGATCGTCTGTCTTGCGGAAGGCCACGCCCTCGCAGCGCCAGTCGCCGAGGTCGTCCACGGGCGCGGACCACACGGTGTAGTCCTGCAGGCAGAAGACGTCGCCGTCGTAGAGGTCGTGGGAGCCGTAGACATAGAGGCGGCCGTCAAAGACGTGGGGCTCGCCGTCGGGAATGAACTCCCAGGTCGGGAGGTAAGGGTTGAAGGCCAGGTGCTTCATCGGATGCGCTTCCCTTCGCTGTGCTGTTTGCCGCTTGCGTCACGGCGGCATGTTCTGCCGCCATTGTACACGTTCCGCGCGCCTTGCGCAAGCGGACAGGCGTCTTAAAGATTCATCAAGGAGGCTTCTGCCATGATTCGCCGCGTAAAGACCGAGAACGGCTGGGTGCGCGGTCTGCCCGCCGCCGACCCGAGAATCACCAGCTACAAGGGTATTCCCTACGCCGCGCCGCCGGTGGGAGAAAACCGCTGGCGCGCCCCGCAGCCCTGCGCGGACTGGGAAGGCGAGCTGGAGGCCTACGCCTTCGGGCCCATCCCGATGCAGGCACCGATCCGCGGCAACCCGGACGACCTCTACGACCGCGAATGGCATGTGGACACGGAAATCCCGATGAGCGAGGACTGCCTGACGCTGAACATCTGGGCCCCGGCGGACGGCCGGAAGGACATGCCGGTATTCGTGTGGTTCTTTGGCGGCGGCCTGCAGGTCGGCTACAGCGCGGAGATGGAGTTCGACGGCGAGCGCCTCGCGCGGCGCGGCATCGTGGTGGTGACGCTGAACTACCGCGTCGGGCCCTTCGGCTTCCTCTGCCATCCCGAGATCACGGCGGAGGCCCCGGATGCCCCGGCGAACTTCGGCTTCCTCGACCAGCAGGCGGCCCTGCGCTGGGTGAAGCGGAACATCGCGGCCTTCGGCGGCGACCCGGAGAAGGTGACCATCGGCGGCCAGTCCGCGGGCGGCATGAGCGTCGCCGCGCAGATGACCTGCAAGGCCAACGAGGGCCTCTTCCGCGGCGCGATCATCCAGAGCGGCACCTTCGCCCGGCCCTATCCCATGGAGCTGGGCCTGACCCACGGCTTCGCGGAGGCGGAGGAGACCGGCAGGCGCTTCTTCGACTTCATCGGCGCGAAGAACCTCGCCGAGGCGCGGGCCATCGACGCGGTGACGCTGCGCGGCAAGGCGCTGGAGTGGGAAGGCATCCACGGCTGGGGGAGAAGCTTCGGCGAGGCGGTGGACGGCGTCTTCTCGGCGCGCACGAGCCAGGAGTGGTACCTTCAGGACGACCGCGTGCGCTGCCCGGTGCTCTTCGGCGCGACGGACAGCGAGTTCATGTCCTATCCGCCCGCAGAGAGCCGCGAGGCCCTGGAAGCCTTCGCCCGCTCTGCCTACGGGGAGGACGCGGAAGCCTTCCTCGCGCTCTTCGAGGACGCGAAGGACAAGGCGGACATCCGCAGGCGCGGTGAGATCAGCGCGATCGACCTCGCGTGCAGGCTCGCGGCGGCGCACAACGCGCGCTGCGAAAACCCCGTGCCGCTGTACAAGTACGTCTTCACCGCCGACATCCCCGGCTGGGATCACCCCGGCACCTTCCACTCGGTGGACCTGTGGTTCTTCTTCGAGAGCCTCGCGAAGTGCTGGCGGCCCTTCACCGGCAGGCACTACGACCTCGCGCGCCAGATGTGCGACGCCTGGGCCGCCTTCATCAGGACCGGCAGCCCCAACGGCGAGGACAGCCAGGGCAAACCCCTGCCCGAGTGGCCCGCCTACGATCCCGCGCACCCCGTGTGCATGGAATTCGGCGAGACCGCCGCGCCCCGCACAGACGAGCCAAGCGCCCCGGAAGCCTTCGTGCTGCAGCATCACGAGCTGAACAGGTGAGCGCACAGTCCTCCGCAGGAACGCCTTGACAAAGGAGCCGGGAAAAGTTATACCTGTAAGGCCGCCTTTGCCACAGCCCTCCGCAGGAGCGCCTTTACAGGGGGTTCAGGAATACTTTCCAAAGGAAAGGCACCCCGGACGACCATCCTTTCAGACCGTGCCCGTATTGTCAGCAGAAAGCCCTTTCATCCCGCCTGTGGCTCGCTGACACCATTTCAAATGGAGACCGCTTTTGCCACAGCCCTCCGCAGGAGCGCCTTTACAGGGGGTCCGGGGGTGACTTTCCGGAGGAAAGGCACCCCCGGGCGACCACTCTCTTCCTCCCCTCCCCGCTCGCGGGGAGGGGTCGGGGGTGGGGTCACCATCTCCACAGCAATGGCTGCAAAAAGACTTGCCGATAAAACCGAAAGACCACTCTCATTCCACTATACAGACCGAATGGCCTGGAAGGCACTTCCCGCCTTCCCGCCAAGGAAGGAGCACCCATGGATCGCGTAGCAGCCCGTCAAAAAGCCCAGGCCCTGGTGAGCCAAATGACCATCGAGGAGGCCGTGGAACAGCTGAGCTACCAGGCCCCCGCCATTCCCCGCCTTGGCGTCCCGTCCTACAACTGGTGGAACGAATCCCTCCACGGCGTGGCCCGCGCCGGCGCGGCGACCATGTTCCCGCAGTCCATCGGCATGGCAGCCGCCTTCTCCCCCGACCAGATGAAGGAGATGGGCGAAATCTGCGCCGAGGAGGGCCGCGCGAAATACAACGCGGCCCAGCGCGCAGGCGACCACGACATCTACAAGGGTCTGACCTTCTGGTCCCCGAACGTGAATATCTTCCGCGACCCGCGCTGGGGCCGCGGCCAGGAAACCCTCGGCGAGGATCCCGAGCTGACCTCGCGCCTGGGCTGCGCCTTCGTGGAGGGCCTGCAGGGCGACGGCGAAACGATGAAGGCCGCCGCCTGCGCGAAGCACTTCGCCGTGCACTCCGGCCCGGAGGATCTGCGCCACGAGTTCAACGCCGTCGCCAGCCCGAAGGACATGGAGGAGACCTATCTCCCGGCCTTCCGCGCCCTGGTGCAGGAGGCGAAGGTCGAGTCCGTGATGGGCGCGTACAACCGCACCAACGGCGAGCTCTGCTGCGCCTCGCCCACCCTGCAGGCCATCCTGCGCAGCTGGGGCTACGAGGGGCACTTCCTCTCGGACTGCTGGGCCATCCGCGATTTCCACGAGCATCACCACGTGACGGACAACGCGATGCAGTCCGCCGCCGAGGCCATCAACAACGGCTGCGACCTCAACTGCGGCTGCACCTACGAGCACAGCCTGCTCGCCGCCGTGCAGGCGGGACTGGTGAAGCCGGAGACCGTATTCGCCAGCGCGGTGCGCCTCTTCACCACGCGCTACCTGCTGGGCGTGATGGGCGAGGGCAGCGAATACGACAGCATCCCCTATACCGTCATCGAGAGCGAAGCGCATCTCGCCGCGGCGGAGCGTGCCGCGCGGCGCAGCTGCGTGCTGCTGAAGAACGACGGCCTGCTGCCGCTGGATCCGGGCGCCCTGCGCACGGTCGGCGTCATCGGCCCGAACGCGGACAGCCGCTGCGCCCTCACCGGCAACTACCACGGCACCGCCTCGCGCTACATCACCGTGCAGGAGGGCATCCAGGACGCGCTGAAGGGCAAGGCTCGCGTGCTCTGCTCCGAGGGCTGCCACCTCTACCTGGACAAGCTGAGCGACCTCTCCCAGTTCCCGGACGACCGCCTCTCCGAGGCCGTCGCCGTGGCGGAGAACAGCGACGCCGTGGTGCTGGTGGTCGGCATGGACGAGACCCTCGAAGGCGAGCAGGGCGACACGGGCAACCAGTACGCCTCCGCCGACAAGCGCGACCTGCTCCTCCCGCCCTGCCAGCGGCGGCTGATGGACGCCGTGCTCGCGGTCGGCAAACCCACGGTCATCGTCCTGATGGCCGGCAGCGCCATCGACCTGGCCGAGGCCGGGGAGAAGGCGAACGCCATCCTGCTCGCCTGGTATCCCGGCGCGCAGGGCGGCAAGGCTGTGGCGGACCTGCTCTTCGGCGAGGCTTCCCCCAGCGGCAAGCTGCCCGTCACCTTCTACCGCAACAGCCAGCTGGACGAGATGCCGGACTTCACCGACTACGCGCTCAAGGGGCGCACCTACCGCTACTTCGAGGGCGAGCCGCTCTATCCCTTCGGCTACGGCCTGACCTACGGCGACACAAAGGTGACCGCCGCGAAGGCAGCCCCCGAGGAGAACGGCTGGCGCGTCGAGGCGACCGTCCGCAACGGCGGCGCGCGCTTCACCGAGGACGTGGTGCAGGTCTATGTCCAGAACGAGGGCAGCCCCAACGCCCCGCTGCATCCGCGCCTGTGCGCCTTCCAGCGCGTGGCGCTCGGGGTGGGCGAGGAGAAGACCGTGACCCTGCGCGTCCGCGCGGACTCCGTGCTCGTCGTGGACGAGACCGGCGCGCGCAGGGCGGAGGGCCAGCCCGTTCTCTACGTCGGCATGAACCAGCCCGACACCCGCTCCCGGGCCCTGACCGGCCACGAGAGCGTCCGCGTGAAGCTGTGAACCGCCATTCAAGGAGGGACCGCCATGTCCTTTACGCCGCGTGAAATCCTCCCCGGCGTCTTCCACATCGAGGACTGCATGGGCGTCTGCATGACGCTGCTGGCGGGCGGGCGCGAAGCCCTGCTCGTCGATACCGGCTACGGCCTGGAGGACGTCGCGGCCTGCGTGCGCTCGCTGACGGACAAGCCCGTGCGGGTGATCCTCACCCACGGCCACCACGACCACGCGCTGGGCTGCCGCTGGTTTGCGCAGACGTGGATGTTCCCGGAGGACGCGGAGGTTTTCCGCACCTACACGGGCAGGCGCTGGCGGGACCATGTGCGCGGGCAGGCCGTGGCGCGCGGTTTTTCGCCGCAGAGCGTGCCGGACAGCGACAGCCTCTGGCCGATGCCGGAGAAGCTGACCGCCGGGCGCATCGACCTGGGCGGGCTCACCGCGCGGGTGATACTGCGGCCCGGCCACACGCCCGGCTCGGCGGTGGTGTACGTCCCGGAGCGGGAACTGCTCCTGACCGGCGACGACTGGAACCCCTGCACGTGGCTGTTCTTCCGCGAGGCCCTGCCGCTCCGGGACTATCTCGCCGGCATGCGGGAGCTGCTGGCCCTGCCCTTCCGCCAGGTGCTCTGCTCCCACCGCGCCGGGCTCTACCCGCGCGCCTGGCTGGAAGCGTTCCTCGCCGGGTTCACGCCGGAGGCGATGGAAGCGGCTGAGGATTCGCCCGAGGGCGAGGCCCAGGGCATTCACACCAGGACCCTGAAGCCGGCCCCGGAGCAATGGATCGTTTTTGACGCGGACAAGGCACGAGGCGCGAGCCATGCGCTGTCTGCAGATTGACTTCATCAAGGAGGCGCACCTCCCATGTCCCAGACTGTTTCGATTGACATCCGCCCGGAATCCCGGGCTTCCTTCCGGAACCTGACCTCCCTCTGCGTGGGGACGGGCCGCCTGGACCTCGCCCTGCACGAGGAGTACCAGCAGCAGCTCGCGCTGGCGCAGTCCCAGTGCCACTTCCGCATGATCCGCGGGCACGGTCTCTTCAGCGACCAGCTGGGCATCCTCCAGCGCATCCCCCGCCCGGACGGCGCCTTCCGCGCGCAGTACTGCTTCACCTACCTCGACCGGGTGATGGACAGCTTTCTCCGCCAGGGCATGAAGCCCTTCCTGGAGCTGGGCTTCATGCCGGAGGCGCTGACGGACAGCAAAAACACGCTCTTCTACTGGAAGGCGCACACGGCCCCGCCGCGCGACATGGGCGAATGGACGGCCCTCGTGCAGGCGACGCTGCGCCATCTCTGCGACCGCTACGGCGAGGCGGAGGTCGGCACCTGGCTGTGCGAGATCTGGAACGAGCCGAACCTGGCCGGTTTCTGGGAAAACGCCGACAAGCCCGCCTACCTCGCCCTCTACCGCGCGACCGCGCAGGCCGTGAAGGAGGCCGTCCCCGCCATGAAGGTGGGCGGGCCCGCCATCTGCGGCGGCGAGGGCTCCCAGCAGTGGATCCGGGACTTCCTCGCCTTCTGCCGGGACAACGCGCTGCCCGTGGATTTCGTCACCCGCCACGCGTACATGGGCAACACGCCCGAGCACCGGGAGCGCTATCTCTACCACAGCATGCGCACGGTGGAGAGCCTCATGGACGAGATGCGCGAGAGCCGGGACATCATCGACAGCTTCCCGGAATACCGCGGCATGCCGCTGTACATCACCGAGTTCAACACGAGCTACAACCCCTTCTGCCCCATCCACGACACGAACTACAACGCGGCCCTGTGCGCGGCGCTGCTCGCGCGGCTCGGCGACGTCGCGGACGGCTACAGCTACTGGACCTTCGGCGATGTGTTTGAGGAGCAGGGCATCCCGCCGCGCCCCTTCCACGGCGGCTTCGGCCTCGTGGCGAACGGGCTGATCCCCAAGCCGACGCTGTGGAGCTTCGCGTTCTTCGCGCAGCTGAAGGGCGAGGCCGTTCACCGCGACGCGCACACGGTGGTCACGCGCCGCCCGGACGGCGGCTATGAGGCCGTGCTGTGGAACCTCTGCCAGCAGGCGGACGAGCCGCTGACGGTCGAGCTGAAGCTGCCCACGGACGGCCCGCACGCCGTGTGGATCGACCGCGTGGACGAGGACTGCTGCAATCCCCTGCGCGTGTGGCACGAGATGGGTGAGCCCGCCTCGCTGACGGACGAGCAGCTGGCCTTCCTCCGCGCCGCCGGTCAGCCCGCGCGCGAGAGCCGGCAGATCCGGGACGGCGTCCTGAAGGTGACGCTCGCGCCGAACGCCGTCGTGCGCGCGCGGGTGCTCCCGGTGAAGCAGGAGACCGATCCCGGCTATGATTTCGGCTATTACCGCGATCCCGCGAACCGGTGACTTTTCTCCCCCTGCCCCCGCATGGATCACTCCCGGGGAACTGTCAGCCGAAGCCTGACCGTGAGGAAGCCGCCGCCATCCCCCCTCACTCCATCCACTGCAAAAATTCCCCTCCATGGAGGCATGCTTATGAACACCGCTCCCCTCTGTCATCCCGCCTGGCTAAGCGCGGAAGCCCTCCCGGCCCCGGCGTCCACCCCCGCCGCAAACGCGCAGGCCGAGGCCGATGCCTTCTTCCGCGGCGCGCAGCGGCGTCCGTCGCTGACGCTCGACGCGTCCCTCGGCGAGGGCTACCGCATCGATCCGACACCCGACGGCTGGAGCGTCACCGGCGGCGAGGCCGGCCTGCTCTACGGCGTGCACGCGCTGATCCGCGCCCTGCGCTCCAAGTCGGACATACCGGGCGGTCTCCAAAAACCGCGCTATCCGCTGCGGATGCTGAACTGCTGGGACAACATGGACGGCACCATCGAGCGCGGCTACGCCGGGCGGTCGCTCTGGTTCGAGGGCGGCGAATTCTCCTACGACCCGGAGCGCATCCGCCGGCTCGGACGGATGCTCGCGAGCGTGGGCATCAACGTCCTGTGCGTGAACAACGTCAACGTCCACGCCGCGGCGCGCGAGCTGATCGGCAGCCGCCTGCCGGAGCTGGCGGCCTTTGCCGACCTCCTGCGGCCCTTCGCGGTGCGGCTGATGGTCTCCATCGACTTTTCCATGCCGATGCAGGAGGGGCTGCCGACCGCCGATCCGCTCAACCCCGCCGTCGCCGCGTGGTGGGCGGAGCGCGTGAAGACCGTCTATGAGGCGATCCCGGACTTCGCGGGCTTCCTCGTGAAGGCGGACAGCGAGCACCGCCCCGGCCCCAACACCTACGGCCGCACGCACGCGGAGGGCGCGAACATGCTCGCGCGGGCCCTCGCGCCCTGCAGCGGCGTCCTGGTCTGGCGCGCCTTCGTCTACAACTGCATGCAGGACTGGCGGGACGCCTCCATCGACCGCCCCTGCGCGGCCTATAACGTGTACCAGCCGCTGGACGGGCAGTTTGACCCGAACGTCATTCTCCAGGTGAAATACGGCCCGTATGACTTCCAGCCGGAGGAGCCCGTGTCGCCGCTGTTCTTCGCCATGCCGCGCACCCGCGTCGCGCTGGAGGTGCAGCTCGCGCAGGAATACACGGGCCAGCAGATCGACATCTTCGCCATGCCGCCGGTGTGGCGGCCGATGATCGACGACATCGGCGCGGAGCGCCTGGCCGCCGTGGCCGCTGTGAGCAACCTCGGGCGGGACGCGAACTGGACGGGGCATCCCTTCGCCCAGCTGAACCTCTACGCCTTCGGGCGCTTCGCCTGGTCGCCGGACGCGGAGCCGGAGCGCGTGATCCGCGAATGGGCGCGCCTGACCTACGCCCTGCCCGCCCGGCAGGAGGACGCGCTGGTGCGCCTGCTGATGGAGAGCCACGCTGTCTACCGCCGGTACACTTCGCCGCTCGGTCTCTGCTGGATGGTCTCCCCGAACCACCACTACGGGCCGAGCCCCTACGGCTACGAGTTCATGGCCTGGGGCACCTACAACCGCGCGAACCGGTACGCGGTCGGCATTGACCGCACCGCGGGCGGCACGGGCTATGTGACCCAGTACCCGGAGGCGCTGCGCAGGCGCTACGAGCGCCCGGAGACCTGCCCGGAGGAGCTGCTGCTCTTCTTCCACCGCCTGCCCTACGGCTGGCGCATGCGCGACGGCAGAACGCTGATCCAGCGCATCTACGACGACCATTTCCTGGGCGCGGAGGAGACCGAGGCCATGCGGAGGACGCTGGAGGAGCTCGACTTCCCGGCGGAAGACCGGCAGGTGATCCTGGAGCGGATGGACCGGCAGGTTGAGGACGCCCGCGAGTGGCGGGACGTGGTGAATACGTTCTTCTTCCGCTTCAGCGGGGAACCGGACGCGGACGGAAGAAAGATCTATCCCTGAGAGAAAGAGAAGGAAGGGGGCTTTTCCGTCCTCCTGACGGAATCGCCCGCATGCGGTTTACCGCCCTGCCCAAGCCCCTCCGCGCGGGCGGGGAGGGGCAGTTCTGTTCAGATGGCCAGGAGACGCCTTCCCGCGGAAAGCGTTCCCTGGTCTTTTCGTATAAAAATCCCCTCCCGGCAGCGGGAAGGGAAAAGTTGCTTTTGGGGTATGGGTTTCTACGGTTTCATGGACGCGGGTCAGGCGCGTCAGCCGGCGCGCAGCGCGTCCTTCTCCACGAGGGTGAGCAGAATCAGCTCGCACGGATTCCCCCATCTCGGCACCGGATTCGTGTTCGTCAGCCCGCGGCTGACCAGCAGCCGGTTGTGGTCATAGAAGCCGTCCGTCCACTTCGGCAGCAGGCCCTGGCCAGGCGCGTAGAGGCCGCGGCCGCCGATCTGGATCTGCCCGCCGTGGGCGTGCCCGGAGAGCGTCAGGTCGATGCCCTTGCCCCGGATATAGCGCGGATAATCCTCCGGGTGGTGGCTCATCAGCAGGCGGAAGCCTTCCTCCCGCGCGAGGGCATCCACCAGGGCCCGGGCCTCGTCCGGCTTCGTCTGGCGGGTGGATGTCAGCCCGGCGAGGGCGATGTCGTCCCGCAGGCGCACCACGCGGTTGTCCAGCAAGGTGACGCGGGTCTCCGCGACGCCGCGCATGTAAGCCTCGCGCGAGGCCAGGCGGATCTCGTGGTTTCCCAGGCTGTAATAGGTCGGGGCGATGTCCGGCGCGGCCTGCAGAAAGCGCAGCGCCTGGTCATAGCCGTCGCTGTAGCGCCTCACCATGTCGCCGACGATCAGGATGGCGTCCACGCCCTCCATCAGCGGCAGCAAATCCTCAAAGGGGCCGTTGTGCAGGTCGGTGACGACAGCCAGACGGATGGGCGACCGCAGGACGCCGCGCGCGTCCTCCAGGGTGGCAAAGTGGGTCAGCCGCCGTTCTGTGTCCTTCATGCGTTTCTCTCCCCGCGCTTGCGCAGGATGCAAGCGAGCACCGTGCCCTCCCCGGCGATCACCGCCGCGAGCGGCAGCGCCAGCAGCCACGGGCGCAGAGCGTCCAGCAGACGGCTGCAGAGCAGTCCGACGATCTCGGAGACCTGGGCCGCCTGAGCGGGCAGGCGCAGCAGGCCGATCACCAGCCACACGGCCAGGAGCATCAGCCCGGAGGCCGCGAGCGCCGCGCCAAGCCAGATCAGCGCTGAGCGGACGCGGCGGAGGTTCACCAGGAAGATCAGCAGGGCGAGCGCCGCCGCGGCCAGCCCCGCGTACAGGGTATAGCGCGGCAGGCGGGCCAGCAGGGCGGGCACATCCACGTAGTCGGCGGCCTTCACCCGGGCCATGGCCAGCAGGGATGACCGCACGGGCAGCACGGTGCCCTTGAGCGCTTTTTCGACAGCGGCGGAGGCCTCGTCCCGCGCCGTAGACTGCCAGAGTGCCGGCTCCACCGTCTCCCGGAAGCCGGGATCGTTCACGATGGCGTCCTCCAGGCCGTCCAGGGTGAAGTAGGGCTCGTCGCCCTCGAAGTCCCCGGTCAGGAGACCCGCGGTCCACGCGGCCGCCTCCCGGTTCAGCCCGCGGAGGGTTTCCGTGTCCGCGAGCGCCTGGACGGCCGCCGCGTCAAAGCCGTAGAGATCGGCCTGCTGGCGGATGGCCTCGTCGACGCGCACCTTCTGGGCGGTAAGGGTCGCCTCGCCCGCGCTGACCAGAAAATCCTGCGCGCGGCCCGGCGCCCGCGCCCCCAGCGCGAGCAGGGAGCATGCCATGAGCGCCGCCGCCAGCAGAAAGGCCAGCAAGGCGGAGAGGATGTTTCTCGTCATGGGATCAGCACCACCTTTACCGCGGCGGTGACCGCCTCGCTCAGCCAGACGCCCCAGCGCGACCAGAGGAAAGCGGCGGCGGCCCAGACGGGCATCGCCAGCAGAGGCGCGGCCAGGAGCCAGACCCAAGGGCGTTTCTTTGTGTTCCTGTTCATAAGATTGGTACCTCGATCCAAGATCAGCATCGTCTGATGCGTGGGGGACAGGACGGATCCGTCATCAAGCCGGAGCAGCGCGCAGCCGCCGCTGCGGCGTACGCGCGGCCACCCCGTCTCCTTTACGGATTCAGGGGAATCCTCAGACTCACCCCGGGGGTGACCGCGGGCTCCGCCTCGGGAATCACCGTCGCACCCGGCATGGTCTCCGGCAGCGGCTCCGGCGTCGGAATCAGCTCCGGCGTGGCCGTCGGCGCCGCGGTGGGTTCCGGCGTGGGCACCGCCGTCGGCACGGGCGTCGGCGTCGCCACAGGCGCGAGCTCGTGGCGGTAAATCGCCTCCAGCGTCGCGACATCCGCGCTGCCGTTGGCCCGCAGGCCCGCCGCGCTCTGATAAGCCTTCACCGCGGCGGCCGTCCCGTCGAGATAGGTGCCGGAGCACTTGCCGCCGTAGAAGCCCAGCTCGGTCAGCTTGCGCTGGAGCCAGTAGACGTCCGCGCCGCTGTCGTTCTTTTTCAGCGCGCGCAGGGGCAGCGGGGGCTTCGCGCCGCTGATATAGACCGGCTCCGCCGTGGGCCTGGGCGTGGCGACCGGCAGCATCGTCTTGGTGTTGAGGGCCGGGGGCTTCAGCGAAGCCTTCAGCTCGGGGTCGGCGGGGAGCTTGTCGGTGATGGTGACCACCGTGCCCGCGCCGACGTAGTCATAGACCCACTTCGCGTCCGACACGAGCAGGCGCACGCAGCCGTGGGAGGCGCGGGAGCCGAGCAGACGGTAGCTCTTCACGCGCAGGTCGCCCGTGCTGACGGAATTGTAGATCACGGAGTGGAAGGCGATGGACGAGTTGATGCGCGTCCAGTAGCGCGCGTAGTCGCCCCAGGTGGGGAAATAGCACCACACGGTCTTGCGGCCGTTCAGGATCCAGTCGCCGATGTCGGAGGGATTCCTCCGCGTGCCGCTGGAGCAGACCATGTCGCGCACGAGCTGGTTGTACTCACCGTTCTCGTCGCGGGCATAGACCTTCACGGCCTGGTTCGCCACGTCCACGGTGATGTGGAAGGCGACCGGCGCGGGGGAAGCCGTGGGGCGCGGGGTGTGGGCGGGCAGCACCAGGTCCTCCGCGTTGAAGACCGCGTTCCAGGTCTCCTCGCCCACGGTGCCGGTCACCTCCAGGCCGTTCTGCTTCTGGAATTCCTTTACCGCTGCGAGGGTCTTGGAGGCGAAATTGCCGGAGATGGGGCCGGTGTAATAGCCGATGTCGGTCAGGCGCTGCTGCAGATGCTTGACGTAGGTGTTCGAGGAGCCCTTGGCGAGCTTTTTCTTGAAGGGAACGTTGAGGGTCTCGTTGTCCGCGTCCTCCGCGTTGAGCAGGTTCTCGGCGTTCGGCGCGGGGGTCGCGGCGGCCTTCGCGGCGGCCTCCACGGCGTTCTCACCGAAAAGGGCCTCCTGCGTCGCGATGTCCGCCTTGCCGGTGGCCGGCAGGCCCATCTTGGTCTGGAAGGCGCGCACCGCGTCGGCGGTGGCGTCCAGATACTGGCCGCTCAGCTTGCCGAAATAATAGCCGAGCTGGGTCAGACGCTTCTGGGTGCGGCGGACGTCCTCGCCCTCGAGGCCGTAGCCCTGCGGGCGGTACTGCGCCGCGGCGGCCAGCGCGATGGTCTCCTCCGTCGCCACGCCGTCCCCCGCGAGCCCGAAGTCCGCCTGGAAGGCCTGCACGGCGTCGCGCGTGCGCTCGCCGTAGCGGCCCGTCAGCTGACCCGTATAATAGCCGAGGAGGGTCAGGCGGGTCTGCAGGTCGCGCACCGTGTCGCTCACGTCGCCGAGCGTCAGGCTTCCGGCGGGCGCCGGCGTCGCCTCAGGGGCTTCCGCCAGCGCGCCTGCGCCCAGCGCCAGCGCGATCACGGCCGTCACGGTCAGGAGGAGCCATCGTTTCATCACATATCACCTCATGTGTCGTTTGCACAGAAGCATTGTAATCTTTTTGCAATCAAATTGCAAGACTTGTGTGAGAATTGTTGGCGCCGGCGGCGGCCCACGGGCGATACCAAAACCACAAAAGACGAATCCTTCCCGCCTCCGCGGGTCATTGAGGAATCGTCTTTTTCATTCTTCTTTTTTCTGCCGGATGCCGAGGGCGTGCTTCACGCGGCCCAGGAGCGTCCGGCTCTTGCGCTCGGCGACCACAGCGTCCAGCGCGCCGCGTCGGTAATCCACGTTGTTCGGATCCATGCGGATCGCCTCGCGGAACGACTGGTGGGCGGAGGTGAACTGCTCCATCTCCATCAGGATGGTTCCCTGGGCGTAATACCAGTCGGCGGTGCGGGTGGAAGCGCGCAGCAGCTGGCGCAGGGCGCTCTCGGGACTTCTGCGCTCCAGCATCCGGAAGGCCAGCTTCACGGCTTCCTCGCAGGGCATGGCCTCGCGGAAGGGGGAATAGGCGCGGGAAGCGGCCAGCTTCAGCGCGGCCTCGTAGGCCTCGTTCATCGCGATCATGCGGCGGGTCGCCGCCTCGCGCTGCTCCTCGTCCTGAAACTGGTCCGGGTGGTATTTGCGCGCGCAGGCGTGGTAAGCCCTGCGCACGGCTTCTTCATCGCTCGTGGGCTCGATGCCCAGCACAGCGAAAGGATCGTTCAAATCACATCACCTCCGGCGGGAGGGATCGCCTCTTCCGGGAAAGGGAGGGCGGCAGCGGCAAAAGCCGCCGGCAGCCCGGTTCTGACGGACGGCCCGGACAAGAGCCGGGCGTCTTTGTTCTTCTGGCAGGGCTCCTCAGTCCAGGCTCTCCCGCCAAATCTCGGCGCCGAGGGAGCGGAGCTTGTCCTCGATGTGCTCGTAGCCGCGGTCGATGTGCTCGGGCTCGTAGATCTCCGTGACGCCGTTGGCCATGAGGCCGGCGACCAGCAGGGCCGCGCCGGCGCGCAGGTCGGTGGTGGTCACAGGCGCGCCGTAGAGCTGGGGCACGCCCTCGATGATGGCGGTGCGGTCCACCACGCGGACGCGCGCGCCCATGCGGGCCATCTCGTCCAGGTGGCGGAAGCGCTGCTCGAAGATCGTCTCGGTCACCATGGAGGTGCCGTGCGCGGTGGTCAGCAGGGCGGACATCGGCTGCTGTAGGTCGGTCGGGAAGCCCGGATAGACCTGGGTCTTCAGGTTGACGGCTCGGTGCGCGCCGCTGGTGCGGACGCGGATGGCGTCGTCGTTGTCGGTGACCTTCACGCCCATCTCCAGGAGCTTGGCCGTCAGGGCTTCCATATGCTGGGGAATGCAGCCGCTGATGGTCACGTCGCCGTGGGTCGCGGCGGCGGCGATCATCAGCGTGCCGGTCTCGATCTGGTCGGGGATCACCGCGTAGTTCGTGCCGTGCAGATAGTTCTGGCCCTTGATGCGGATGACGTCCGTGCCGGCGCCCTTGACCTTCGCGCCCATGCTGTTGAGGAAGTTCGCGAGATCGACGATGTGCGGCTCCTTGGCGGCGTTGTAGATGATGGTGGTGCCGCGCGCCTTGGCCGCCGCGAGCATCATGTTGATGGTGCCGCCCACGGTCACGATGTCAAAGAAGACATCGTTGCCGATCATCTCGCCCTCCGCGCTGATCACGCCGCCCTGGTCGCGCACATGTGCGCCGAGGGCCGCAAAGCCCTTCAGGTGCTGGTCGATGGGCCGGGAGCCGATCTTGCAGCCGCCGGGGAAGGCGACCTCGGCCTTGCCCTGACGGCCCAGCAGCGCGCCGATCATATAATAGCTGGCGCGCAGGCGCTGGGCGTCGCGGTAGCCCACCTGGCAGCCGTGGGCCGGCCGCGGGTCGACGCGCATGAAGGCATCCGGCACGTACTCGACCTCCGCGCCGAGGCTGCGCAGGATATCCACCAGGGCGTGGATGTCCTCGATGTCTGGCAGGTTTTCGATGACGCAGGGTTCATCGGCCAGGAGGGTCGCCGGAATCACGGCGACGGCTGTGTTCTTGCCGCCGGAGACGCGCACCTCGCCCTCGAGGGCGTGGCCGCCGGTGATCATCATTCGCTCTTTCTTGGACATGGGATAAGCCTCCGTTGAGAGAGACCCACCCCCGACCCCTCCCGGAGGGAGGGGAGGCTCTTCGCTTGCCCGGGGTTCTTCTCAGAAACTTCCCCCCGGGCCCCTGCAAAGAACACTCCTGCGGAGGGCTGGGCTTGGCGTCCAGGAAACATGATCCTGAACAGGGTGAACTATTCAAACTGAACCGTTCCGACGAGGTCCGAGGTGCCGATGGCGAGGATCTCCGAGGTGGAGCGCACCTCGTTGGAGTTGTTGATCCTCGGAATCTGGTTGATCTGCTGGCCCATGAAGCACATGATGCAGGTCTGGCCGCCGTCGAGGTTGATAGCCATGGAGCAGCCGCGCTCCTGCATCATCTGGGCGAGGTGCAGCATCTGCACGCCCTTGGAGCGCTTCAGGCGGCCTTCGCAGAGGATGGCCACATAGTGTCCGGGCTCGACCATGCCGATGGCGTAGCGCGGATTGTAGCTGGCGTTGGCGTTCAGCGCGCGCTCGGTCAGCTCGCCGTTCTTCACCAGGCACGGGCCGAAGGAATACACGTTGTACGCGCCCTCGTCCAGGTAGGCCTGGGCCTCCTTCTCGAAGCTGAACCAGCTCGCCAGCGTGCCGTCCGGGTAGAAGGCGAGGGTGTCGAGGTTCGGGAAGTTGGTGGTCTCTTTGCTGTAGCGCTTCTCGTAGAGGATCTTCCCGTCGCGGATCACGATGCCGATCGGGCGGGTGGAGCCGAGGCGGTAGGTGTAATAGTCGGTGTTGGTGGCGAAGACGCTCTTGTACTTTGTCGCGGTCTTGTAGGCCTTGTCGCGGGCCTTGCCCATCTTTTCGGGGTCGACCTGCAGGGTCTCCAGGCGCGTGCCGGCGGCGACGTCCGCCCAGATCTCCGCGTCGAACCACACCAGCGGGTGCTTCTTGTCGGTCTCGGTGTCGGTCTTGCGCTGGATGATGACCTTCAGGGTCGGGTTGATGTAGACATAGAGGCCGTTGGTCTCGTCCGCGATGACGAATTCGCCCTCGTCCAGGTAGCCGCGGGCGTTCAGCGCGGGCAGGCGGGAGGAGACCTCATAGGGCAGATCATAGGTCACGGCGCTGTAGGCGCTGGCGACCGGGCCGGCTGCGGCCTGTGTCTCCTGCGCTTCCTGCGCGGGCGCGGCTTCCGCAGGCTCGGGCCCGGCGGTCTCCGCCTCGGCGGCAAACGCGCCCTCCTCGGCGATCAGGCCGCCCTCCTCGGGCAGCAGGGAGCCTTCCTCAGCCAGCAGGCCCTCGCCCTCCTCAGGCGCAAGGCCGTCCGTCAGGATGATGGAGGTCGGGGCATCCGCGCCGCCGATGATCTCCGCATGGAGTACCGGGGCCGCATTCGCGGCGGGCGCAGCGGTGACCGCGGGAGCGGCGGGTGCCGGCGCGGCCGTCGGGCCGGGCGTCGCGGGGATCGGCGTGCCGATCAGCAACGGCATCACGAATTCGCCGTCGTCCACCATGGCGGGCATCGCGGGGGCCGTCTGCGGGGCGGGCGTTTCCGCGGGCACGGGCTCCACGGCGGGCAGAGCCGCGCCTTCCTCAGCGACCAGCTCGCCCTCCCCGGGCAGGAGCGCGCCTTCCTCGGCAACCAGTTCGCCCTCTTCCGGCAGGAGCGCGCCTTCCTCGGCGATCAGTTCGCCCTCTTCCGGCAGGAGCGCGCCTTCCTCGGCGATCAGTTCGCCCTCTTCCGGCAGGACTTCCTCCTCCGCGGGAGCCGCGGGTTCCTCGGCGGGAATCAGCTCAGGCATGACCGGCTCTGCCGGCGCGCCGATGTTTTCCAGGAAGTCGCCGCCCACCGCATCATAGCCGACGGTCGTGCGGGCCAGGCCGAAGATGTGGTTGTCGTACTTGGAACCCGTCTCGGTCACGGACATGCCGCTCGCGCGCTGGGTGATGTGATAGGTGCGGTAGGCCTCGTCCGCCAGCTCCAGGCCGGTCTTGCCGCCGAAGGCGCTGAGCGGGGTCTCCCAGTTCATGGTGATGCGGTTTTCGGGCCAGAGGTGCAGATAGAGCTTCTGGGGCTGCCACACGCCGTAGAGATTCGCGGAGTCCGGATCAATGCCCGGATCGCCGGCCGTATCCCAGGCCTTGAGCACGGCGGCCGCGGCGACCTTGTGCATCGGGTGGCCGTATTCGCCATCCTCCGCCTGGGTGACCACCACGGCGGGCTTATACTTGCGCAGCAGGCTCACGGCCCAGGCGTTGACCTTGTCCTCGCCGCCGAGGGCCTTGTACTGCGCGGGGAGATTCTTCTGGTAGCTGTCGCGGAAGCCGCTGATGTCGGGATAGGTGCGCACGCCCAGATACCACAGGGAATTCAGCAGCTCGGAGCGGCGGGTCGTGTTGGAATAGCTCATGTAGGCCACGACGACGTTCTTCTTCAGCTCGCCTGCGTAGGTCGGGATGCCGCCGCCGAAGAAGATCAGCTCGTCATCCGGGTGCGTGGAGATGAAGAGCACGTCCGCCGCGCCCTCGAAGGGCTCCCAGCGCTGCACCCACTCCGGCACGTCGCCCGGGCCGAAGGCGAAGATTTCATTGATATACAGGGCGAAGGCGCTGTCGTCCTTGACATAGACGCGCACGCCCGCCGCGCCCTCCGGGATGGGCTGATACACATGATAAAAACGCGTATCACCCTCGGCGTAGGGCACCCAGTCGCTGCCCTGCAGCACCTGGAATTCATAGCTGTCCGGCATGGTGGCGAAGCACACGTACACGCCGTAGATCGGCGAGCCGCCCGGCGCGGTCAGCGCCACGGAGGAATGCTTCACCTTGTCGCCCTTCCACACGGAGGTGTACTTGCCGTCCGTCATCTGGGTAACCTTGAACTTGGTGGACGTCGTCTTGATCTTGCACTGGCCGGTGATGTCCGCGGCCTCGTCGCCCAGGGCCAGTCCGCTGCAGGCCAGCATCGCCAGCACGAGCAGCAGCGCCCCTAATCCCTTTCTCATTCCCGAAAGACCTCGTTTCATGGTCTGCGGCCCTCAGCCGCGTTTTCCGCCCACGGCCAAAAGACCGATTGCGCGGAATCAGTTTATTGTATCATAATCAGGGCAGGGATGTCAAACAGAAGAGAACAAACAAACCGGGGTGAAATTCCCGCCGCCGCGGGCGCCGGGGAGGAGGACGCGCCTGATGCGCCAAGAGAGCATGCGCGCACCAAGAGAGATGCGCACCTTTTCCCGCGCTTGCCATCATCGGAAACCCATGCTATAATAGAAGTGATATCCCCATCTCCGAAGGAGTGAGTGCATTGCAGAGCATGACGGGCTGCGGCAAAGGCTCCGCCCAGTGCGGCGCCTGGCAGGTCACGGTGGAGCTGAAGAGCGTCAACCACCGCTTCCTCGATATCTCCTGCCGCCTGCCGCGGACGTGGAGCTTTCTCGAGGAGACCGTGCGCAAGGGCCTGCAGGCCGGGCTGAAGCGCGGCCACGTCGAGGTCTACGTGACCGTGGAAGCCCAGGGCGAGGACGCAGCCTCCCGCGAGGTGCGGGTGGACACGGCCCTAGCCGCCCGCTATGTGACCGCTGCGCGGGAGATCAGCCAGGCCACCGGCGTTGCGCCGGCGCTGACCATGGCCGAGCTGCTCGCGATGGACGGCGTGGTGCAGACCGCCGAGGCCGTGCCGGACACGGAAGCCGTGACCGCCGCCGCGGAGGAGGCCATGCGCCTGGCCGTGGAGCAGCTGAACACCATGCGGAGCCGCGAGGGCAGCCATCTCCGCGAGGATCTGCGCCTGCACCTGCAGGCCGCCGCGGCCCTGCGCGGACAGATTCTGGAGTGCGCGCCCACCGTGGTGGACGATTACCGCGCCCGCCTCACCGAGCGTCTCAGCCGCCTGCCCGTGGAGCCCGTCGATCCGGCCCGCCTGGCGCAGGAGGTCGCGCTGGTCGCCGACAAATGCGCCATCGACGAGGAGCTCTCCCGCCTGGAGAGCCACATCCGCCAGATGACCGGCTACCTGGACGCGAGCGGCGAAATCGGCAAGAAGATGGACTTCCTCGTCCAGGAGATGAACCGCGAGGCCAACACCATCGGTTCCAAGGCCTCCGACGCACAGATCGCCCAGTGCGTGGTGGATCTCAAGAGCGAGATCGAGAAGCTGCGCGAGCAGATACAGAATGTGGAGTGAGGGCATGAGGCTGCTGAACGTGGGGTTTGGCAACATGGTGTCCGCGGGCCGGCTGGTATCCATCGTCTCGCCGGACAGCGCGCCGATCCGCCGCCTGGTGCAGGATGCCCGCGACACAGGCAAGGTGATCGACGCGACCTGCGGCCGCAAGACGCGGGCCGTGATCCTGATGGATTCCGGACACGTGGCGCTCTCCGCCCTGCAGCCGGAAACCCTCGCGAGCCGCCTGGACGGCCGTGCCAGACCTCAGGACGGCGACGAACCGGACGATTGAACCGACACGACACAAGGTTACAGGAGGCGCATCGACATGCAGGAGACACGCAAGGGCATGCTGCTGGTGCTTTCCGGCCCCAGCGGCACAGGCAAGGGCACGCTGGGCGCGCGTCTGCTCGAGGAGGACAAGAGCTTCTTCTTCTCCGTGAGCGTGACCACGCGCAAACCCCGCGACTACGAGATTCCCGATGTCCACTACCACTTCATTGACGACGCAGCCTACGACAGGCTGCTGGCGGAGGACGCCTTCCTGGAGCACGCGACCGTGCACGCCCACCGCTACGGCACGCTCAGGAGCGAGGTCTACGGCCACATCGACAAGGGCGAAAACGTCCTGCTCGACATTGACACCCAGGGCGCCATCAGTGTGATGCAGAACGCACCGGACTGCGTGACGGTGTTCGTGCTGCCCCCGAGCTACGAGGTGCTCTACCATCGCCTGCACACCCGCAACACAGAGGACGAGGACGAGATTGCCAAGCGCATGCGCAACGCCCGCGGTGAGATCAGGGAGATGCACCGCTACCGCTACGCCCTCGTCAACGACACCTTCGAGGAGGCCTACGCCACCCTGCAGCACATCGTCGAGGCGGAGAAGCAGAACACCCGCCGCTTTACCTACGAGGTGCCGGAAAAGCTGTGAGACAGCCCTGCTCTCCGGCTTCTCTTCCCGCAATCGGGGGCCAGAGCGTGGTCGCTCTGTCATAGATAACAGATAACAAATGAACGCCTGAACCGCAATCCGCGCGTACCATACACAAGGAGGAAAACCCGCTATGTCCATCGTAGAACCCAACGTCCTCGAACTCCTCGACAAGGCCGACACCCGCTACACCCTGGTGGTGGAAGCGGCCAAGCGCGGCCGTCAGATCGTGAACGGCTCCCTGCCCCTGGTCGACACCAAGGGCATTGAGGAGAAGCCCCTGCGCATCGCCGTGGAGGAAATCGACCGCGGCCTGGTGACCTATGACCGCCCGAACACGGAGGAGGAGATTCCGGAGTGAGCCTCCGCGGCAAGACAGTGCTGCTCGGCGTCACCGGCGGCATCGCGGCGTACAAGGCCGTGGAGGTCGTCTCCCGCCTGCGCAAGCAGGGCGCGGCCGTGCGCGTCATCATGACGAAAAACGCCACCGAGTTCGTGACGCCGCTCACCTTTGAAACCCTCGCCAACCATCCCGTGGTGACGGACACCTTCGCGCGCCCGGAGACCTGGGACGTGGCGCACATCTCCCTCGCCAAGGAAGCCGACCTCTGCGTCGTGGCCCCGGCGACCGCCAACATCCTGGCAAAGCTGGCCATGGGGCTGGCGGACGATATGCTTTCAACCACCCTGCTGGCCACGAAAGCGCCGCTGCTCGTCGCCCCTGCGATGAACACGGGCATGTGGACGGCGGAGGCCACAAAGCGGAACGTGGAGATTCTTCGCGGCCGCGGAGTGCGCTTCGTCGGGCCTGAGGGCGGTTTTCTGGCCTGCGGCGACACCGGCGCGGGCCGCATGAGCGAGCCCAAGGAGATCGTCGAAGCCATCGAGGCCATTCTCCACGCCAGCGAGACCCTGCGCGGCGTGAAGGTCATGGTGACCGCCGGCGCGACCCGCGAGCACATGGACCCCGTGCGCTTCCTGACCAACGAATCCTCCGGCAAGATGGGCTTCGCCATCGCGGAGGCCGCGCGCGACCGCGGCGCGGACGTGACCCTGATCAAGGGCTGGACGACCGCCCACGTGCCGGACGGCGTGAAGCTGGTCGAGGTCAGCTCCACCCAGGATCTCTACGACGCGGTGACCGCCCTCGCTCCGGAGATGGACGCGGTGATCCAGGCCGCAGCCCCCGCGGACTACCGCTTCCGCGAGACCAGCGGCCAGAAGATCAAGAAGCAGAAGGGCGAGCCGCTGACCTTCACCCTCGAAGAGACGCCGGACATCGCCGCCGCCGTGGGCCGCGGCAAGCGTCCCGGGCAGGTGCTTGTCGGCTTCGCGGCCGAGACCGAGCACCTGATTGAACACGCACAGAAAAAGCTCGCGAGCAAGAACCTGGACTTCATCGTCGCCAACGACGTGAGCCAGCCCGGCGCGGGCTTCAACGTGGATACGAACATCGCCACCTTCCTCTCCGCCGAGGGCGAGAACCCCCGCCCCCTGCAGAGCAAGCGCGCCCTGGCCGAGGACATCCTGGACGAAGTCACCAGGCGCCTCCCCGGCAAAGACGCGTAAAAGCCCCCAAATGGGGCTTTTTTCAAACCGGGAACGCCCGATGGGAGAGGTTTTCCCCCATTCCCCGCAGAGGGAAATGCCTAAAAAATCGGAATGAAAAAGAGCAGCCTGCTGTGTGTCACAACGGATCATCACAACGCGGGCTGTTCTTTTTGTGAACCTTGCGTCAGAAAATCCCCGCCTTGCGGCGGGGACTGTGTTTGTCTTTCAACCCATTACTTGGTCAGACGCGGAGGATTGGTCCAATCCTTCAGGGCGGTCAGACCCCAGTCGAGCTCGACCTGGTCGGTCAGCTTGCCGGTCTTCACATCAGCCCACTTCTTCATGCTGGCGGTGTAGGCCTTGATGGTCTCGCCAGTGAAGGGATCCTTGCCGACATACTCGCCATAGGCGGGCTTGTTGTCGGGGGTGTAGCGGATGCGGTAGGTCTCGTCCTCACCGGTGCGATAGGTGATGAAGTAGCGAACCAGCTCGCCGTTCACATTGTAGACAGCCTCGGCCTTCGCGATGTCGCCCTCGGCATACTCTTCCACAACGCTCTCAACATACCAGTTGTACTTCTTGCCAGGAGTCTTCAGCACATTCCAGCCAACCTTGCCCTTGTTGCCAGCCAGACCGGTCTTGAAGTAATCAGTGTTCTCCTCGGTCTTGGAGACATACTGCTGAACACCGGCGCGGTCATACATGGCCTGCCAGGGGCCCTTCTCCACGATCCACGCGTAGGTGTAGCCCTTGTAGCCAGACTTGCCATTGCTGGTGCCGTTGCTCTCCTTGCCTTCCACGAGCTCCATGAACTGATAGGAAGGAACCATGTAGGTCCAACCGATCTCTTCCGCAGTGGCCTCACTAGTCGCCCACTTGTCATCCTGATCCTGAAGATTCCAAGCGTAAACATTGGAAGCATTCAGAACGCCGTCGACTTTGATTTCATCAGTCAGGTAGGAATTCTGATACTTGCCGTCTTTGATATCTTCAGCGTAACCAGCGTACTCTTCCGTTGCAGGGGCGGTGCCTTTGATGCCGTCGCCAGCAACTTCCAGGTTGTCTTTATACTCAGGAGCGGGATTGCCGGGATCAGAGACTTTACGGGTGGGCTTGTCCGTGGAATTGTTGTGGTAGATCCAGGCCCAGCTCTTGCCGGTCGCAATGTCCATGGGCGCGTTGTTCATGTCGTCGATCAGCTTCATCGTGGTGTTGCCGACCTTCACAGTGCCCTTGTACTCAACAGGCAGCCAGTAACCGCCCTCAGTGGTGCCCTGCTCTTTGGGATAGAAAGCAAAGTAGGTGCGATACTGCTTGTTGTTCCACTGGGCGCCCAGCTGATACTTGTGGCCTTCCAGCTCCACATAGCCCAGACCGTTCTC
>CAMNLM010000006.1 GCA_946543085.1 uncultured Clostridia bacterium | reverse complement strand
GTTCCGTGGCCTGGCTGGAGGAGTGGCTGATGAACTTCCCCGGCACCCTGATCGTGGTCAGCCATGACCGCTGGTTCCTGAACAACATCTGCACCCACATCGTGGACATCGATTACAACCAGGTCAAGCTCTATGTGGGCAACTACGACTTCTGGTACGAGTCCTCCCGGATCATGCAGTCCCTGATGAACGACCAGAAGAAGCGCCGGGAGGAGAAAATCAGCGAGCTGAAGGCCTTCATTCAGCGCTTCTCCTCCAACAAGTCCAAGGCAAAGCAGGCCACCAGCCGCCGCAAGCTGCTGGATCAGCTGACCCTGGAGCAGATGCCCGCCTCCTCCCGCCGCTACCCCTGGGTGGCCTTCACGCCAGACCGCGAGGCCGGCAAGGACATCCTGACCGTCGACCGCATCTGTTATAAGCAGGACGGCCACCAGCTGCTCAAGGACGTCTCCTTCGTGGTGACCAAGGGACAGAAGATCGCCATCGTCGGCAACGAGCAGGCCGCGACGGCCCTGTTCCGCATTCTCAACGAGGAGATCGCGCCGGACAGCGGCAGCTTCAAGTGGGGCGTCACGATCTCCACGAGCTATTTCCCGCACGACAACTCCAAGTTCTTCGACGGCTGCGACATGACCATGATGCAGTGGTTCGCCCAGTACAGCCCGGAGCAGCTGGAAACCTATATGCGCGGCTTTCTGGGCCGCATGCTCTTCTCGGGCGACGACGTGTACAAGCCCGTCAACGTCCTCTCTGGCGGCGAGAAGGTGCGCGTGATGCTCTCGCGCATGATGCTCTCCGGCGCGAACTTCCTCATGCTCGACCAGCCCACCAACCACCTGGACCTGGAGTCCATCACCGCGGTGAACAACGGCCTGATCAACTTCCCGGGCAACGTGCTGTTCACCTGCCATGACCACCAGTTCGTCTCCACGGTGGCGGACCGCATCCTGGAGATCCACGACGACGGCACCATGAGCGACTACTACTGCAACTACGAGGATTACCTGGAGAAGAAAAAGGCGGAAGCCTGAGACCCTGATCCGGCCGCCGAATCCGCTTGTCTGACTGAAGCGCGAAAGCGGAGGCATGCGCAGGGCGGGGGCCGGAGCGGCTGAAATCATGACGTGGGCATCCTTACCAGTGATGAGTCCCGCAGGCAGTGCAATCCCCTCACCGACAGCGGTCTGGCAGAAAAAAACGACATGCGTTTCGCCGTGTACGCGGTGTCCCAAATCGCATTGACAAACCGCTTTTCATCCACTATAATGCGTGCGTCACCCGCGCGAGGGTGATATTTGGTGTATATCATCGAAAGGAGTCCTTTCCATGGCCGAGAAGAAGAATCTGATTACCCAAGCGGGTTTGAACAAGCTCCAGGAGGAGCTGGACTATCGCATTGCCGTGGTGCGCAACGAGATCGCCAAGGAGATCGAGTTTGCGCGCAGCTATGGTGACCTCAGTGAGAACGCCGAATACACCGAGGCGAAGAACAAGCAGACCGAGAACGAGACTGAGATTGCCCGCCTTGAGGACATCATCAGTGCCGCCGTGGTGGTGCCGGATGACGAGATCTCCACCGAGCAGGTCTCCGTGGGCGTCACCGTCCGCGTGCTGGACGTTGAGTACAACGAGGAAACAGAGTATTCCATCGTCGGCGCGCAGGAGGCCGATCCCATGTCCGGCCGCATCTCGGACGAGAGCCCCATCGGCGCCGGCCTCATCGGCATGCACGTGGGCGACGTGGCCCATGTGGACATCCCCGCCGGTCAGGTCACCCTGAAGGTGCTGGAGATCATGCGCTGAAACCCACTCGAAGAATAAGGAGCAGACACCATGGCCGATTATCCCATCACCCCCCTCACCCCGCCGCTGACTGAGCAGGAAATCATCCGCCGCCAGAAGCTGCAGGGGCTGCTGGACGCGGGCGAGAATCCCTATCTGATCACCCACTATCCGGTGTCCCACCGGTCGCAGGAGATCCTGTCGAACTTTGACGCCCTCGAGAACCAGACGGTCTGCGTGGCGGGCCGCATGATGAGCCGCCGCATCATGGGCAAGGCTTCCTTCGCCCACCTGCTGGACGGCCAGGGCGAGATCCAGGTCTATGTCCGCCGCGACGACGTGGGGGAGGAGGCCTATGCCGCCTTCAAGCAGGACGACATCGGCGATATCATCGGCATAAAGGGCAAGGTCTTCAAGACCAAGAGCGGCGAAATCTCCATCCACGCGGAGGAGGTCACCCTGCTGTGCAAGTCCCTGAAGGTGCTGCCGGAGAAATTCCACGGCCTCACCGACACCGACCTGCGCTACCGCCAGCGCTATGTGGATACCATCGTGAATCCCGAGGTGAAGGACACCTTCATCAAGCGCTCGAAGATCATCTCCGCCGTGCGCGAATTCCTGGACGGCCGCGGCTTCCTGGAGGTGGATACCCCGGTGCTGCAGACGGTGGAGATCGGCGCGGCCGCGAAGCCCTTCCGCACCCACCACAACGCGCTGGATATCGACATGCTGCTCCGCATCGAGACCGAGCTCTATCTCAAACGGCTGATCGTCGGCGGCTTTGAGAAGGTATACGAGGTGGGCCGCATCTTCCGCAACGAGGGCATGGACGCGACGCACAACCCCGAGTTCACCTCCGTGGAGACCTACCAGGCGTGGGTCGACTACCACGACGTGATGGACATGGTGGAGCAGATGTATGAGTTCGTGGCGATCAAGGCCCTCGGCACGGCGGACGTGAACTACCAGGGCCAGGTGATCCACCTGCAGGCGCCCTGGAAGCGCATGACGATGGCGGAGGCTGTGAAGGAGGCCTGCGGCGTCGACTGGACCGAGTGGCAGACGGACGAGGAAGCCCGCGCCGAGATGGAAAAGCGGGACATCCATGTGGAGAAGGACGCCCGCAAGGGCGACTGCCTGGCTGCGCTCTTCGACGAGTACGTCGAAGCGACGCTGATCCAGCCGACCTTCATCACCGATTATCCCGTGGAGATCAGCCCGCTGGCCAAGCGCAAGCCGGAGGATCCCCGCCTGACCGAGCGCTTCGAGTTCTTCATCACCGGCCACGAGATGGGCAACGCCTTCTCCGAGCTGAACGACCCGATCGACCAGCGCCGCCGCTTCGAGGAGCAGGTGGAACAGCGCAAGGCCCAGGGCGTGCACGCGGAGATCGACGAGGACTTCGTGAACGCGCTGGAATACGGCATGCCGCCGACCGGCGGCCTGGGCTTCGGTCTGGACCGCATGGTCATGCTGCTGACGGACAGCCCCACCATCCGGGACGTCCTGCTCTTCCCGACCATGAAGCCGATGTGATGGATCAAAGCTGTGCAAAACGCTGCCGCAAGGCGGTGTTTTTTCGTGGTTCCATCGCCGCTTCGCGCCGAGGAGTCATGGCTGCGGCGGGCGGATGTCCTGAAAGCTGCGTATCAGGATTTGCCTGCCGCCTGTGTTTTTTGGAAATATCCTTTGACAAGATACACTGGTTATGCTATAATCATCCCGACAGAAGGCTGTGAAAAATGAGATGCGGTCTTCCGAATGGAGCCTGTGCGTGCTCCTGATATAATAATAAGGAGGCTTTTACTATGAAGAAAATCCTGGCTCTGGTACTTGCTGCTGCGATGCTGCTGTCCATGACGGCTGTGGCGTCAGCCGATTACTCCGGCGACCTGAAGATCTGGGTGGCCGAGGCTGTCGTCGATTTCACCAAGCAGGCCGTTGAGGATTTCAAGGCTGCCCATCCGGAATATGCCGGCATGACGGTCGCCGTTGAGCCCGTTGGCGAGGGCGACGCCGCCAACAATATGATCACCGACGTGGAAGCCGGCGCTGACCTGTATGTCTTCGCGCAGGACCAGCTGGCCCGCCTCGTAGCCGCCGGCGCCCTGGAAGAGGTCGAGCCCTCCAACGCCGAGCGCGTGGCCGCTGAGAACGATGCGGGCTCCGTGGGCGCTGTAACCCTGGGCGGCAAGATGTATGCCTACCCCATGACCAGCGACAACGGCTACTTCCTCTATTATGACAAGTCCGTTGTGACCGATCCCACCAGCCTGGAAGCGATCCTGGCGGACTGCGAGAAGGCCGGCAAGAACTTCTACATGGAGATCAACTCCGGCTGGTATCAGACCGCGTTCTTCTTCGGCGCGGGCTGCGAGCTGACCTATGACACGGACGACAACGGCAACCTGGTCGGCTGCAATGTCAACTACGCGAGCGAGAACGGCGTGAAGGCCCTGAAGGCCATGATCAAGCTGGCCCAGAGCCCCGCCTTCGTCAACGGCTCCTCCTTCTCCACCGCGACCAATGTGGGCGCGATCGTGGACGGCACCTGGGACGCCAACGCGGCCATGGAAGCCTTTGGCGAGAACTATGCTGCCTGCAAGCTGCCCACTGTGGACGGCTTCCAGATGGGCGGCTTCGGCGGCTTCAAGATGCTCGGCGTGAAGCCCCAGACGGACGACGACAAGCTGGCTGCCTGCGACGCGCTGGCCGCTTACCTGTCCTCTGAGGAAGTCCAGATTGCCCGCTACAACGAGAGGCAGTGGGGTCCCTCCAACCTGAACGCGCAGAAGCTGGAGGCCATTCAGCAGAATCCCGCGCTGGCCGCCCTGGCGGATCAGCTGCAGTACACCGTGCCGCAGGGGCAGTATCCCGCCGAGTATTGGTCTCTGGCCACCGGCCTGGGCGACGACATCCTGGCTGACAAGCTGGACGATGCCGACGATGCCAAGCTGATGGAAGTCCTGACCAACTTCCAGGATACCGCGATCTCCTACGCCAACAAGTAATCAGACCTGAACCCTATCATTTCGGGAGGGCGGGGGCGTCTGCCTCTCACCCTCCCCTTCCTTTTTTCCGCCCTTTCAGTTTTATGGGCAACAATACCACACAACGCATCCCATGACAGAGAGGCATAGCAAGGAGGCAATTCGGATATGACTGATCTCGAATTCCTGAAGCTGAGCGGGCCTGCCAAAACCGCCTGGAAGATCGGCGACTTTTTCCGCCGCCTTCCCGGCAAAATCGCCGGCGGCTGTAAGAAGCTCGGCCTTGGGGTGGTAAGCCTGTTCAAAAACTTCGGCCTGAACATCGCGGACCTGGTGCAGACCTTCATCCACGGCGACTGGAAGACGAAACTGTCCTACCTCGTGATGGGCTTTGGCTCCGCGGCGCGCGGCCAGTGGGGCAGGGGACTGCTCTTCTTCCTCTTTCAGACCGTTTTCAATTTGTACATGGTCAACTTCGGGGTGGCGTATCTGGCCAAGCTGAACACCCTCGGCACGATCGAAACTTACAAGGAAGGCCGCCGCACGGTCTATGGCGACAACTCCTTCTTCATCCTGCTCTACGGCGTGCTGACCCTGTTCTTTGTGCTGGCGTTCATCTACACGTGGCGGATGAATATCAAGCAGAACAAGATCTCGGAGCAGATCCTGAAGAGCGGCCACAAGCTGAAGAGCACGAAGGACGACCTGAAGTCCCTGGCGGACGAGCAGTTCCACAAGACGCTGCTGGCCCTGCCGACGCTGGGCGTGTTCGTGTTCACCATCCTGCCGATCCTGTTCATGATCCTGGTGGCCTTCACGAACTTCGACGCGACCCACCAGCCGCCGAGCAAACTGTTCACCTGGGTCGGCTGGGACAACTTCAGGCAGCTGCTCTCCTCCGACACGGCTTCCTACGGCAATACGTTCAAGCAGGTGCTGTTCTGGACGCTGGTGTGGGCCTTCTTCGCCACCTTCCTGAACTACTTCCTGGGCATGCTGGTCGCCATCATGATCAACAAGAAGGGCATCAAGCTGAAGAAGCTCTGGCGCACCATTCTCGTGATGACCATCGCCATCCCGCAGTTCGTGTCCCTGCTGTACGTCTCGAAGATGTTCGCGGCGGACGGGCTGATCAACAGCTACCTCCTCAAGTGGGGCTGGATCTCCCAGCCGATCCCCTTCTGGACCAACGCGCACTGGGCGCGGGTGACCATCATCGTGATTAACCTGTGGATCGGCATTCCGTACCTGATGCTGATCGCCACCGGCATCCTGATGAATATCCCCGCCGACCTCTACGAGAGCGCAAGGATCGACGGCGCGAACGCTTTCCAGATGTACCGCAAGATCACGCTGCCGTACATGCTGTTCGTCACGGGACCCTACCTGCTGTCGTCGTTCACGGGCAACATCAATAACTTCAACGTGATCTACCTGCTCAGCGGAGGACGCCCCCTCTCGCTGGAGCTGAGCGGCAACGCAGGCTACACCGACCTGCTGATCACCTGGCTGTACAAGATGACCGTCACGGACACGAACTATAAGCTCGCCGCCGTCATGGGCATCCTGGTGTTCGTGGTGTCCGCCGTGATCAACCTGGTGGTCTACAACATGATACCGTCCGTCAAGAACGAGGAGGATTTCCAGTAATGAGTAAGCAGAATCAGATACCGGAAGTCGACATCGTCGTGGACGAGAAAGCCGGCGTTATCCGGGAAGTGAAAGACGAGCGGAAGCTCCGCTCCAAGTCCGGGCACGAGCGGCGTGTGAATACCGCCATCTACGTGATCCTGGTGCTGATGTCCGTCATCTGGCTGGCCCCGTTTGTGTTCCTGGTGTTCCAGTCCTTCCGCTCCTACGCCCTGGAATCCGGCGGCATGGTGAACTACCTGCTGCCCAAGACCTGGTCGCTGGACAACTACAGGTGGCTCCTCAGCGGGGAGAGCAACTTCATCCGCTGGTACGGCAACACGCTGTTCATTGCCATCTTCTGCGCGGCCATTCAGACCGTGATGGTGCTCTCGGTCTCCTACGCGCTCTCCCGCCTGCGCTTCAAGGGGCGCAAGCTGATCATGAATACCGTGCTGGTGCTGGGCCTTTTCCCGGGCTTCCTCACCATGATCACGCTGTATTTCCTGCTCAAGCAGCTCGGCCTGACGCAGAGCGGCGCCATCCCGGGCCTGATCCTGATCTACTGCGCTTCCTCCGGCATGGGCTATTACATCTCCAAGGGTTACTTTGACACCATCCCGAAGTCTCTGGACGAGAGCGCCCGCATCGACGGCGCGACCCGCTTCCAGGTGTTCAAGAAGATCATCATGCCGCTGGCCAAGCCCATCGTGATCTATACCGTGCTAATGGCCTTCATGGCGCCATGGGGAGACTACGTGTTTGCCTCCTACGTCGCCTTCGGCTCCGAGCCGAACTACAACGTGGCCGTGGGCCTGTACCGCTGGGTCAACGTCAACGATTACCAGGGCTACTTCACCCGCTTCTGCGCGGGCGGCGTCCTGGTCGCCGTGCCGATCACCATCCTGTTCATGTGCTTGCAGAAGTACTATGTCGAGGGCGTGACAGGCGGCGCGGTGAAGGGCTGATGCGCCGGCATGACCTGTGTTTTGAACGAAGAAGGAGGACAACACAATGGCAAGTGTAACCCTTGAGCATGTGGAAAAGATTTATGACAATAAAGTGAAGGCCGTCCACGACTTCAACCTTCAGATCAAGGACAAGGAGTTCGTGGTGTTCGTCGGGCCTTCCGGCTGCGGCAAATCGACCACGCTGCGGATGATTGCCGGTCTGGAGGACATCTCCGCGGGCACGCTGAAGATCGGCGACCGCGTGGTGAACGACGTGGAGCCGAAGGACCGCGACATCGCAATGGTCTTCCAGAACTACGCCCTCTACCCGCACATCACGGTCTATGAGAACCTCGCCTTCTCCCTGCGCCTGCGCAAGATGAACAACGAGGAGATTCACAAGCGCGTGACTCAGGCGGCGGAAATCCTGGGCATCACGGAGTATCTGGCCCGCAAGCCGAAGCAGCTCTCCGGCGGCCAGCGCCAGCGCGTCGCCATCGGCCGCGCCATCGTGCGCGAGCCCGCGGTGTTCCTGATGGACGAGCCGCTGTCCAACCTTGACGCCAAGCTGCGCAACCAGATGCGCGCCGAGATTATCCTGCTGCGCAAGCGCATCGACACGACCTTCATCTATGTCACGCACGACCAGACCGAGGCCATGACCCTGGGCGACCGCATCGTCATCATGAAGGACGGCTTCATCCAGCAGGTCGGCACGCCGCAGGAGGTCTTTGACACGCCGCGCAACCTCTTCGTCGCCGGCTTCATCGGGAGTCCGCAGATGAACTTCCTCCAGGCCAAGCTGACCCGCAAGGGCGACGCCTACGCGGTGGAGGTGCAGGGCATCACGGTGCCGCTGGAGGCCCGCCACTGCGCGATCCTGGCGAAGAAAAACATACAGCCCATGGATGTCACGCTGGGCGTGCGGCCCGAGCACACGTCCATTCGCTTTGATGACAGCACAAACGCCATCGAGGCGCAGGTGATGGTCAACGAGATGATGGGCAGCGAGCTGCACCTGCACGTCATCACCGCCGCGGGCGACCAGGTGATCCTGCGCCATCCGACGGTCGACCTGACGGACGAGCAGCGCGCCAACCTGGTTTACGGCAAGAAGATCTACTTCAACTTCCCCGGCAAGGTCATGCACCTGTTTGATCCCAAGACGGAGGAAAGCCTGCTGAACCTCGACTGACCGACCGCGAAGCCCTTTGCCCCTTTCCGCCTGCGCGGGAGGGGGCTTTTTGGGCGGCTTTTTGTCTGCCGGCAGTTGCGCGCGCTTCGCGAATGCGCTATAATCGCTGGAGAGAATACGCGAGGTGATTCCATTGAAAACACCGATCAACCGTGAGCGGCTGGCGCAGCACTGGACTTACAGCTGGTGGAAGTATCTGCTGGCGGTGGTTCTCTGCGTGGCGGGAACGAGCATGCTTTTCACTGTGACGGAGCCGCAGATTCCCCAGAACGAGAAGCTCGAAGTCTTCGTCTACGGCATGGTGGATGAAGACCTCCTGGACGCGAAGCTGGAGGAGATTCGCGCGGCGTCCTTCCCGGATCAGAAGCAGATCACCTGCTTGCAGGTGATGCAGGATGACACCTACGGCCCCATGGCCCTCATGGCGCATCTGGCGGCTGGCGAGGGCGACATCTTCGTGCTGCCGAGGGAGAATTACCAGAGCTATGCGGACCAGGGAATTTTCCTTCCGCTGGAGGATATCCTGGATCTGAGCGCGGTCCCGGAGGACCAGGCTGTGAACTATGAACGCGCCTGGCGCAGAATCCCGGAGACTGAGGAGCGCCATCTCTATGGCGTGCCCCTGAGCGCGGTGGAGGGGCTCGCGCCTTACTGCCGGGTGTCCGGGAACCCCTACGTGGGCGTCCGCGTGCGCCGGGAGGAGGACGGACGCGCCCTTCGTCTGCTGCTTTTGCTTATGAATCAGGAAGAAAATGTTACAGAAACGGACAATTGAGAACAAATATTCGCCATAAATACGAAACAAATGTAAATATTAATTAAAAATTTTGAAATAAGAGTAACAAAAACTTCATTTTTGTTGTATACTAGGGCAAGAGGTGATTTTATGGCAGACTTGTTGATCCTCGAGCCCGACCCCGTGCAGGGTATGTGGATGTCCCAGGTGCTCGGCCAGGCCGGACACACCAGTTCGCTTGCCACCTGCGTATCAGACGGGGAGAAGCTGCTCGCCCGCTGCGGGCATGTGACCACGCTGTTGAATGCGCGCTTGCCCTGGCGTGAGAGCAGAGCCTTTCTGCGCCTCCTGGAGGAGAAGGGCCTTCCTGTGCTGTTTATCGCGGGCGAGGAGGCGAATGTGCGCCATCTGCGCGCGCTGTACCAATCCTGCTGCGACGTGCTGATGACCCCCTTCAGCGATGAAGAGCTGGTCAACGCTGTGGCGGACCTGGTGAAGTACAGCGGCAACACGCTGGCCCTGGGCGGACTGCGCATGGACGTCAGCGCCCGCAGGGTGACCCGCGACGGCGAGGAACTGAGCCTCACCACCCAGGAATTCGAGCTGCTGCGCGCGCTGATGCGTTCGGCGGGCACGGCTGTCTCACGGCAGGAGCTGCTGCGCACAGCCTGGGGCTATCAGTCCGACGGACTGACGCGAACCGTGGATGTGCACATCCAGCGCCTGCGCAAGAAACTGGGCGCCACGCAGATTGAAACCGTCTATAAGACGGGCTATCGTCTGCTGGCATAACCTCCGGCATCGTTGGACGCACACGACCGACAAAGCAAGACAGCGGGATGGCCCCCGCTGTTTTGCTTTTGCGCAGAAATGTCCTGAGAGGCGGAGGATACGCGCACGCGAGAACGAGAGCACGAAGGATTCTTCAGCGCAGCAAATGATAGCAGACAGTTCACACAGAATCCGAACACAGTCGCCGTTTAACACACCGTCATTATATTCCTGCGAAATATCTATTGCAGAACGGCGTGCTTTGACACAAAATACGTGAACTGGAGAAAAAAGAACGGGTATTCAGAAGGACAAAGACCGGCATACTGTGCCATGGTGATAAGCCGGGCTATGCTTTTTCTATCAATGAAACGGGAAATGTTAAACTAATTGCAAAACTATTACGGAAATATTACGCTCATAAATGACAGGGTATGCAGGCACAGAGAAACTGTTTTTCGGAAAAAGAAGGATTTCTGCAAAGCAGGGAGAATATTCCTAATATCGGAGTGAAAACTCCGGCACCTATGCCGATTCGCATCTGGCAGAGTAGCCTTGGACGCGTTAAGTGCTCATGAACGGGGAGTTGTCATGAGACGAAGTCAGTTCTGACGCGGTGTCCCGGGCGCATCCCGCTGCTGATGCCGTGGCTTTGGCCACGGAAACTGCCTCTGCGGGTCGTTTTCTCACGAACAAACCTGAGGAGGCAGTTTTCATGTCCCTAAGAAACAACACATCCGGTGAAAAACTTTTTGCTTCTCCCTTCTCCAGGGCCTACTGGCGCGCCGCGGCGGGCGAATTCAAGGACCTGAGGATGCTCCTGTTCGCCTCCCTGGTCATTGCGCTCCGCGTCGCGCTGAAGTCGGTGAGCATCCCGGTGGCTGCGGACCTGCGCATCGGCGTGGGCTTCTTCGTCAACGCGTTCGGATCGATGGTCTATGGGCCGGTGGTCGCGATCGCGGCCGCGGCTGTCAGCGACACCCTCGGTGCGCTGCTGTTTCCGTCGGGAGCGTATTTCTTCCCCTTCATTCTGACAGAGATCGCGGGCTCCCTGATCTTCGCGCTGTTCCTCTACCGCGCGCGGATCACGGTGGGACGGGTCATGCTCTCCCGCTTCTGCATCGATTTCTTTGTGAACATCGTCCTGACGACGCCGATCATGATGGCGTATTACCAGATCATGCTCGGCAAGAGCTACAGGATCTTCCATCTGCCGCGCATCGTCAAGAATCTGGTCATGTTCCCGGTGGAGTCTGTGCTGCTGGTTCTCTTCCTGCGCCTGGTGATCCATCCCGTTGAGAGGAGCGGCATGCTCCCGCAGGGGATGGACCAGATGACATTCACCAAGCGGAATATCACGGCGCTGGCAGCTCTTACGCTGCTGGGCGTCGCCGTCCTGATTCTCTATATCAGATACCATTGAGCGCAGCCCCGCCGGCGGAGGGCAGAGAAAAAGCCTTTCCCCGGAGCGCGGCAGAACCGCCTTGCGCCGTCCGGGACAAGCCCCAAAACGGACTGGATCAGGCGGAATCCGCGGGATGAGGAACGAAAAGTACCAGATTGGTCATTGCGCGGCATCCGGCGGCTCTGGTATACTATTCCTGCAATCCAGCCAACCTGACATTCAAGGGAGCGTGTGTGTCATGGGCCACGATCAGCCCCAACTCGAGCGTGATTTTTCCGTCCCCGAGGCGCAGCCCTTCTTCTTCAAGGGCGACGGCCACGGCGTTCTGCTGGTGCACGGCTTTACGGGCTCCGTGTCGCACATGCGGGTGATTGGCGATTTGCTGCGAGATCAGGGCTTCACGGTGAAAGGAATCAACCTGCCCGGCCATGCCTCCACAGTGGCGGAGATGAAGAAGACCGGCGCGGAGGACTGGTACGGAGCCGCGCGGGACGCGCTGAAGGAGCTCCGCGAAAACTGCAGCTTTGTGACCTGCTGCGGCCTGAGCATGGGCGGCGTCATCACCCTTTGCCTGGCCGAGGCCGGCCTGATGGACGCGGCGGTTTCGATCTCCGCGCCGATGGCCGTGCAGAACAAGCTGATGCCCTATGCGGGCCTGCTCGCGCCCTTCGTGCCGATGCAGATGTGGGGGGAAGGCGATCCCCAGCGGCCTTACATCTTGGACCAGCGCTACGACCTGGGCTACGCGGGGTTCCCGACGCGGTGCGCCGCGCAGCTGAGCAAGCTGATCAGGCGCGCCAGGAGCAACCTCGCAAAGATCACCTGCCCTGTGCTGACCGTGCAGAGCCACGGCGATGAGACGATTTCTCCGGACAGCGCGGATGTGATTCAGGCAGGCGTCTCCAGCAAGATCAAGCAAGCCCTGTGGCTGGACGGCGTGCCGCACGTCTGCACCATCTCCCCGGAGAGCGGGCACATCGCGCAGGTGATGACAGCTTTCCTGCGCAAAGTGGAAAATCAACCCTGAACAGGAAAAAAAGACCAAGTATTGAGGGCGACAAAGCATACAAATTTGAAAAAGAAATTGGAAAATACTTGAAACGCCGTGGAGTTTGTATTATAATGGAATCAACACACCACGGGAGGAGGGCACGACAATGCCGAAACGTCGTACAGATGATCAAGCTCTGCTTGACAGCCTGAGCGGCAATCTGGTCAGCGCAATCGCCATGTTCCCCAAACGTCTGGTGCGCGTCGATGAGCTTGTGCACACGTTCCATATGCCGCTTTCCCATATTCAGGTGCTCGCGCTGGTCGCGAAGAAGGATCTGTCTATCGGGCAGCTGTCGGTACTTCTGGGCGTGGCGAAGCCCAACATCACACCGCTTGTGGATGCCCTCACTGCGCGCGGACTGGTGGAGCGCGTCAGGGATGACACCGATCGCAGAATTGTGATGGTGCACATTCTTCCCGAAGGATGCGCCTGCATCGGCGAGATTCAGCAGCAGATTCAAGACCAGCTGAAGCAATGGCCCGAGCAGATCACCCATACGGAGATGAAGCATCTCAACAGCGCACTGGCAACCATGACCCAAGTGATGAGTATGATGGAGGATGCGGCTGTTAAAGACGCGTGAGACGGCAGGTCAGCACCCTGCCGTCTTCTCTTTTTGGCGGCATGGGTGCCGCCCCGGCAGCCCGTTCCACAGGCTGCTCCCGGTGACACCCGGAGGACGACAGCAGGAGGTTCCGCACAGCGGCAATAAACCTCCTGTTTTTCTTTCGCCGGATGACAGAATGCGCAAAATATGCTATCATACTCCCGGACATTAACACCCACTGGAGGCTCGCCTATGCAGATTCGTCGCGTCGTTGTCGGCCTGATCCGGGAAAACTGCTATATCGTCTCTCTGCCCGAACGGCAGGATTGCGTGCTGATCGACCCGGGCGCGGAGCCGGAGCGCATCCTCGCCGCCGCGGAGGGCAAGCGCATCGCGGCCATTCTGCTGACGCACGGACACTTTGACCATATCGGCGCCGTGAAGGCTCTCGCGGGAGAGGGCACGGCAATCGTCGTTCACCGCGCGGACGCGGCCATGCTCGGCGACATGGAGATCAACGGCTGCTGGCTGGCCGGTGTGGACGTCACCGCGCCGCCGGCCACGCGGCTGGTGGAAGAAGGGGACGTCCTCCAGTATGCGGGCATCACCTTCACCGTGCTGCACACGCCCGGCCACACGGCGGGCTCGGTCTGCTACGACACGGGGGAGGTTCTCTTCACCGGCGACACTGTGATGGCCCAGGGCGTCGGGCGAACCGATCTCCCGTCCGGGAGCGACGAGGACATGGAGCGCTCCCTGCGGCGGCTGATGCCGCTCCTGCGCCAGCGCGACGTCCTCGGCGGACATGGCTGAGGGGGTGAGCGCGGTGGCTGTGACGGAGTATCTGGACACCATAGAACCGGACCTGAAAAACATCACGCGGCTGTTTGGCCTGCCGGACAGCGTCTGGGACGCCCCCTGCTCGTACAGCATGCGCATGGAGGAGGACGCGGCGCGCTACCGCTGCACCTGGACGGATGGCGAACACACCGCCCGGCTGGAGACGCCGATTCCTGCGGAGACCGGCGTGGCGCGCACAGACGACCTCCATCGCCGGCGCGCCGTGCGGAGGCTGTGCCGCCAGACGCTCTATGCCCTCTGCCGGGAGACGACGGGCATCCATCCGCCATGGGGGAGCCTGACGGGCATACGGCCGACGCGGCTGATCTATGAGCAGCTCGAGGCGGGCCTTCCGCTGGAGGAAGCGCAGGCGCGGGTCATCGCGCTGTTCGACGTCCGACCGGACAAGGCGGAGCTGCTCGGGGAAATCGTGCGCACGCAGTCGCTTCTGCCGCCTCCCGGCGACGGCTGGATGGACGTTTATATCGGCATTCCCTTCTGCACGACGCGCTGCGCCTACTGTTCGTTCTCCTCGGGAGAGATCGGCAAGGGCAAGCTGGTCGAGCCCTACCTGCAGGCCCTCTTCACGGAGCTGGAGCAGGGCGCGGGCCTCATCCGGGAGAGCGGACGCACGCTTCGCGCGGTCTATGTCGGAGGCGGCACGCCGACGGCGCTGAGCGCGGAGCAGCTCGAACGCCTGCTGGATCTGGCCTGCGGACTGTTCCCCGGCGCGCTGGAGTGGACGGTGGAGGCGGGGCGGCCAGACACGCTGTCGCCGGAGAAGCTGCGCGTGATCCGCGCGCACGGAGTCGGGCGCATCAGCATCAACCCGCAGACGATGAACGACCGCACCCTGCAGGTCATCGGCCGCGCCCACACGGCCCGGCAGGTTCGGGACGCCTATGCCATGGCGCGCGCGGAGAGCTTTCATCACATCAACATGGACGTGATCGCGGGGCTTCCGGGGGAGGGCCTGGAGGACTTCGCCGTGACGATGGAGGCCGCGAGGGAACTGCGGCCCGAGAGCCTCACCGTGCACACGCTGGCCATCAAGCGCTCGAGCCGCCTGCATCTGGAGAACGCGCCGCTGCCGGCCGCTTCTGTGGCTGAGGGCATGACGGAGATGGGCCGTGCGGCCGCGAAGGCCCTCGGCATGACGCCCTATTACCTCTATCGCCAGAAGTACATGGCGGGGAACCAGGAGAACGTGGGCTATGCCCTGCCCGGCCACGCCTGTCTCTACAACGTGGACATCATGGAGGAGAACACCCACATCCTGGCCTTCGGGGCGGGCGGCATCTCCAAGCGCATCTACCCGGACGAGGGGCACATCGGCCGCGCGCCGAATGTGAGCAACATCGAGCAGTACATTGCCCGCGTCGGCGAGATGGTCGGGCGCAAGCGCGCGCTGTTTCTGAGCGCGCCCGGTGAATGACAGGAAGGATGCAGAATCATGCGAGACATTCAGGCCTCAGCGATCGCTGAAACCATCTCTCGCCTCTGTGTCGAGGCGAATCTCCACCTCCCGGCGGATGTCCTGCGGGCCCTGCAGTCCGCCCGTGCCGCCGAGCCCTACGCGCCGGCGGCGGATCTGCTGGACATCCTGATCCGCAACGCGGACACGGCCCGCGAAACTGCGATGCCGATCTGCCAGGATACGGGGACGGCGGTCGTCTTCGCGGAGGTCGGGCAGGACGCGCACATTGTCGGCTCGCTGGAGGAGGCTGTGCGGGCGGGCGTCGCGCGCGGATATACGGACGGCCTGCTGCGCAAGAGCGTCGTCGGCGATCCCTTGCGCCGCGTCAACACGGGCGACAACACGCCCGCCGTGCTGCACACGCGCCTGGTGCCGGGGGATCAGGTGAAGCTGACCGTGGCGCCGAAGGGCTGCGGAAGCGAGAACATGAGCCGCCTGAAGATGCTCGTGCCGGCGGAGGGCGCGGAGGGCGTGAAGCGCTTCGTGCTGGAGACCGTGCGGCTTGCCGGTGCGAATCCCTGCCCGCCGGTCATCCTGGGCGTCGGCATCGGCGGCAACTTCGAGAGCGTGGCGCTGCTGGCCAAGCAGGCCCTGCTCCGGCCGCTGGACGAAGTGACGGAAGACCCGTACTACCGCAGCCTGGAGGCGGAGCTGCTGGAGGCTGTCAACGCGACCGGTATCGGCCCGCAGGGCCTGGGCGGGCGGACGACCTGCCTCGGCGTGCGGATCTGCGCTGCCGCGACGCATATCGCGAGTCTGCCGGTGGCGGTCAATGTGAGCTGCCATGTGACCCGCCACGCGACGGCGGTGCTCTGAGGAGGTGGGCTGAATGATTCGACTGACGACACCCCTGACCGAAGAAAAGGTGCGCTCCCTTCACGCGGGCGACCACGTGCTGCTCAGCGGCACGGTCTACACGGCGCGCGACGCCGCGCATCAGCGGATGCTGCAGTGCCTGGCGGAGGGCAAACCGCTGCCCATCGAGCTGGAAGGGCAGGTGATCTATTACGCCGGCCCGACGCCCACGCCGCCCGGCAAGCCCATCGGCTCCATCGGCCCGACGACCTCCACGCGCATGGACAGCGCGACGCCAACCCTGCTGGCCCTCGGCCTGCGGGGCATGATCGGCAAGGGACAGCGTTCGCCCGCAGTCATGCGGGCCATGCAGGAACACCCGGCTGTGTATTTCGCGGCGGTGGGAGGCGCGGCGGCTCTGATGGCGGCCTGCGTCACGTCCTGCGAAGTGATCGCCTGGGACGACCTCGGCCCGGAATCCGTGAAGCGCCTGACGCTGAAGGATCTGCCGCTGGTGGTCGCCGCAGACTGCTTCGGCGGGGACGCCTTCCGGCTGGGGCAGGAGGACTATCTGCGCTCTGTTCGATAAGCGCACAGAAAAAGACCACGCTGCGGTGTGTACGCACCGGCGCGTGGTCTGCTTTTCTTTATCCACGGATTCTCCTGAAGTACGCCCGCAGGTTTTCACCCGCGATGGCTGCGATGGCGTCCTCGCTGTAGCCGCGCTTCCGCAGGCAGTCCAGCAGGGCGGGCACCTTCGCCGCGTTCTCCAGTCCCGCGGGCGTCTCCTCGATGCCGTCAAAGTCGGAGCCGAAGCCCACGATGGACGCGCCGCCCAGCTGGCACACGTGGTCGATATGCTCGGCAACGGTCTCCACGGTGGCCTGGCCGCCGTCGTTCAGGAAGAAGGGATAGAAATTGATGCCCACATAGCCGCCGTCCCGGATGAGCAGCTTCAGCTGATCGTCGGTCAGGTTGCGGCTGTGGCCGCACAGCGCCTTGCAGCAGGAGTGCGAGGCCATGGGCGGCAGGTTGGTCTTGGCGAAGATATCGTAGAAGCCCGCCTCGTTGAGGTGGGAGGTATCCACGGCCATGCCGACGCGCTGCATCTCCTTCACCACCTGCACGCCGTAGACCGTGAGGCCCTGGGTGGAGCCGCCCTTGGCGGGATAGCCGATGGCGTTTTCGTTGTTCCAGAGCAGCGCGGCCATGGCGACGCCGAGCGCACGGTATTCCTCCACGGTGCTGATGCCGGACTCGAAGACCTCGCCGCCCTCGACCGAGAGCAGGAAAGTGTTCTCGCCTTCCTTCACCTCGCTGGGGTCGTCCACCTGGCGGATGCCGGCCTGCTCAAACACGGGCCGCGCGGCCAGCTCGCCCTGGACGATGGCGGCGACGTCGCCCCGGTTGCCCTTGGGTCCCGTCCACAGGGCGAAGGTCTGCATGGAGACGCCGCCGTCCTTCAGCCTGTCCGGCGTGATCATCAGCTCCTGCAGCGGAATGTGACGCACGCCCAGGGCCCAGAGGGTGTCGGAATGCGTATCGGCGATGAACATGCTCAGTCCTCCTGATCCTCAAAGGTGCCGTTTTCGATGGCGGCGATCATGTCGATGCGGCGCTGGTGGCGTCCGCCCTCGAAGGAAGCGGTCAGCCATGCGCGCGCGATTTGCTTTGCGGCCTCGATGCCCAGCACGCGCGCGCCCATGGAGAGCACGTTCGCGTTGTTGTGGCGCTTGCTCAGCTCGGCGGAATAGGGATCGGACGCGATGCAGACGCGGGTGCCCTTCACCTTGGAGGCGGCCATGCCGATGCCCTCGCCGGTGCCGCAGAGGATGATGGCGCGGTCGCAGGCGCCGTCCGCGACCGCCTTCGCGGCGCGGTAGCCGTAGCGCGGATAGTCGCAGCTCTCGGCGGTGTAGGTGCCGTAGTCCTTGTAGGGGATGCCCATCTCGTCGAGAAGGTCCTTGATGCCCTGCTTCATCTCCAGGGCTGTATGGTCACAGGCCAGTGCAATCATTGTGAGAGCTTCCTTTCTCATCATGTGTGTGCGCCGCGTGCTGCCTCTTCAGACGGGGCAGGCGTGCGCGGCTGAGCCGGAGGCGCACCGAGCGCAGGGACATTCCCATCGGGGCGGCTCTTTTCTCTATGCGCCTTCTGTGATATAATAATACGAACGCGGACGGATTGCAAGCTGTCCGCGTGGAAAAGGAAGCTCAGCCATGCAAAAGAACCTATTCCATCCCGGCAGGCGCTACCTCCAGCCCGACCCGATGTGCCGCCTGTGCCACATCGACCTCAACGGCGTGGGCGTGGTGCGCGGCGGACAGACGCTGCTCAGGGATGTCAATCTCCATATTCACTGCGGGCAGATGACCGTGCTCATCGGCCAGAACGGCGCGGGCAAGACCACGCTTGTGCGCGCGCTCCTGGGCGAGGTGGCCCATACGGGCAGCATCCGCCACATCAACGAGCAGGGCGTGGATATCCATCACCTGCGCACGGGCTACGTGCCCCAGCATCTCCAGTTTGACCGGGAAATGCCCGTGACGGTGGAGGACTTCGTCGCGGCGGCCTTTACGCGCAGGCCGGTCTGGACTGGCATCAGCAAGGCCACGCGCGAGGAGGTGCGCGAGGCGCTCGCCCAGGCGGAGGCGCAGGATCTGATGCGCACACCGCTGGGGCGCTGCTCCGGCGGCGAGCTGCAGCGCGTGCTGCTGGCCCTGGCGCTTCGCCCGCTGCCCGACCTGCTGGTGCTGGACGAGCCGGTCTCCGGCGTGGATCAGCGCGGCCTGAAGCTCTTCCTGGATACGGTCTCCGGGCTGAAGAAGAGCCATCACCTGGCAATCCTCCTGGTCAGCCATGACCTGAACCTCGTCCGGGAGTACGCGGACCAGGTGGCGCTGGTGGACGGCACCATCCTCCTGCAGGGTCCGCCGGACTATGTGTTCGCCTCCCCGGAGTTTGACCGCGTGTTCGGCGAGAGGGACAGGGACACGGCGTCCCTCGGAGAGGAGGCGGAGGCATGAACGGCATCTACGCGTTTCTGGACGCGGTGCTGCCCATCGCGGCGCTGCGCTTCTCCTTCATGAAGAACGCCTTCTGCGCGATCATCCTGCTGACGCCGCTGCTGGGCCTGCTGGGCACCATGGCGGTCAACCAGCAGATGGCCTTCTTCTCGGACGCCCTGGGCCACAGCGCCCTGACGGGCATCGGCCTGGGCATCCTGCTCGGCGTGAGCAGCGACCTGGTCTCCATGCTGGTCTTCGGCATCCTCTGGGCGGTGCTCATCAGTCTCATCAAGCACACGGGCTGGGCCTCGACGGATACGGTCATCAGCGTCTTCTCGTCCACGTCGGTGGCGCTGGGCCTGCTGATCCTCTCGCGGGGCGGCAGCTTCGCCAAGTATTCGACGCTCCTGATCGGCGACGTGCTCGCGGTGACGCCGCGGGACCTGCTCTATCTGCTCATCGCCCTCATCGCGGGCGTGGCGCTGTGGTTCGTGCTCTACAACCGCCTGCTGCTCACGGGCATCAACGCGTCCCTTGCGCGGAGCCGCGGGGTGCACACCCGCTGGATGGAGATCGCCTTCATGGTGATGGTCGCCGTGGCGGTGATGCTGGCGATCCGCTGGGTCGGCGTGATGCTGATCAACGCCCTGCTGATCCTGCCCGCGGCCGCTGGACGCAACCTGGCCTCCAACAGCCGCCAGCATGCCGCCTGGAGCGTGGGCATCGCGATGGTCAGCGGTGTGGCGGGTCTCTTCGCGTCCTATGCCTTTGACACATCCGCCGGCGCGGCCATCGTGCTGTGCGCGGCGATCTGCTATGCCCTCTCCCTGCTGGGGAGAGTCTGGAGGAAAAATTGACCATGGAGCGCGTGCTGGTGCTGATGCGGGCGTCTCCGGACGCCGATGTCCTGGACGCAGAGGACGAGGCCTTCGCGCGGGCCGCGGAACCCGGCCGCGTCTCCTTTGCGTGCGCCGGGGATCCCTGGCGCGAGGCCGAGAGCCGCTGGCAGGGCGAAATGTGGGTGCTGATCGTGCCTGCCGCCGTGCGCTTTGGCAAGGGCTGGGACAGGCGGCTGATCCGCTCGCTCCGGCGCTGCGGCCACACGAGCGGCCGGGCCGTGCTCACGGGGTACCTGCCCCGAGCCTACGACGCGGTGAACGCGGTTTCGCCCGTGGCGGCGGAGGGCTTTGACCTGGACGGGTCTCTGCGCTTCCACCGGGGCACGCCACTCCGCTACGCCGTGAAGCCGGAGCGGTGCGCCTTTGTGCACCCCGACTTCGCCTTCGGGCCGATCAGCTTCTTCCGGGAGACCGCGCGCCTCACGGAGGAGGAAGGCCAGCCGCTCTTCCTCGCGGCGATGACCCTGCGCTATCCGCTGTTCACGGCGGACGATCCGGCCCTGCGCCTCACGGACGACACGCCCATCCCGCCCTGCCCGCCGCCCGCGCAGACGGAAGAACTGGAACGCTTCGGGCTGCACTTCGGCGTCGACTTCACCGCGCGGACGCTGGACGCGAAGGCGCAGGTCGGCGTCTATACGGGCGACCTGACCGCGGACACGCGGGTGCCGCTCCCCGTGCGCATGCAGGAGGGACTGCGCCGCGCCGACCAGTGGCTGACGCGCCCGAACGTGCGGCCGATGCTGGTCACCTGCTGGCTGACCCTGCCGGAGCATGTTCAGGCGCGATCCCCGATGATGGCGGGCTTCCGCCGCCTGGCCGCGATGAAGCATGTCACGCTGACCTGCTTCGCGGACGCGAGGAGCATCCGCCAGCTGGTGCTGACGCATCCGAACGTGCTGGAATTCAAGCAGCGCCACGGCCTGCCCACGGAGGAACCCATCACGCAGCGCAACGCGCTGAACTATACGCGACTGAGCAAACCCTTCCTGCTGCAGCAGGCGAAGGACGTTTATCCGGGCCACACGCACTATGTGTGGATCAACTTCGACTATCTGCGCTATCCGGTCTATGACCGCGCGGCGCTGGACTGGGAGACCTTCTGCGGCGGCAAGATCAGCCTGGCAACCGTGGGCGGCGTGCCGGACCTCAGCATGATCGCGGTGCCGACAGGCCGCCTGGAGAGCCTCTGCCGGGAGACGCAGCGCCTGTGCGACAGCGCTGTGAAACAGGGCCAGGCCTGGCCGGAGGAGACCGCGCTGTGGGAGACGCTTCTGCGGGAGCATCCGGGCTGGTTCCAGACCTATGAAATGCCGGGCTGGCGCGAGCTGTTCAGCCTGGCCATGACGACCAAGGAGGAGGAATGGGGCAGCCGATGAGCTGCCTCTGTGCTGCATGATGAGTCTGATGGAGATGCTGTCCGACAGCAGGATGCGCCTCTCCTGCGAGGTGTTTCCGCCGAAAAAGTTTGAGGCCCTGGAGGACGTGAAGCGCGTGACCGGGGAGATCGCGGCCCTCCGTCCCGCCTTCATCTCCGTGACCTACGGGGCCGCGGGCACGACGCCGGGCCTCACCCTCGAGGTCGCGGAGAGCGTGCGGGCCGCGGGTGTGACGCCGCTTTGCCACATCACCTGCGTGCAGTCCAGCCGGGAACACGTGACCCAGGTGCTCCGTTCTATGGACGGCGCGGGTCTGCGGAATGTCCTGGCGCTGCGCGGTGACCTGCCGAAGGACGGCGCGCCCTGCGGGGACTTTCCGCACGCGGAGGATCTCGTGCGCTTCATCCGCACGCAGGGGGACTTCTGCGTCGGCGGCGCGTGCTATCCGGAGGGTCACCCGGAGTGCGCCTCCCGCGCGAAGGACATGGAGTACCTCAAGCGCAAGGTGGACGCGGGTCTCTCCTTCCTGACCACCCAGATGTTCTTCGACAACGGCATCCTGTATAACTTCCTCTACCGCATGGAGCGGGCGGGAATCCACGTGCCGGTCTGCGCGGGTATCATGCCGATCTGCGATGCGCGCCAGGTCAGGCGCGTGATGCAGCTCTCCGGCTCGGTGATGCCGCCGCGCTTCGCCGCCATCGCGGATCGTTTCGCCGACCAGCCCAGGGCCATGACCCAGGCGGGCATCGCCTTCGCCACGGAACAGATTGTCGATCTGGTGAGCAACGGCGTGAACAAGATTCATCTCTACACGATGAACAAGCCCTGGATCGCCGAGGCGATTTTCAGGAACCTGTCGGACATTATCGGCCTGGAGTGAGGGCTGCGCCACGACGGCGCGAAAAGGAGGCGTTTTCATGCGCAAGCCTGGCTGCGTGTTTCTTCTGGTTCTTCTCCTGCTGACCGCCGTCTGCGGCACGGCACGGGCGGAGGGTGTCTCCGCGATGGAGGTTGAGGCGCTGCGGCTGTCCTGCACTTACAGGGATCTCGGCAGAAAGCAGGCGGAAAAGCTCCCTGTCTACGCAGCGCCGTTTGAGGACGCCTGGCGCGGCGCGAACGGCAAGGCCGCCGTTTACACGGGGGAACCCTTCACGGTGCTCGGCGCCGCGCAGGACGGGGCCTGGCTCTGGGTGGAGTATGCCGTTTCTGCGAAGGAGAGCCGCGTCGGGTGGATTCACGCGAGCCACGCGGACGGCAATCGGGCGGTGGAAAACTGCTTTCCCGCGGATGGCCGTCTGCTTCGCGTCCTGGCGGATACGCCCCTGACGGACGATCCCCGCGGCAGCCGGCGCGTGATGCGTGCGCTGAAGGCAGGCGAGACCGTGATCGCCCTGTGCGCGGTCACGTTCGATGACGGAGAAGACGCGCTGCTCTATGTGGAGACGGAGATCGACGGCCGGATCGCCTGGGGCTTTGCGGACAGCGCGGAGATGGAGGAAATCCCGCTGACCCGCTTGGAAGGCGATACGCTGATCATCCGCGAGGGCGTGCGCGCGATCGGCGATTTTGATTTTGAAGTGGAGATGGTCGAGGACGAGCATGGCGAGATGATCGGAACGCATGCCATGCCGGTCGTGCCCGGGACGGTGCGCGTGGACGGCCTGTTCTTCGGGGAAACGGTTCCGCGCGCGGTGCGCTCCGTTCGCTTCCCGGATACGCTGACCTATATCGGGGCAGAGGCGATCGCTTTCCCTCAGCTTGACGAGCTGAGGCTGCCGCCGTCCCTGGAAACGATGAGCGACTATGCGATCTATGCGGGCAGCATTGGCCGCCTGGTGATTCCCGCCGGCTATACGGGCAGCCTGGATGTGACGGAGCGCACAGTGATCGACGGGTACGAGGTGGAGGAGGGCAATCCCCGCTACCGGAGCGTCGACGGCGTGCTGTTCTCCGCGGACGGCAAGACGCTCATCAGGTACCCAAACGGAAGGAAAGCCCTGCATTACGATGTGCCGCAGGGGGTGGAGACGCTCGCCGACTACGCGTTTGACGACGATCTGGTGAACATTCCCCTGCAGAGCATCTCCCTGCCGATCGGACTCAGAAAAATCGGCAGCTATGCCTTTGGCGGCTGCGGGCGGCTGAACAGCCTCAACGTGCCGCTGACGGTGACGGAGCTGGCCCCGAACGCCTTCGGCGCCTGCGCCAGCCTGGAGCGGCTTTCGCTGCCGCCGGGTCTCCGGGCGGAAAAGGGACGCTGGACGTCCTATACCGATGACACACGCTTCAACGGAGACAACGGCGAGAGCGTCGCGCGGCAGGAGGACGATGAGGAGGACTTCGGCACGGAGCAGCCGTCCTTCTGGGCAGTTCTGATTCCCCGCGGCGCGGAGGAGCGCGTCGCAGGCTACGCGGAGGCGGAAGGCGGCGAGGTTGTCCGCCTGGAGGACGCGGGCGTGACCACGCACATCGACGCGGTGCGCGGCCGGCGCGGAGGTTGCAGGGAGTACGAAAACGATGCTTACACATGGACCTGGTACGACCTGGACTGCCTGGTGAGCGCTCCGGCAGACACCCTGTTCTCCGTGCGGGAGGCCCGGTTCGAGGGTACGCGCGCCACAGAAGACGGCCGCTCCGTGCAATCCCGTGATGACAATACGTGGGACATCGATTTCGCGGCCGGCCGGGTGATCTTCTCCTTCTACCTGGGCCTGGATGAGGCGTACGAACCCATCGAGAGCACGCTGACGCTGCCGGTGGAGGAAGTGACCTTCCTGCGCGAGGGCACGGGGGATGATCGGACGCTCGGCCTTCTTCTGCCGGAGGCGGGGGAGAAGCTGGTGCGTCTCCTCGACGCGGCGCAGGGGGAAAACGCGCTGACCGTCGGCGCGGGCGAGCAGGCCGAGGTCCTGGAGCGGACGGAAGGCTGGCTGCGCGTGCGCACGGCCCACGGCGACGGCTGGGTGAAAAACGATCAGTTCAAAGAAGTATTCCAGGAGGATAAAGGCGTATGAACAGGTGGAAGAAGGGACTCTCTCTGGCGCTGGCGCTGCTGTGCGCCGTGTGCGGATACGTGGCTGGGTGCGCGGAAGAAGGGGAGGCGGCGGATGCGTCCGCCGGTTCCTGGTCGCAGATCAACCAGTCCCTGGCGCGGGACGAGCACTGGACGCGCTTCGTGGAGAACCCGGCTGATTTCCAGCTCGGCGAAGCGAAGGCGCTGGAGGGCTTTCCGGGCCTCTCGGTGGCGGAATGGGGCGATTACCCGTCCATGGATGGCTCGACCGTCTGCGTGCCGCTGGCGATGGAGCTCGCGCGGCAGTGGCTGGACCTCAGCGAGGAAGACCTGAACGGCTTCGTCAACTTTTCCACCACGCCGAACGCCTATGACCGGCTGACGGCGGGGCAGGCCAACCCGGCGGTGACCATCGCTTCCCGGAGCGTGATGATGGACGACACCCATCCCATCGACCTGGTGCTGGGCACCGGCCCGAACGCGGACGAGCGCCAGGCCGCCATAGACGCGGGCGTGGAGCTGGTGATGGTGCCCGTGTGCTACGACGCGTTTGTATTCCTCGCGGGCAGCCAGAACCCGGTGGACAGCCTGACGGCGGAGCAGATCCGCGGCATCTACAGCGGAGCGATCCGCCTCTGGTCGGAGGTGGGCGGCGCGGACGAGATCATCGCGGCCTACCAGCGGCCCCACGGCTCCGGCAGCCAGACCGCCATGGAAGAACTCGTGATGGACGGCTTCCAGCTGGCTGGCGCGGAGAGCAACTACATCGCGGACGGCATGGGCGACCTGATCGCCCAGGTCGGCAACTTCAACGGCGCGAACAACGCCATCGGCTACAGCTATCTCTACTATGTGGATGCCCTGTACAAGTCCGGCTCGCTGAAGGTGCTGTCGGTGGACGGCGTCCCGCCGACGCCGGAAAACCTGCGCAGCGGCGCTTACCCCTATACGGTGTATTACTACGCTGTCTACCGCAAGGGCAACGAGAATGCGGCCCGCTTCGTCGAGTGGCTGACCTCGGACGAGGGCCAGGCCTGCGTGGCGCAGGCGGGATATGTGGCGCTGAAGTAAAACGCGCACCGCGCCCTGAGACCAGCCGGAGGAGGGCGGAGGCAATATGAAACTGAAAGGCATATTGCTCGTCACCCGGGATATCGGGCGGGCGAGGAAATTCTACGAGGACGTCTTCGGGCTGAAGCTGCTCGCGGACAATAGCGGCAACATGATGCTCTCGGACGGCGTCTTCCTGCAGGACGAGGGGATCTGGCGCGGCTTTCTGAAGCGGGATGTCATCCCGGAGCACAACGCCGGCGAGCTGTACTTCGAGGAGGAGGACATCGAGGCCTTCGCGGAGCGGCTGGAAAGGCTTTACCCGGATATCCGGTACGTCAACAGGCTGATGACCCACAGCTGGGGACAGAAGGTCGTCCGCTTCTACGATCCGGACGGCCATCTGATCGAGGTCGGAACGCCGATGTGAGATCGGCGCGGCGCTCTCCTCCCGCGCGGGAGGAAACGTAATTCCGCAGCCGGGGCGCGGAGGAAAAGCGATGTTTTCCCATGTGATTTGCCCTGCGTGAAACTTGCGTGATCTCCCTGTTTATGCTACAATACATGTGCAAAACCGGCATGGAATGAACCGGAACAAACGGAGGTAAGTGAATATGAAAAAACTGTTGGCCGCTGTGCTTGCTCTGGCTATGATGCTGACCATGACGACGGGCGCTTTCGCCGTGAATGAAGATGTGGAAGGCGAACTGGTTATCTACTCTTCCATGTATCAGTTCGTTCTCGACATGATGGACGAAGCCCTGAAGGCCGAGTTCCCGAACCTGGTGCCCGGCAACGACGGCAGCTTCTTCTTCTACGGCGGCACGAGCAGCTTGATCCAGAAGCTCTACGGCGAGATGGGCCCGGACAAGACCGGCGACCTGAGCTGCGACATGCTGCTGGTGGCTGAGCCCGCGCTGAGCCTGGAGCTGAAGGAAGCTGGCTATCTGGAGCCTGTCGAGATCGAGAATCCCGACCAGCTGCTGCGCTTCCCCTATGACGCCGAGGGCTATTGGTACCCCGTGCGCGTGTGCAACATGGTGCTGGCCTACAACCCCGAGAAGGTGGACGAATGGGCCGCCAAGGGCGTGACCATCCCGAAGACCTTCAAGGACTTTGCCGAAGACCCCGCCCTCAAGGGCTATATCTCCATGGGCAACCCGATGACCAGCGGCACGACCTTCGCCGCCGTGGCCTCCCTGACGCAGGACAACCACTACGGCAAGGACTACCTGAAGGGCCTGGCCGCGAACGAGGTCATGATCGAGTCCGGCTCCACCGCCCTGACCAAGCTGGAGACCGGCGAGTGCGCCGCCATCATGATCCTGGAGGAATCCGTGCTGAAGGCCCTCAAGGACGGCGAGGACGCCGGCAACCCCAAGACCAACCTCGCCTGCATCTATCCCGAGGACGGCGTGGTGCTGATCCCCTCCACCGTGATGACCGTGGCGGAGAACCACAGCAAGAATGTGAACATCGAGGCGTGCGAGGCTGTGGAGAAGTGGCTGCTGAGCGAGGACGCCCAGAGGCTGATCATGCAGGGCTATATGCACTCCACCTTCGCGGGCATGAAGGAATTCCCCTTCGGCTCCGTGGATACGGACAGCCTGATCGCGAAGGACCTGGGCGTGGATTGGGAGAACGCCTACAAGAACCGCGAAGCCATCAATACCGCTTGGACCGAGACGGTGACGACCAAGTAATCTTTCCTGGGAAACGCTTCCTCGGGGGAAGCCGGACAACGGCTTCCCCCTTTGAATAAGCCGTTTGTTTCGATCAGAGAGGTGCGTGCGCATGAAAACCGCCGTGCAGGACCATCTTCCATCGGCCGACCGATCCGCGTGGGCGGCGAAGCTGACGCTGGCGCTGGTATTCGCGCTGGGGCTCGCGATCATCGCGATGGGTTTCCTCGGGATGCAGGACTACAGCCGCTCAGGCTTCAGCTCTGAGAGCGCGTATTATGCCATCTATGCGTTGAAGGGGCCCGTTTCCTCCGCCTGGAACCGGGAGCTGCAGCCGCAGCGCGCGGCGCTCTCCGCGGACGCGCGGGAAAGGGTGGACGCGGCCGCGCTGGCGCTGCTCAAGTCCGCCTGGGAGAATCTGTATAACGGCGGCGCGGAGAAGGCGCAGGCCACGCTCGAAGCCGCGGGGGAGAGCGAGCGGACGGCGCTGACCTACAAGCTGCTCTATGCGACCTACCTGATGAACGGTCCCAAGGTGAGCACGGCGAACCGAAAGGAGATCACCGCCCTGTCCGGCGAGGACGCAGCCGCCTTCCGGAGCGCGCTGCTGGCCTGCGTGGCGGATGAGAACGCCCCTGTTCCCGCGGCTGCTGAAAAGATGGCGGGCAACCTGCAGGGGACGGAACGGCAGGCGATGCTGATGCAGCTCCTGTTCGTCAGCGGCGGAGCCTCTTCCTCCGCGTCGGATGCGGTCAATGTGCTGAAAAAGGCAGTCCGCGAGAAGGCAAGCCAGACGGATGCCTTCACGATGATTGCCCGCGGCGAGGTCAACTGGCTGTGGCAGCTGATCGTGAGCAACGGCCGCACGGCGATCCTGATCGGCATCCTCTTCGCGTTGGACGCCCTGCTGCTGATCCTGCTGATGCGCAGCGAGAAGACCTGGGTGATCGACGTCAAGTGGATCATCATCCTGGCCATCGTGGACTTCCTGCTGCTCTTCCAGCTGATGCCGCTGGTGTATATGATCGTCAAGGCCTTCTTCCCGGAGAGTGAGTTCTCTCTGGAGACCTTCCGGCGGCTCTACACCTACCCGCTGAACCTGGACGCCCTGACAAACACGCTGATCGCTGCCTTCGCCACGATGATCCTGGGCACGCTGATCGCCTTCCCGCTGGCGTGGCTGGTGGGCCGCACGAATCTCTACGGCAGGAAATTCTTCCGCGCCCTGTTCGTGCTCACCTACATGGTGCCGCCCTATGTCGGCGCAATGGCGTGGCTGCGGCTGCTGAACCCCAACGTGGGCACGATCAACCAGTGGATGCGGGCCCTTTTCCACCTGAGTGACGCGCCGGGTCCGCTCAACGTCTATACGCTCCCGGGCATGATCTGGGTGCTGAGCAGCTTCTACTATCCCTACGCCTTCATCACGATCAGCCGCGCCATGGAGAAGATGGATCCGTCCCTGGAGGAGGCCAGCCGCGTCAGCGGCGCCTCCCCGCTGAAGACGCTCTTCACCGTGACGCTGCCGATGATGATGCCCTCCCTGATTTCCGGCGCGCTGCTGGTCTTCGTCAGCGCGGCGAGCTGCTACGGCATCCCATCCATCATCGGCAGCCCGGGCCGCGTCCACACGGTGACGACCCGCATTGTGGAATACGTGGGACTGGGCCAGCAGGGCCTCAACGACGCCACGGGCATGGCCGTGTTCCTGATGGTGATGGCCGTGATCATCCTCTTCATCTCGGATGTCGTGCTCGCCAAGCGGCAGTATATCACGGTCTCCGGCAAGTCTGTGCGCCCGGCCATCGTAGACCTGCGCAGATGGCGGGTGCCGCTGACGGCGCTGGTGGCGCTCTTCGCGGTCGTCGTGATTCTGATTCCGTTCGCGACCATCTTCACTACATCGTTCAAGATTGACGTGGGCAAGAGCATGCTGGAGGCCGGCAACTTCACCCTGGCGAACTGGACGACGGTCTTCGGGCGCGTGGAGACGCTGAACAGCCTGAAGAACTCCCTCATCTTCGCGTCGGTGACCGCGACGGTGGGCATCGTCATCGCGTGCACGATGAGCTATCTGCTGCAGCGCACCCGCGTGAAGGGCCGCAAGATCCCGGATTTCCTGATCACGCTGGGCTCCGGCACGCCGAGCGTCGTCATCGCCCTGGGCCTGATCATGACGATGCGGGGCGACTTCGGCATCAACATCTACAACACGGCGTACATCATGATCATCGCCTATCTGATCAAGTACCTGATGATGGGCATGCGCACGGTGGTGTCCGCCATGAGCCAGATTCATGTGTCCCTGGAGGAGTGCAGCCAGATCGCGGGCGCAAGCTGGCTGCGCACGATGTTCAGGATCACCGGGCCGCTGATCATCCCAAGCATTGCAGCAGGCTGGTTCCTGATTTTCATCCCCAGCTTCTACGAGCTTTCCATGACCGCCCTGCTCTATTCCAGCACCACGAAAACCATCGGCTACCAGCTCTTTGAATACTGGACCTTCACCAGCCAGCCCATGAGCTGCGCCATGGCCTTCGGCATCCTGCTGATCGTTGTGCTGCTCAACTTCGTGCTCAACCGCCTCACCAAGGGCGAATTCTCCATCTGAGAAAGGATCGGGAACCATGGCAACTGTAACCATCAAAAATGTCACCAAGGCCTTTGGCGACAACGTGGTGCTCAAGGAATTCAACGATACCTTCCGGGACGGGGAATTCATCACCCTCCTCGGCCCGTCCGGGTGCGGCAAGACCACCATGCTCCGCATGATCGCGGGCTTCGAGAAGCCCACCTCCGGCGAGCTGTATATCGACGACCAGCTGGTCTCCGGCGGCAAGACCTTCGTTCCGCCGGAGAAGCGCAACATCGGCATGGTCTTCCAGTCCTATGCCGTTTGGCCGCACATGAACGTCTTCGACAACGTGGCCTATCCGCTGACCATCAAGAAGGTCAGCAAGGCAGAGATCAGGCAGAACGTGGAGCGGGTGCTGGACATCGTGCACCTGAGCCAGTATGCCAGCCGGCTGCCGAACCAGCTCTCCGGCGGCCAGCAGCAGCGCGTGGCCCTGGCCCGGGCGCTGGTCGCCGCGCCGAAGCTGCTCCTGCTCGACGAGCCCCTCTCCAACCTGGACGCCAAGCTGCGCGAATCCATGCGCTTCGAGATCAAGGAGATCCAGCGCAAGCTGGGCATCACCGTGGTCTACGTCACCCATGACCAGACGGAGGCCATGGCGATGAGCGACCGCATTTTCCTGATCAACCGGGGCGTGGTGCAGCAGTGCGGCACGCCGCAGGAGATTTACAACCAGCCCGCGAACAAGTTCGTGGCGGACTTCCTGGGCAAGGTCTGCTTCTTCAAGGGGGTGGCAGAGGAGGGGCGCATCGTCTTCCCGGCGATGGACGGCCAGTCCATTCCCTACGACGGCCCGCGGACGGGCAAGGTGGACGTCGCCATCCGCCCGGAGAATCTCTATTTCACTGCGCAGGGCCCGCTGAGCGGCGTGCTGGAGTCCCAGTATTACCTGGGCGATGTGGACGACTGCCGGGTCCGCGTGGGCGGCACGCTGGTGCGTGTGATCACCAATGGGTACGCGTTCAGGGAGCTCCGCGAAGGCCAGCCGGTCTCCCTGGGCGTCCGGGATATTATGGTTTTCGCGGACGACGGCCTGCTGGAAAGCATGCTCCAGATTCAGACCTGACCTGAGGGAGTGAAGAAGATGCGGGAGAGAATCCGGCAGCTGTTTCATGAGATGATCGCATTCGACAGGGGAGACCCGGACCTGATCCAGCATTTCACCAAGGTGCACGCCTACGCCGCGCTGATCGCGGAGTCCGAGGGACTGGACGCCCACACCGCCGAGGTGCTGGAGGCCGCGGCCCTGGTGCATGACATCGCGATTCCCCTGTGCAACGAGAAATACGGCGCGCATCCCGGCCCGCTGCAGGAGCGGGAAGGCCCGCCCCTGGCCCGGGAAATGCTGTCCCGCCTGCCGTTCACGGATAGGGAGATCGACCGCGTCTGCACACTGGTCGGGGAGCATCATACCTGCCATCCAATCGACGGCATCGACCACCAGATCCTGCTGGAGGCGGATTTCATCGTCAACAGCTTTGAAAACGGTTTTTCACCGAAGACCCTGCGGGAAACCTGGGAAAAGATCTTTGCCACCAGGACGGGCAGAAGCATTTATGCGGCCATGTTCGGACTGACGGAATGACGCCGATGAACGGCAGGGACGGAAAAGGGAATGCCGCACAGATACGTACATGAGAAAGGGACTGTCGCAGGAATTAATCTGCAGCAGTCCCTTTCTCATTTCGGTCTTTCTCTGAAAGGATAGAAGAGCGGCACGGCCTGCCATTGAATCTGGCAGATGACATCAGCACAGGCCGACTCTTGGCATATACCGCACACAACTTCTCATGCACAGCATTCCTAGTGTGCAGCAGCCCTGCTGCCAGCCATCCCTTGCGAAGACAGAATCAACAGCGCTGTCTATCTGGCCTCGCCAAAGCATTCCCTGTCGATCTGCCGCATGACCCGGTGGTAGATGACATAGGACACGATCACGTTCAGGATGTCGGCGATCAGCTGTGTCCACACGATGCCCGTCATGCCGAAAAGGCTGTTCATGATCAGCAGGATCGGGATGTTCAGCCCGACCTGGCGGATCGCGGGAAGCCAGAAGGATTCCCGGCTGCGGTTCACCGCCTGCATGAAATTGACCATGTTGAAGCTGAGAAACATGAATGGCGTGGCAAAGCACCGCGCCCGCAGGAAGGATGTGCCCAGACGGACGGTCTCCTCGTTGCCGATGAAGGCCGCGATGAGGCGGTCGGCAAAGACGTAATACATCACGACGCTGACCGCGGCCACGGCGAGACCCGCCACGCGGGCAGCCGTGAAAAACGCGCTCATGCGCCTGCGGTTGCCGGAGGCGTAATTGTAGCCGATGAGGGGAATCATGCCGAGACAGATGCCGATGCCGATATTCAGGGGAAAGCGCTCCACCTTTTGCACAATGCCGATGGCGGCCAGCTCCAGATCGCCGTGGGAGGCGGAGAGCCGGTTGATGACGATGTTGGTCAGGTCGAACAGGAAGACGCTCAGGGCTGCCGGCACGCCGATGGCAAAGATGTTTCTGCGGGATTCCGGGCGGATGCGCTCGATCCGCCTCGGGATTCCCAGCACCGAATTCTGCCGCACGCGGTGGAACATCCAAAGGAAGTAGCCGAGTGAAAAGACGTTGGACAGCATGGTGGCGATGCCCGCGCCCATCACCTGGAAGCCGTCGGGCAGTATCACGAACATGAACAGCGGGTCGAGAGCGATATTCAGCACACCGCCCATGCCCAGGCCGAAGGCGGCTTCCCGGGCATAGCCCGCGTTCCGCAGCAGGAAGGACATGGCGGTCGCCGTCACGTTCGCCACGCCGCCGATGACCACGACGAAGATCAGGTATTGCCGGGCGTAGCCGATTGTGCTGTCGCTGGCGCCCAGCAGGCGCAGCAGGGGATCCATGAACACCAGGCAAAGCAGGGAAAACACCAAAGCGAAGCAGGCAGCCATCAGGACCGTCCAGGAGGCCACCTTTCCGGCTTCCTCTTCCTCCCTGCTGCCCAGCAGCCGCACCATCAGGCTGCCGCCGCCCACGCCGAACAGGTTGGCCACCGCGCCTGCCATCAGAAACACCGTGAGCACCAGGGAGGAAGCCGCCACCATGTAGGGATTGTTGGTTCTCCCGATGAACCAGGTGTCCGCCATGTTGTAAATCAGCGTAATCAGCTGGCTGACGATGGTGGGAACCGCCATGGTCAAAAGCGCCTTCGGAACGGCAACGGTTTCAAACAGGGCGGTTTTGCGGCTGGTGTTTGTCATGGCTGATCCTCCGGCAGAAAGGATTCCGGGACGGGCTGAAGAACGCTCTGCGTCTGCCGCGCTTATGTCTCTGAAGCTGTCATACGCAGGGAGGTCTCCCCATCGCGCTGCAGGGTGAAGGCGGCGCAGCCCGCCTCCGTGCGCAGCGCATAGTCCCCTTTGAAGCCTGTGAAGGTGAGGCGGCCGTCCGCGTCCGTGACACATGTCTCATGGGTTTCCCATGCGCCGTGAATCAGCTGCTTCAACGCGTGATAAGACGGCTTTTCGCTGTTGTCCTCATGCACGAAGCCGGAGGGGGCTTTCAGCCAGCATCCGTCGTTGAAGTCCCAGGTGGTGATGGCTTCCACCAGCGGATGAGCGAACAGAACGCTGTACATCTCGGTGATCTCCCTTGCCTGGCGCTCTTCGCCCTCGGGCGTGCTGGGCCAGGACGGCACCTGCCAGTCATTCAGGTCCACGATGTGAGCGGGCATGAGGTCGCCGGAGATCAGCGTGTTCTCCGTGAAGTGAATCGGCAGCCCGAAGCGGGAGAAGCGCTCCAGCACGTCCTGCAGCTTTTCGAGCCCCCAATAGCCCTGGTGCTGGTGGCTCTGGATGCCGATTGCGCTGATGGGCACGCCGGCTTCGAGCAGGCCCTCCAGGAGAATCTCATAGGAGACGGAAGTGTTGAAGTCGTTGATCAGCAGCGTGGCTTCCGGGTTGCTCTCCTTCGCGGCCGCGAACACCTCTTTCACCAGGCGGATCCTGCCGATGTCCCTGCAGACGCGGGTGATGGCGTTGTCATACTTGTCAAAGACGGGCATGATGACCACTTCGTTGATGACGTCCCACATGTCGATCACGCCCTTGTAGGCGGTCACGTCCCTGTGGATGCGCGCGATCTGCCTGCGCAGGATTTCCTGGTTGTCGTATTGCATCAGCCAGGGCGCGCAGACCGTGTGCCAGCAAAGCGGATGCCCCTTCACCTGCACGCCGCGCTCCCGCAGCCAGCGGGCGGCTGCCATGGTTTCGGCATAAGCCGTCTGTCCCTCTGTGGGCTCATAGCGCCCCCAGTAGAAGGGCAGCGTTCCGTAATTGAACAGGGCCAGCCATTTCCGCATGCGTTCAGACAGGAAAGCCCTTTGGTTTTCATCCTTCGTTTTCATCATCGCCACAGCGTCGAACGCGCCGCAGCCAAATAAAAACTGATGGCTGGTCTGGTCGAGGGTCACCTTTGTCCCGGCCAGGGGTGTCCCGTCTGCCTGAAGCAGGCGCAGGCGGGCGGTTGCTTTGCGGTGGTTGAGAGTATCCATAGGCGCCTCCTTATTCTGTGCGCTCAGCACTTTGGGCTGGCTCTTCAGGGGACCAGGAGGGCTGAACTTCGTCGATCTGCAGGCAGCCGTCGGTCCTGGCCACGACCTGGTATTGGTCTTCATAGACGATCTCGCCGGGCGTGTTGGTATAGACAAGGTAATATGGGTGATGATACCGTTCCAGCAGCCACAGAGCCGGGCGGATCATTTTCAGCATTTCCTCGGAGTTCTCTGTCTTGAACCAGCAGACCACGGGCTCCTGATTCCTGCACTGCGGCGGCCAGGGAAGATGCTCGGCAAACCAGCTGTCGATCTCGCGGTAGAGCCCCTCGTCCTCCTCGTCCATGACGTCCTGCTGGATCAGCTGCCAGCATATGCTGAAGATGCCCTTGGCGTACATCGTATTCCGGGCCAGCTCCTTGCCCTGAATACGCACATATTTCAGTTCAAACTTGCTCACGGATCCTGCCTCCAATTCACAGGGACGGACTGCTGCCGGGCGTGTCTCTTCAATGGGGGATCGCTTTTCAGTCTTTCAGGAAAAGACGGCCTGTTTGTCTGCATCTCACTCATGCTTATGCGTTTATTATTCTACCGGATAGCCGCTGTTTGTCAAGCGCTCATTTTGGGCGACGGGGCTGCGCTCTGTACGCTGCGGAGACGGTTATCCGCACAGCCGGGCGGGAAAACAAAACGCATCAGCCGCGCCTTTTTGAGACGATGGCTGATGCGCAGCGGGGTGCTTACGCGGTCACATAGTGGATCCTTGCCGGGTCAAACCGGTCTTCCTGGCTGCGGCTCTCGGCGGGATAGCCATAGGGAAAGATGGCGAAGGCACGCAGGGTCTCCGGGATGCCGAGGATCTGCTCGACTTCCCGCATGCGCTCTTCGAGGGGCGCGATGCCGAGCCAGACGCCGCCAAGACCCTGGCTGTCTGTCTCGAGCCAGAGGTTTTGCATGGCGATGGAGAGGTCAATCTGCGCGTAAGCCGGGGCCCAGCACGCCTTGCGGTAGGCGGAGACGATCGCGGCGGGCGCGTCCTTTGTGCAGCCCGCGTAGGGGCCGACCTTTGAGAGCGCCTCCAGCTTCGCCCTGTCGGTGACGACATAGAATTCCCAGGGCTGCTGGTCGCCTGCGGAGGGGGCCTGCATGGCGGCGCGGAGCAGGGCTTCCGTCTTTTCGGGCTCCACGGGCCTCTGCTCGAATTTCCTTACGCTGATGCGGTGATAGATGCTGTTCACGGGGTTTCCTCCTTCTCTGCACAAAGGACTGTATCAGGGCTCGCTGTCTCCGGGACGCTGACCGATTCTCCATCGGCCGGAGAGATAGAAGACAAGGCCGATGACCATCGGCATGAAACCGGCGAGGGCGTCGCCCAGCCAGAAGCCCAGGCAGTCGAGCTTTAGCGCGAAGCCGAGCAGCGCGGCCAGACCGATGCGGGCCGCCATGCCGTCGATGATGGCCACAGCGAGGTTCAGCCTGGAGCGGCCTGACCCGTTGATCAGCGAGAAGGCGACGGACCGCGTGGCGGAGCCGTAGAAATTGAGGATGATGGGCAGCGTCAGCACGGAGGCCAGACCCATGAGCTCCTGATCCGGCGTAAAGATGCCGTACACGCTGTCCGGCCAGAAGAGCATGACGGCGGTCAGGAGCAGCGAAAGCGCCATGCTGAACGCAAAGATCGTGAGCAGGATCTGGTTGACGCGCTTGTACTCCCGGGCGCCGAGATTCTGGCCCACCATGGTGCTGCCGGCGGCGGTGAAGGACTGGGAGATGACGCCGCACATGATGTTGACCTTGTTGAAGATGCCGGCAAGGGCCGAATAGGTGACGTCGAAAAGGTTGATCCAGCTGGTGAGGATAATCTTGGAGAAGTTCACGGCCGCGGACTGGATCGCCATGGGGATCCCCAGGGCGAGCAGACGCCTGAACTGCGGGCCGTCGATGCGGAAGCTGGCTGGCCGGAAGTCAAAGCCGAAATTCTCGCGCTTGCGGTAGAGGTAGATCAGCGAGATGATGAAGCTGACGCCCTGGCCGATGACGGTCGCGAGCGCAGCGCCAAAGACGGCGAGCCCAAGGTATTTGACAAAGAGGATATCCAGCGCGATGTTCAGGATGGCCGCGATGGCGATGAACACAAAGGGCAGCCGGCTTTCCCCCATGCCGCGCAGGACCGCGCTGACGATGTTGTAGCCGTAGATGAACACCAGACCGCAGATGCAGGTGACCATGTAATCCATGGTGAAGTCATAGGCTGCGGCGGGTGTGTTGAGCCAGCCCAGCACGGAGAAACGCAGCGTGTAGCAGAGCGCCGCCATCGCCAGGGAAAAGCTCAGCAGGAAGGTGAACATGGTGCCGATGATCTTCCGGATGTCCTCGTGCCTTCTGCTGCCGACCGCCTGCGCAATGATGACCTGGCCCGCGGAGGAAAAGCCCATCGCGACGAAGGTCAGCAGGTGCAGGATGTCGCCGCCGATGGATACGGCGGACATACCGGCCTTGCCGATGTAATTGCCGACAACAACCATGTCCACCAGGTTGTAGATGGCCTGCAGCGCGTTGGAGACAAACAGAGGAAACGAGAAACGGATCAGCTGGGAGACGACAGGGCCCCGTGTCATATCCCGGACCATGGAGGGAGAGGGCATTCAATCACCGCCTTTGCCCTATTTTACCCCAGCCGCGCGCCTTTCGTCAATGGCTTTCCCGCCGCCTGATGCACGCGCAAATGCCTCCGCGCAAATCGGTTGGAGGGCGTTTTCTTTCGCTGCGCTTTGCAGATCAGCAACGGACTGATCCGCGCGGGACAGCGCCATCCGTTTTCTTTCTGCGGGGAGGCGCGCAAGCGGGCGCATTCACCGAGCAGAAGAGACTGCCCGCGGACGGGCTGAACAAACTGCAGCAAAAGCGCGATTGTCAAAAAGCCAGTCTTGTGATGAACTGATTCCAGGATTATCTGCGCACCGATCAACCTGCCAAAGAGGATGTGATGTCTGATTGCCTGCACTCCCATTGCCATGACCTCCGTGTCCTGTTTTTCTGGCCAATTCGGCACGAATCTCTCCGACTCGCTCCGAATCCGCTGGACACATTCTCTCATGGCCACGCTTTTATTGGGAGGCGTGGTTTATTGACCGCTTACTTTCAAACCGTGGAGTTATTGACCGGTTACGAAGAATACGCTGCCACAGGAGACTGGTGCAGTGCCCAAAGGCATTGCCCGCCAGATCCGTGAACAGGGATCATATAAAAACGCATCGGCTGCGCCTGTGAACAGGAATGCAGCCGATGCGTTTTTGATTGACGGAAGCGGACGCCGGACAGCGCCGTTTCCAAGGGGCTCATACTCAGACGGGATCGCCGGGGAGAGCAGTTTTTCTGGTGAGGACGGCGCGCCAGCTATAGTGCGCGTTCTCACGGCTCAGCACAAAGCTGTAGGTGAGCTCGCTGGCATTCTCCACTGTGCAGATGGTGAGTCCGCCGTCGGGGGAGTACTGCCAGATGATGTCGTAGTTTTCGGCCAGGGCGTCCACGTCAGCTGTGAGCACGATCTCGGAGCCGTAGTGGAGCTCGCCCTCGAAAGACGCGGTCACGTTGACTTCCACGCGCTCCAGCGCTTCGGGGATGCTCTGAACGTCCGTCGGATCTGCCTCAGAGCCGCCCGCTTCGGCTTCGGCTGCCGGTTCGGTTTCGGCATCCTGCGCCTCTTCGGGAATCAGCTGAAGCTCAATCTCGGCGTACCCGGCTTCATCGGGTTCAGCCGGAGCTTCCGCGTCGGCCACAGCGCCGGTTTCGTCTTCTTCCGCTGCGCCTTCGGCGGGCAGGGTTTCTTCCTCGGCCCCAACGGTTTCTTGATTCTCCTCACCGTCGTCAGCAGGCGCTTCGTCTGCGGTGGCCACGGCGGGGACAGTCACTTCCACAGCTTCCCCGGGATTTTCTGCCGGGGCTGCCGGGCTCTCGCTGACCGCGGTTTCAGCGGGTTCTTCTGAAACGACGGGCGCTTCAGGAATGGCTTCGCTCTCTTCCGCGGCGGTTTCGACGGGAAGGGGGATGTCGGCGGCTGCGGCGTCTGCTGCCATTTCAGCCGGGACAGCCTCCTCGGCAGCAGCGGGCGCTTCCACTGCAGGGACCTCTTCAGGCGCTGCGATGGCGATTTCCACCATGGGTTCGTGCGCGCTCTCTTCGGCGTCGGCGGGTGCTTCGTCAGCGGTTGCTTCAACGGTCACGGCAGCGTCGTCTTCAGTGGCAGCAGGGACAGGCGCTTCGGAGACAACAGGGATCTCGGCTGCGGCTTCAGCTGCATTCACTGCGTCGGACACTTCCGCTTCCACAGCCTGCAGCTCAGCGGGGGCCGTGGTTTCAATCGCTTCATCAACGGGAACTTCCGCGGCAGGGGCTTCGGCGATGACTTCGCTGTCCGCGTGCACGGTGACCTTGATGTCCTGCGCGATGGCAATGTCCTGCGCGGGCTCGGCGTTAAGCGGTTCTGCCGCCTGCTCTGGCGCGGCTTCAACCGGCGCGGCAGCTTGTGCGGGCACCACGTCCACAGCGCTGGGAGCGGGCACGGGCACGCTGACGGCTGCCGGGGCGCGCTTTGCAGGAGCAACCTCAACGGCGCTGGGAGCCGGCACCGCGGGGAGATTTGCGGGCGCGGCAACCTGCTGGATGTTCTGCGCGGGCGTGTCTTCGCTACAGGCTTCCGATGCAGCGACAGGCTGGCTCTCCTGCGCGGAAGGCGCGGGAATCGCGGCAGTCGTCCGCTGGCTCACGAGCATCACGTCATAGAGACCCATCTCGCTCAGCTCGAACGTGATGATTCCCTGCGCCCAGTTGGCCCGGGCGGAGACCTGCGTGACGCCCCTGTCCAGGCTGCGGAAGACATGGAAGGAGGCGGACTGGGCCTGCTGAATGGAGGCGCTGGCGACGCTCACCTGCGCAATGCCGTTTGGTTGAGGGCCGGTGATGGCGAACATCAGATGCTGGATGCTGAACCCCGCGCCTGCGCTCTCCAGCCCGCAGGCCCGAACCGCCGCGGAAGCCAGGGCTTCGCTGTAGGTCTCGGAAGCCAGGATCATAGCGTCCTGGTCGAAGACACCGGCGGGCGCTGTCACCGTGACCCAGTGCGAACCTGTCTGAACCGTCTGCGCGAAAGAGGACGAAGACGCAGGCACAGGTGCAGCCACAGGGGCAGACACAGCCACGGGGGCAGACTCAGCCGCAGGCGAGGCTGCCACCGGAGTGGGCAGATAAGCCGAGTCGGCAACCGAGCCTGAGCCGGTCACGACAACGGCCTCGATGCCAACCTGCGCGGCTGGATCGGCAGTCACCGACACGGCTGGCTGCGCGGCCTCCGCGGCGGCAGGCACGGTCTTTCTGCTGTATGCCGGCGTGCGCTCGGCCTGCGCCGCGCTGGTCAGCAGCGCAAGGAGGATGGCTGCAAGGATCAATCTCTTTTTCATGGTGTATCGCCTCCGGAATAACGGGGGAATGGGGCGGTCGGGTAATCACAGGGTCTCCGTGTGCCGGGCGCGGAAGCAGCTGCCGGCGTTGAATCAGCCGTCAATGACGGTTTCCCCTTCGCCGGGTTCTTCTTCCGTTTCGACTGCCTCAGGTTCCTCGGGCTCCTCCGGTTTTTCACCGAAGTACGCCTGGACAATCGCCTGGCCCCAGGTCGTGTGGGCCGTGATCTGGTAGTTCTGCAGGTACGGCTCGTAGAAGTCGAAGTAGATGTTGGAATAGAGCGGGATGGCCGGGAGCACTTCGTTGTAGCGCTCCTGGAATGCGATCCAGCGGGTCATGTAGGTGTAGAGATCGCCGGGCTGGGTCTTGCGCATCTCCACGGCGCGCTCGAACAGCAGCTGGTCGTCGCTGAAGGTGTTGTTCCACTTCTCGTGGAGGATCGTGTCGTCCACAGCGTAGGTGATGGAGGGATCGACCAGCACGTGGAAGTTCGTGCCGAGGTAGATCATGTCCGTCGTGCGCTCGGTGTGGCGGTAGTAGCTGGAGAGCAGCTCGTCCATCGGCGCGGGGACGAAGGTCACGCGGATGCCGACTTCCTCGAGATGGCGGACAAAATGGTCGTTCAGCGCGTCGATGATGTTGTTGCCCTCCGGATAGAGCATCGTCAGGTCCAGGGCAACCAGTTCGCCGTCCACCTGCTTGCAGCGCACGTCGTCCACGCCGGGGCGATAGGTATCGCCCTCGCGGTTCAGCGTCCAGCCTGCGTCGTTGAGGAGGCTGTTGGCGCGGTCCGTGTCCACCGTATACTGTGTCAGGCCGTCCAGCGAGAGCGCGTCCCAGGCGGCGGCTTGGGTCTCATAGGACGTCTCGTCGGCTGCATAGAGATTCTGGAAGCGCGCCAGGTTGGACGGGATGGATTCCCCTGCGGCCAGCAGATGGACAGGCGCATCGATCAGACCTTCGACCACCTGGTATTCCCACTTCCCGATGCCGTAGTAGCTGTCCACGCGCTGGCCGTAGCCGGTCGTGTAGGCGAGGGTAATCTCGTCGCGGTCCATGCACCAGGCGATGGCCTGCCGCACGGCCATTTCGTTCACCGCGGGCTTTTCGCAGGAGAAGGTGAAGAAGGTCATGCCGACGCGGGGATAGTTCTGCATGAGGATGTCCAGCTCGTCCGAGGACTGAAGCAGCCCCGTGATGGCCGGGCCGTAGGTCAGCTTGTTGACCAGGTGCAGCTCGCCGTCCGCGAGCAGCTGGGAGACGTTCTCGCTCACCACGGAGCGGAAGGCGATGCGCTCGATCGTGGGCCGCACCACACAGATGCTGTTGCCCTCGTCGTCGGTCACAAAGGTGTAGTTTGCGGGAAGCTCCTCGGCGCCCGGCCACACGGACTCAGCGCCTTCCTCCGGCGGGGTATAGCCGGGGAGAAGCTCCGGACGGCTCACCCAGGTGCCCTTGTAATAGGGATTGATGACAAAGTGCGCGGTCTCGCCGTCGAAGCTGGTCATACTGTACGGGCCAGAGGTGACGGACGGATGGCTGTTGTAGCCGGTTTCTTCATTCAGCACGGTTTCCCGCAGCAGATCCGCGGTGAAGATCGGTTCAGCCACGGTCTGGTCGATGTTGCCGATGTAAGCGCCCTGGCCGTTGTCATACACCCGGCAGCCGGGCGCGATCACGGAAATGGGGTAGGGGACGCACAGAAACAGGCCGGTCTCGAAGAAGAAGGGCATGAAGGCCGCGTCGATCGTGATGGCGAGCTGACGGTCGGAAATGACCTCGACGCCGGCCAGCGCCTGGGAGCGCTTCGTGATGTAGGCGTCATAGCCGCGGATGTGCTCGGCCCGGTAGATCTTCGCGCCGATCTGCTCCATCTCCGGGGCCATCATCAGCAGCAGGGAGAAAGCGTAGTCCCAGGCTGTGATGCGGGTGCCGTCGGAATAGAACAGGTCTTCCGCCAGGATCAGGAAGAAGGTGCGGTTGCCCGCGCTGTCCTGCACCACACGGGTGCTGGTGACGACCGTCGGGTCGAACACGTAGACGCCCTGGCCCTGGTCCCAGTTGACCAGGTTGTAGCCGTGGATGAGCGAGCGGACGTCGATGTCGGCCGTGTTGTTGCCGAACATCTCCGTGAAGAAATCGCCCCGCATCTCGGTCGGATTGCCGACGATCAGTTCCTCGGGATACTCGTAGGCCGGGGCTTGCTCGGGTTCAGCCGGGCCCGGCGCCTCCGCCAGGCCCGGGATGGGCAGGGCGGAGAGCAGGAGCAGCAGGGCGGCCAGAAGACTCAGGCTCCGTTTGGTGGAATGCTTCATAGGAGATCTCCTTTCCGTGAAGGAAGGATTGAGTGTGCTTCGCGGCATCAGTCGAAGGTGTCGCCGACGTTGTTGATCTCAACGTCGATGCCCAGAGGCGTGCCGTAGTCTTCGAGCTCAATCGGCGGATTGGGCGTGGGCGCAGGCGGGGTCTCCGGTGTTCCGGGTACGACCGGGCGCGGACGGTAGCGGTTGGTGAAGATCGCTGTGCCGTCGGTTCTGATCGCTACGCTGGATGTATAGCCAGCAACCTCGGCCTCAACCCAGCGGTAGGTGGCGAGCGTGCCGTCGCTGTTGTAGATGGGCAGGCCGGACACGGTGGCTTGCCAGCCGTTGGCCGCGTTCAGGGTTACGACGTGGATCGGCCTGACCTCACTGTTGTTGTAGAGGCGCACGGTCAGAGCCCTCGGACGCAGGCCATAGGCGTTGTTGTTGTCGTCCCAGATCTTGATCACAGTCAGAGAAATCGTATCGTCCGGCACGGGGTTGGACACAGTGTTGGTCTCATACTCGCTGTCGTTGCCAACCTTGACGGTGGTGCCGTCGCCGCCGTTGGCCACAGCGCCGGTGCCGCCGTTGGAGACCTGAGCGCCTTCCAGCACCTTCACGGTGAGGGAGACCTTGCCCTTATCGCCAGCAGGCACATTGTTGATCGTCCAGGTGACGGTATGGGCAGTTTCATCGTAGACACCGCCGTTGTCAGCGGACACGTAGGCAACGTTCTTGTCGAGCTTATCCTTGACGGTTACGGTCGCGGGCTCGGTCTTGTAGTTTGCGAAGGAGATCTCATAGGTGATCTCATCGCCAACCTTCAGGGCGCCGCCGGCTTCCTTGCCCTCCGCGGGTTTCTCGGCCTTCACCGGATCGTCGGGCACGGGGTTGGAGACGGTGTTGGTTTCATACTCGCTGTCGTTGCCGACCTTGACGGTGGTGCCATCGCCACCGTTGGCCACAGCGCCGCTGCCGCCGTTGGAGACCTGAGCGCCTTCCAGCACCTTCACGGTGAGGGAGACCTT
>CAMNLM010000005.1 GCA_946543085.1 uncultured Clostridia bacterium | reverse complement strand
GCCGCGGCAGCGCGTCCCCGATGCTCAAGCGCACCAGCCACATCAGCGTGGTGCTGGACCAGAAGTAAGGCGAAGGAGGTTTATTCATGGGTCAGAAAGTGAATCCCCACGGCGCGCGCGTCGGCGTGATCTATGACTGGAGCACCCGCTGGTACGCCGAAAAGAAGGATTTTGCGAACAACCTCGTGGAGGATTACAAGCTCCGCGATATGCTCAAGAAGAAGTATTATGCCACCGGCATCAGCAAGATCGATATTGAGCGCACGGCCTCCATGGTCACGGTGAACATCTTCACCTCCAAGCCCGGCATGATTATCGGGCCCAAGGGCGCCAACATCGAGCAGCTGAAGAAGGACGTGCAGGCCTTCCTGGGCAAGAACGTTCACATCAACGTGCTGGAGATCCGCCAGCCCGACGCAGACGCGCAGCTGGTGGCCGAGAATATTGCCCAGCAGCTCGAGAAGCGCATCAGCTTCCGCCGCGCCATGAAGCAGAGCATTCAGCGCGCGATGAAGAGCAACGGCGTCAAGGGTATCAAGTGCGCGGTCGGCGGCCGCATCGGCGGCGCGGACATCGCCCGCAGCGAGAGCTATCACGACGGCTCCATCCCGCTGCAGACCCTGCGCGCCAACATCGACTATGGTTTCGCGGAAGCGAAGACCACCTATGGCCGCCTGGGCATCAAGGTCTGGATCTACAAGGGCCAGATCCTGCCCAAGGCCAAGAAAGCCCCTGCTGCGAAGGAGGTCAAGTAACCTATGCTGATGCCCAAGAGAGTCAAGCGCCGCAAGGTGTTCCGCGGCCGCATGAAAGGCGAGGCCCATCGCGGCAATTTCCTGGCCTACGGTGATTTCGGCCTGCAGGCCACCGAGCCCAGCTGGGTCACCTCCCAGCAGATCGAGGCTGCCCGTATCGCCCTGACCCGCTACACCAAGCGCGGCGGCCAGGTGTGGATCAAGATCTTCCCTGACAAGCCCGTGACCGAGAAGCCCGCCGAGACCCGCATGGGTTCCGGCAAAGGCACGCCGGAATACTGGGTGGCGGTGGTCAAGCCCGGCCGCGTTCTGTTCGAGATCAAGGGTGTGCCGGAGGACGCCGCGAAAGAGGCCCTGCGCCTTGCGTCCCACAAGCTGCCCCTGAAGACCAAGATCATCAAGCGCCAGGAAGAGGCGACAACCGAAGCGGGTGGTGAACAGTAATGAAGGCAAATGAAATGACCGCTATGACGGTTGAACAGCTGAACGAGAAGGTCAAGGAGCTGAAAACCCAGCTGTTCACCCTTCGTTTCCAGCTGGCAACCGGTCAGTTGCAGAACCACAAGCAGATCACTGATGTCAAGCGTGACATTGCTCGTGCCAAGACCGTGCTGCGCCAGAAGGAACAGGCGTGAGCGATGAAAGGAGGCAGCCCCTTCAATGAGTGAAGAAAGAGGACTTCGCAAGACCCGCATCGGTGTTGTGGTCTCTGACAAGATGGATAAAACCTGCGTCATCAAGATCCAGGACCGCGTGCGTCATCCCCTTTACGGCAAGATCGTGAACCACACCAGCAAGCTGAAGGTGCACGACGAGAACAACGAGTGCGGCATCGGCGACACCATCCGCGTGATGGAAACCCGTCCCCTGAGCCGTGACAAGCGCTGGCGCCTGGTCGAGATCATCGAGAAGGCCAAGTAAGAGCGCGTCAATAAGGAGGAAAACACAATGATTCAGCCGCAAACGCGACTCAATGTCGCCGACAATTCCGGCGCTAAGGAAATCATGTGCATCCGTGTGCTGGGCGGCTCTTTCCGTCGCGATGGCTCCATCGGTGATGTCATCGTCGCGAGTGTCAAGAGCGCACAGCCCGGCGGCCAGGTGAAGAAGGGCGACGTGGTGAAGGCTGTGATCGTGCGCGTGCGCAAGAACAAACGCCGCCCCGACGGCAGCTATATCAAGTTTGACGACAACGCCGCCGTGATCATCAACGACCAGATGCTGCCCCGTGGCACCCGTATCTTTGGGCCCGTGGCGCGTGAGCTGCGCGAGAAGAACTTCATGAAGATCGTCTCCCTGGCTCCCGAAGTGCTGTGAGGAGGGTAAAGCGATGAACGTGAAGACGAACGACAAGGTCGTTGTCATCTCCGGCAAGGACAAGGGCAAGGAAGGCAAGATCATCGCGTCCTTCCCCAAGACCGGCCGCGTGACAGTTGAGGGTGTCGGCACTGTGACCAAGCACCAGAAGGCCCGCAATGCCATGACCCCCGGCGGCATCATCCACAAGGAGATGCCCATTGACGCCAGCAACGTGATGCTGGTGTGCCCCAAGTGCGGCAAGGCCACCCGTGTGAACCATAAGGTGACCGTGAAGACCAACGATGCCGGCAAGCAGCAGCGTCAGATGATTCGCGTGTGCAAGAAGTGCGGCGCGGACATCGACTGATAAAGGAGGAAGAGTCTGATGGCTACCCGTCTGAAGGAAAGGTATAAGGCCGAGGCGATTCCTGCCCTGAAGCAGAAGTTCGGCTACAAGAATCCCATGGAGATTCCGCGTCTGGAAAAGATCGTGATCAATATGGGTCTGGGCGATTGCAAGGACAACGCGAAGGCCATGGAGCAGGCGGTCAGCGAGCTGACCATCATCTCCGGCCAGAAGCCCATGGTTACCAAGGCCAAGAAGTCCATCGCAAACTTCAAGGTTCGCGAAGGCCAGAACGTTGGCGCGAAGGTGACCCTGCGCGGCGCCCGTATGGAAGAATTCATGGATAAGCTGGTCAGCGTGGCCCTGCCCCGCGTGCGCGACTTCCATGGCGTTTCCACCAAGGCCTTTGACGGCCGCGGCAACTATGCCCTGGGCATCCAGGAGCAGCTGCTCTTCCCCGAGATTGAGTACGACAAGGTCGAAAAGATCCGCGGCATGGAGATGATCTTCGTGACCACCGCCAAGACCGACGAAGAGTGCAAGGAGCTGCTCGCGGCGCTGGGCATGCCCTTCGCCAAGGCGTAAGGCCGACAAAGGAGGAAATGACAAGTGGCTAAGACGAGCATGAAACTCAAGCAGGCGAGGACCCCGAAGTTCTCTACCCGCGCCTATACGCGCTGCCGCCTGTGCGGCCGCCCGCATTCTGTTCTGCGCCGGTACGGCGTCTGCCGTATCTGCTTCAGAGAGCTGGCCTATAAGGGCCAAATCCCCGGTGTCCGCAAGGCCAGCTGGTAAGCGGGGAGAAAACGGAAGGAGGTTCTATCATGGTTGTGAATGATCCCATTGCCGATATGCTCACCCGCATTCGCAACGCACAGGTCGCCAAGCACGACGCTGTGATCGTTCCCGCCTCGAATACCAAGAAGGCCATCGCGAAGATCCTTCTCAATGAAGGCTATGTGAAGGCCGTGGATTATATCGACGACGGCGTTCAGGGCAACATCAAAATCACCCTGAAGTACGTCAACGGCAAGCAGACCCCCGTTATCGCCGGTCTGAAGCGCATTTCCAAGCCCGGTCTGCGTGTGTACGCCCGCTGCGAAGAGCTCCCCAAGGTGCTCGGCGGCCTGGGCATCGCCATCATCTCGACCAGCAAGGGTCTGATGACGGACAAGGAAGCCCGCAAGCAGGATATCGGCGGCGAAGTGCTCGCCTACATCTGGTAATACCGACACGTTCATGGAGGTGTGAAATATGTCTCGTATCGGAAGACTTCCGATCCATGTCCCCGCGGGCGTGACGGTAACGGTGGATGAAGCGAACCTGGTGACTGTGAAGGGCCCCAAGGGCACCATGAGCCAGCAGGTCAATCCTGAAATCACCGTGAAGCAGGAGGGCAACGTACTGACCCTCGAGCGCCACAGCGAGGATAAAAACCACAAGGCCATGCACGGCCTGTATCGTTCCCTGGTCCACAACATGGTGGTGGGCGTGACCGACGGCTTCTCCAAGACGCTGGAGATGGTCGGCACCGGTTACAAGGCCAAGGCCAACAACAACGGCCAGCAGCTGGACATCGCCATCGGCTTCTCTCACCCCGTGGTGATCCCGGCTCCCGAAGGCATCACCTTCGAGACCCCCAACGACACCACCATCGTGGTGAAGGGCGCAAATAAGCAGGTCGTCGGCAATCTTGCCGCGGACATCCGTGCCATCCGCAAGCCTGAACCCTACCTGGGCAAGGGCATCAAGTACCAGGGTGAGCACATCCGCCGCAAGGAAGGCAAGACCGGTAAGTAAGAGAGGGAGTGACTGCATATGTTCAAGAAGCGCGACCGCAATGAGATCCGCGAGATCCGTCATGAACGCGTCCGCAAAAAGATCAGCGGCACCCCTGATATGCCGCGTCTTTCCGTGTACCGTTCCAACAAGCACATTCAGGCCCAGATTATTGACGACACCAAGGGTGTCACCCTCTGCGCCGCTTCCACGCTTGATCCTCAGCTGAAGGGTCAGCTCGACGAAGTGGACAAGAAGGGCGCCGCCAAGCTGGTTGGCAAGCTGCTGGGCGAGCGTGCTGTCCAGGCAGGCATCAAGACGGTTGTCTTCGACCGTGGCGGGTATGTGTATACCGGCCGTGTGGCCGAAGTCGCCGCGGGAGCCCGCGAAGCCGGACTTGACTTCTGATTAAAGGAGGACACACGCAAATGCCACATTACGAACAGGTTAGCGAATTCAAGGATCGCCTTGTCGCTGTCAACCGCGTGTCCAAGACCGTGAAGGGCGGCCGCAATGCCCGCTTCTCCGCGCTGGTGGTGATTGGCGACGAGCAGGGCCGCGTGGGCGCCGGCATGGGCAAGGCCGTGGAAATCCCCGAAGCCATCCGCAAGGCGACCGAGGATGCCAAGAAGAGCATGATCAACGTGCCTCTGGCCGGTTCCACTCTGCCCCATGAGGTCACGGGCTATTATTCCACCGCCAAGGTGGTGCTGCTGCCCGCCCCCGAAGGCACCGGCGTGATCGCCGGCGGTGCCTGCCGCGCCGTGCTGGAAATGGCCGGCGTGCGCGATATCCGCACCAAGTCCTTCGGCACCAACAACCCCATCAACATGGTCAAGGCCACGCTGGAAGCCCTCAAGCTGCTCCGCAGCCCCGAGCAGGTCGCCAATATGCGCGGCAAGACCGTGGAAGAACTGCTGGGTTAAGGAGGGAAATGAAGATGAAGCTCAAAGTCACTTTGATCAAGTCTCCCATCGCCTCCCTGCCCAAGCACAAGGCCACCGTTGCGGCTCTGGGCCTGCACAAGGTCGGCCAGACCGTGGAAAAGCCCGACAACGCTGCCATCCGCGGTCAGATCTTCGCCGTGAAGCACATGGTGAAGGTTGAAGAAGTCAACGAGTAAGGAGGGAACCCCAATGAAACTGCATGAACTGCACCCCGCCGAGGGCTCTACCACTGCTGCCAAGCGTCTGGGCCGTGGCGTGGGTTCCGGTCTGGGCAAGACCTCCGGCAAGGGCCACAAGGGCGCCAAGGCGCGCTCTGGCGGCGGCAAGCGCCCCGGCTTTGAAGGCGGTCAGATGCCTCTGTACCGCCGCGTGCCGAAGCGTGGCTTTACCAATATCTTTGGCGTGGATTACGCCGCCGTGAATGTGGAACGGCTGGAAGTCTTTGAGGATGGCGCGACCGTCGACGCTCAGGCGCTGGTGGACGCGGGCATCATCAAGAAGACCCTGGCCGGTGTCAAGATCATGGGCAACGGTGAGTTGACCAAGAAACTGAACGTCAAGGCTGCCAAATTCACTGCCTCTGCCAAGGAAAAGATCGAGGCCGTCGGCGGGAAAGCCGAGGTGATCTGATATGGGTGACAGCCTTCGCAAGATCTGGAAAACAGAAGAGCTTCGCAAGAAGCTGATCTACACTTTCCTGATGCTGCTGCTCTATCGTCTGGTCGGCGTTATCCCCGCCCCCGGCGTTGACCCCGCGCGCGTGGGTCAGCAGATGGATCTGCCGCTGCTGCAGCTGGTCAACATGATGACCGGTAACAGCTTCTCCCAGATGACGATCATGGCCATGGGTATCACACCCTACATCAACGCGAGCATCATTATGCAGCTGCTCTGCATCGCCATTCCGGCGCTGGAAAAGCTGCAGCAGGATGAGAGCGGCGCCGGCCGTGAAAAGATCAACCGCATCACCCGCTATGTCACCGTCGGTCTGGCCGCTCTGCAGGCCATCGGCCTGGTGGCTGGCCTGGGCGCCATCAAGTCCGGCTGGTTCAACTATATGCTGGTCGGTATCTCCATGGCTGCCGGCACCGCGCTGGCGATGTGGATTGGCGAGCGCATCACGGAAAAGGGCATCGGCAACGGCATCTCGCTGCTGATCTTCGTGGGCATTATCTCCAACCTCTTCAACGGCATCATCAGCGCCTTCACCAACGCGTCCACCGCCGGCACGACTTCCGGCTGGATGGCGGCCCTGGTGATCGTGGTCATGGCCATCATCATCACCGTGCTGGTCACCTTCGTCGAGCTGGGCGAGCGCCGCATTCCGCTGCAGATCGCCAAGCAGACCAAGGGCCGCAGGGTGTACGGCGGCCAGAACACCCGCCTGACCCTGAAGGTCGTCTCCGTGGGCGTGCTCCCGCTGATCTTCGCCTATTCCTTCATGGCGTTCCCCAGCACGATTGTGCAGCTGGTGGACCCCCGCTATGAGGGCGGCTTCAGCCGCTGGTGGCTGACCCACATGAGCAATGGCGCACCGCTGTATATCCTGGTGTCCTCCCTGCTCATCATCGCCTTCACCTTCTTCTACTCTTCCATCAGCTTCGATCCCAAGCAGCAGGCTGAGCAGCTGATCATGCAGGGCGCGACCATCCCCGGTCAGCGCGGCAAGAACATGCGCCAGTATCTGCAGACGACCGTGAACCGCCTCAACCTGTTTGCGGCTCTGTTCCTGGCCGTGCTGTCTGCTGTGCCTTCCCTGCTGACCCGCGGCCTGAACACGGCGGTGCCCTTCGCGGCTTCCTCCATTCTGATCGCGGTGAGCGTTGCCCTGGAAACCATCCGCGCCATCCAGGCCGAGATGAGCATCCGCGGCATCGACATGGACGTGGAAAAGGGCGGCTTCATGTAAGATCTCTCCGCCATGCGCCTGCCCTGACGACAGGCGCATGGCGAACGTGTTTGCAATCGGGAATTCGCCTTCCTCTGCCGCCCTCCGCATGACGCGTGCGAAGGGTGTGGCGCAGAGGCGCAGGAGGCGCGAGCCTCCAGCCCACCCTGCGCGGCGAGGCGGCGGAATCTTCCGGCTTCATCTGAACACCAAGGATACGACGGAAAGGAGCGACAGGATGAACATCATCTTTCTCGGACCTCCCGGGGCAGGCAAAGGAACCCAGGCCCAGCGCATCTGCGCCGCGCTGAACATTCCTCAGATCTCCACCGGCGACATTCTCCGCCGTGCCATGAAGGAAGGCACGCCGACCGGCCTGAAGGCCAAGAGCTACATCGACGCCGGCCAGCTGGTGCCCGACGAAGTCATCATCGATATCGTGAAGGACCGCCTCCAGATGGACGACTGCAAGGCCGGCTACATCCTGGACGGCTTCCCCCGCACCGTGCCCCAGGCTGAGGCGCTGGAGCAGTTCGCCAAGATCGACAGCGTGATTGAGCTGGCGGTCGAGGACGAGAAGCTCATCAAGCGCATCTCCGGCCGCAGGGTCTGCACCAAGTGCGGCGCGACCTATCACATCTCGCTGCTGGGCGACAAGACCACCTGCGCCAACTGCGGTGAGCCCCTCATCCAGCGCAATGATGACAAGGCCGAAACCGTGCTCAACCGCCTCACCGTCTACCACAGCCAGACCGCTCCGCTCGTGTCTTTCTACGAGGGCAAGGGGCTGCTGAAGAAGGTCGACGGCGACGGCGACATGGACGCGATATTCGGAAAGATCATGGAGGCTCTCGGCCAGGCATGATCACCATCAAGAATCCGGAGCAGATCGGTCTGATGCGCCGCGCGGGCGCGCTTCTCTATGAGGTGCTGCAGACGGTGGCGCAGGCCGTGAAGCCGGGGGTGACGACAGCCGAGCTGGACGCGATAGCCGAGAAGTATATCCGGGATCACGGGGCGACGCCCTCTTTCCTGGGCTACGAGGGCTATCCGGCTTCCCTCTGCACCAGCGTGGACGACACGGTGGTGCACGGCATTCCCTCCGAGCAGGAGGTGCTGCGGGAAGGCTCCATCATCAGCCTGGACTGCGGACTGGTGCTGGACGGCTGGCAGGCAGACAGCGCGCTGACCGTTCCGGTCGGCCGCGTCAGCGAAGAGAAGCGCCGCCTGATCGAAGTGACGGAGGCCTGCTTCTTCGCGGGCGCCCGCCAGGCGATCGCCGGGCATACGCTGGGCGACGTTGGACACGCGGTGCAGGCCATCGCCGAGGCGAACGGCTACGGCGTGGTGCGCGACCTCACAGGCCACGGCATTGGCCGTGAAATGCATGAGGAGCCGAGCGTCTACAACTTCGGCCGCGCCGGTCACGGACTGAAGCTGCGCGCGGGCATGACCATCGCCGTCGAGCCCATGATTGCCATGGGCACCTGGCGCGTGGAGAGCGACGAGGAGGACGGCTGGCGCGTCCGCACGGCGGACGGCAAACCGGCTTCCCACTATGAACACACGATGGCGGTCTTCGAGGATCGCCCGCCGGAGCTGCTGACGCTGCCCGGCCACGTATGGAAGGAGGCGGACTGATGGATCGCCTGCCCTTCGACACGGGACGTGTGGTTCGCTCCACCCAGGGTCGGGACGAAGGCCGGTACTTCCTGCTGCTCAGCGATGAGCAGGACGGGTTTGTACAGATGGCCGACGGTCTCACCCGCAAGCTGAATCACCCCAAAAAGAAAAAGACCAAACACCTGAAACCCAAGCCTGTGCGGATGGAAACCCTGAAGTCGCAACTGGAAGCAGGACAGCTGCTGGACAGTGATCTGCGCAAGTTTCTGAAGGAAAACGGGCTGGGTATCGAACAGCCCCTGTGCAAGGAGGACTGAAAACTTGTCCAAGGACGATGTCATTGAAATGGACGGAAAGGTCGTGGAGGCCCTTCCCAACGCCATGTTCCGGGTGGAGCTTCCCAACGGCTACCAGATCATGGCGCATATCTCCGGCAAGATGCGGCAGAATTTCATCCGCATTTACCCCGGAGATAAAGTTACCGTCGAGCTTTCGCCCTATGATCTGACCCGCGGTCGGATCACCTGGCGCAGCAAGAGCTGAGATACAAAAACCGAAGGAGGTTTTTTCCATGAAAGTGCGGCCGAGCGTGAAGCCCATGTGCGAAAAGTGCAAGATCATCAAGCGCAAGGGCAAGGTGATGGTGATCTGCGAGAACCCCAAGCATAAGCAGAAGCAGGGCTGAGGGTTTTCTCCCATCATGAATAGAACCGGAGTGTCTGCGGTAGAAGCAGCGCTCCGGTTTTTCTGTAGATATCCAAGGGCCATTCCAAGAGTATAGCTCAGGCAGTTGAAGCCCGCCGACCGGGTTGTACGGATCGGGCCGGCTATTTCGCTGCGCATTTCACCGGTTACCCCGGACAAGGGCAAACGGTATGGCAAAGGCTGCGCGGGCTTTCTGAGCCGCCTGCCGGTCGCCGCGATCGATGGCAAAGAGCGGATCGAAAAGCGTCTTTCACGGTTTCGGAGGCGAAAACAAATGGAGAACCCTCCCATGCACGGAATCGCCCGGGAAAAATGCATCCCATTTTCATCCGTTTTTATATGATAATCATCCGATTTGGTTGACAAAATCGTCCGAAACTGCTATGCTGTTTGCAGACGAGGAGGTGTGCGTATGTCCATCACCGCAACGGAACTGAAGGCGAATCTCGGCAAGTATCTGTCGCTCGCTGCGTCCGAGGACATCTTCATTACCCAGTATGGCAAAGTGATCGCGAAGCTGACAAGCCCTTACCAGAATCGGATGGAAACGGCAAAATCTCTCTTTGGGATTCTCCCGCAGACGATGACACTGGAAGAAGTCCGTGAGGAGCGACTGAACGAAGCATGAAAGCACTGATTGATACCAATGTGATTGTGGATGTTCTGCAGGACAGGGAACCCTGGTGCGCTGCGGGCAGAGAGGTTTTCTTAGCCGTGGCGAGCCGGGTGATAGATGGTTTCATCACGGCTAAACAGGCGGCAGATATCCACTACTTTTCGCGCAAACAGTTTAAGAATCAGGATCACGTTGACACGAAAGCCAGGGACGTGTTGGCTAAGCTTTTAACGCTGTTTGAAGTGACTGACTCCCTTGCTGAGGATTGCCGCGAAGCGCTCAGCCTGCCGAATGGCGACTACGAGGATGCGCTTTTGATCGTAAACGCGCAGCGGGCAGGTATGGACTGCATCGTCACACGCAACCCTGAGCATTTTGCGCCCTGCCGCATCAGGGTGCTTTCGCCCGAGCAGTTGATGGCAGAACTGCGGGCAGGCTGAGCAAGAATCAGCGGCTCACCCTCCTTCTCCGACTGCGCAAAAAAACCACCCTGTTCATGCTGCTTCTGCGAACAGAGTGGTTTTTTACAGCTTCTCATCTCTGCACGGACAATCCGCCAGATGGTCGTTGACCATCCCGATGGCCTGCAGAAAGGAATAGGTGATGACCGGGCCGACGTAGGCCATGCCCCGCTTGCGGAGGTCGGCGCTCAACCGCCGGGACACCTCACTGACAGTTGGTGTCTCCTCCGGCTTTTGCCAGCGGCCGTCGATCACCTTGCCGCCGGTAAAGCGCCACAGGTAGGCGTCGAAGGAGCGGCTCTCGGGGGCAGAGCGGACGCGGGATGCCTTTCGGCTCAGGGATATTCCTTCTGTGACGCCTGATGGAGAGAGAAGGACGGGGCATACCCGGCGGAAAAGGATTCGCGCCTTGTGCGTACGCTTACACTCACGGCACCGCCCGCGCCTGCTCCTTCGTCAGCGGCTTCTTGCTCCAGGCGAGAATGGCTTCCGCCGCGGGCTTGTTGATGCCGTCCACGGCGAGCAGCTCGTCCTCCGTGGCCTCGCGGATCGCCCGGATGCTGCCGAAGTGCTTCAGCAGGGCCTTGCGGCGCTTGGGGCCGATGCCCGGAATGTCCTCCAGCTGGCTGTGCGTGAAAGCCTTGCCGCGCAGGGTCCGGTGGTGGGTGATGGCTGTGCGGTGGGCTTCGTCGCGGACGCGCTGCACGAGCTGCAGCTCCGGCGTGTGGTGATCCAGCACGATGGGCTCCTCGCGGTTGGGCAGCCAGATTTCCTCCAGGCGCTCCGCCAGGCCGAACATCGGGATGTCCAGCCCCTGGGCGAGCATCGCCTCGCGGGCGAAGCGCACCTGCTGCGGGCCGCCGTCGATCAGGATGAGGTCGGGCAGATCGGAGAATTTGCCGCCGACGGGGGAGAGCCCCTGCGCCTCGCGATCGGCCTTCTCCTTCACGCCGTGGGCAAAGCGGCGGGACAGCACCTCATTCAGCGAGGCGAAGTCGTTCGCGCCCTCCACGGTTTTGATCCTGAACTGGCGGTATTCCTTCTTCGCCGGTTCGCCGTCGATGAAGACGACCATCGAGCCGACGCTCTGCACGCCCTGCGTGTTGGAGATGTCGTAGCCCTCGATGCGGCGGGGGAAGTCCTTCAGCCCGAGGATCCGGCCGAGGCTCGCCGCCGCGCCGACCGTGCGCTCCTCCCGCACCGCGACCCTGGCGTTGCGCTTCTCGAGGGCGTCCCGCGCGTTCTTCTCCGCGAGCAGCACCAGGTCGTGCTTCTCGCCGCGCCGGGGCATCAGCAGAGTGACCGCCGCGCCCTTCTGCTGGCGCAGCCACTGTTCCAGTTGCTCTTGCGTGCCCTCAGGGAGGGTCTGCACGAGAACGTTGCGGGGAATCAGCCCGCCCTCCTCGTAGTACTGGGTGAGAAATTCCGCGAGCACTTCGCCGGCATCCTCGCTGCCCTCGCGCTCCAGCAGGAAGTGGTCGCCGCCGAGCATCCGCCCGCCGCGCACATAGACGATCTGCACCATGGCGTCCAGGCCGTCCTGGCTGAGGGCGATGATGTCCTGCTCGCTGCGGTCGGTGCGGATGGCGATCTGCCGCTCCATCAGCCCGCGCACGTCCCGGATCTTGTCGCGGTAGGCGGCGGCTTTCTCGTACTCCATGCGCTCCGCGGCCTGCTCCATGCTGCGGGTCAGCTGGTCGATGACCGGCTGGTAATCGCCGGAGAGGAAGGCCAGCACGCCGTCCATCATGTCCCAGTACTCGGCCTCGGTGCACTGCCCCGCGCACGGCGCGAGGCATTTCTTGATGTCGTAATTGATGCAGGGGCGCACGGGCCGCTTCAGCGGGAAGGTCAGCTTGCAGGTGCGCAGCGGGAACACGTCGCGCACCGCGTCGATCACCTGCTTCACCGCCGTCGCGCCGATGTAGGGCCCAAAGTACCGCGCGCCGTCCTTCTGCATCCGCCGCGCGAGCGTCAGCCGCGGGAAAGGCTCATGCAGGTTCACGCGGAGATAGGGATAGTGCTTGTCGTCCTTGAGGAGGATGTTGTAATAGGGCCGGTGCTCCTTGATGAGGTTGCACTCCAGGCACAGCGCCTCCAGGTTGCTGTCACACAGGAGGATGTCAAAATCCGCGATGTGGGAGATCATCGCGGCGACCTTCGGCGTGTGCGCGGTGTCGCGGAAATACGACCGCACGCGGTTTTTCAGGTTGACCGCCTTGCCAACGTAGATGATGGTGCCCTCCGCGTCCTTCATCAGGTAGCAGCCCGGGCTGTCCGGCAGCTTGGCGATCTTCAGTTCCAGGTTTTCACCCCAGTCGATGCGGGCCATAAAAGCAAGTACCTCCGGCACCCGTCTGTCACAGAGCATGTGATTTCGATGCGGTTCCATGATATCACATCCGGGCGCGGCGCGCAAACGGTTTTCACGCGGCAGACACGGATGGAAAACGGACGGAAAATGGACGCAAAACGGCTGCCCCAGCTCAGCGCGGGGCAGCCGTGGAAGAAACACTTCGGTCAATTGGTGGGGATTCTCGGAATGCCATAGAGATTCGCGTATTCGGCGGCATAGCTGCCGTCCTCTCTCCGTATCATTCCCCGGCCGTCTTTTCCTCACTCCAAACTCACTTCCACCGTCATGCCAATGGGCAGGCCGGTCTCCTCCGGGCGGGCCTCGACGGTCACGGAGCCGCCCTTCACCTGCTGGAGGACACGGGTCACGGTGCAGGTGTGGGGCACCTCGTGCGGGTCGTCGCCGCGGATGTAGGTCAGGGTCTGGCCGGCGTGGAAGAGGGGCGCGTCGTCCTCGGGCGCCTCGAAGGTCAGCGTCACGCGCTGGGCGACGCGGGCGAGGGTCTGATCCTCCTTCACGCTGTCGCCCCTGGCGGCGAGAATCTCGGTGACCACGCCGCCGGCCGGGACGGTGACGGCCACGTCCTCGTTCATCGCGGTGACGAAGAGGCGCTGGCCGCGCTCCACGGCATCGCCCACCGCGCAGTAAAAGCGCAGGAGGGTCACGTCCTCCACGTCCACGGTGACCGTGTCAGAGGCGGTGACCGTGCCCAGGCCGACGCGGTCCTCGTCGCTGAAGGCGCTGTCGCGGTAGGCGCGGACGGTCTCGCCGACGTAGAGCTCGCCGCCCAGGACTTCCACCAGGTAGGTGCTGCCGTTGATCTCGGTCACGCGGCCGACGGCGCGGTGGCTGCCGTCGGCGGTGCACTTGATGTAGACGGTTTCACCGCTGTGGACGAGGGTGTTTTCCGGGGTCTGCTTCGCGCCGGTGACGGTGAAGGTCACGGTGTAGCGGCTGAGGGGCGCGATCTCCAGCACCGTGCCGGTGACCGTGTCGCCGGCTTCGGCGTGGATGGCGGCGACGGTGCCGTCCAGCGGGGCGTAGACCGTGGAGACCGCGGTCGCGCCGATCTCCTGGCCCGCCGTGACGGTCTGGCCCAGCTCGAGATTGAAGCGCTCGAGGGTTCCGCCGGAGGGAGCCATGATCTCGGCGAGGTCCGCCGCGGCGGTGGTACCCTGCCAGCTGTCGGCGGAGGCGAGAGGCGGCAGCGCGGCCAGCGCGAGGGAGAGACTCAGCGATAAGCATAGCATGCGTCGTTTTTTCATGATCTTTCACCTGTGGGCAGTGGGGCTCCTCTCCGCTGCGGCAGGGAGGGGCGCTGATTCGGATGAGCCGGGGAAGGCTTTGGGAGGCGCGCCTGCGGAAGGATTACTGTTCCATCTCCGCCAGTACCCCGTCCTCGAGGCTGTAGGTGCGCCCGTCCACCTGCACCGTCCATGCGCCGTCGGTCACGCCGAAGACAAAGTCGCTGGAGGCACAGCCCTGGGCGCGGAGGCCCGCGTAGACCGTGCCGGTCATCTCGGTGCCGGTGGGGAGGGTGAGGCTGCTGCCGCCGTCGGTGACGACGATATCCGTCACGCCGCTGCGGTTCAGGGTTTTCAGCGCGGCCTGGGTGATGGCCCAGTCGTCCGACTCGGACTTGAGCGTCAGCACGCCCTGGCGCAGGGTTGCGCCGAAGTATGCGCCGCCGCAGGTCACGTCCAGCTCCTCGCCGCCCATGCTCAGGCGGTCGGACTGCCAGCGGTCCACGCGCAGCTCCACGGTGCCGTAGAGCTGCATGTCTTTGGTGCCGGCGCTGTGGGTGGAGGTCAGGGCTTTGCCGGGTGTCACGGAGAAGCCGGTGGGCTCGGTGCTCTTCTTGGCGTTCTTGAGGTTCTTCACCTTGCGCTTGGACTGATTGGCCGCCTCGCTTTTTCCGTCCGCGCCATCCTGGCCGTCCTTTTGGCCCTGCCTGGCCTCGGCGACGAGGAAGGCGGTGGTGCCCGCGATCACCTGGCCGTCCGGGAGGCTTGCGCAGACCACGGCGGTATAGGCCGCGGGCTCCATGTCGTCGAAGGAGACCTCGGCGCTCGTCCCTTCGGTATAGAGCAGGGCGCAGGTCTGGCTGCCCTCGTTGACGGTCAGGCTGTACAGCTTCGCGCCGACGTCCGTCCAGGTGAAGGACACGAGGCCGCCCGCCGTGTAGGTGATCTGGGCGTTCTGTGCGCCGAGGACGGTCACGCTGAGCTTCAGCGAACTGCTGCCGTTTTCGGACGCGGCGGAGGCGCCGGGCACGTAGAGGGTAAAGTCCAGCTTCCAGGTGGCGACGGCCGCGCCGTTTCTGTAGGCGGCGACGCCCGCGACCCAGCTGCCCGCGGGCAGCTCCGCGCAGGGAACGGTGACCGAGGTGCCCTTGGTGACCTTCGTCCAGACGGGCTGGTTGTTCTGGTAGAGGGCGAAGCCGTAGCTGTCGGCGTCGGCTTTTGGCCAGTCGAAGCGCAGGCTGGCGGAAGCAACCCAGGGATAACGGCAGGTGCCGTTCTTCTCCTCCGCGCCGGAGAGGGTCAGGGCCTTCGCGCTGACCGGGGCCGGTTCGGCGGCAGGGGCTGCGCTCTGGGGAGCGGCGGGCGTCTCAGGGACGGCGGGGGTGGGGGGCACGTCTGTGCCTTCCGCTGGCGCATCCCCTGAGGGCGCGCCGGAGGCGGGGCCGTCCGCAGGATCCGCGCCGTCCGCTTCGCCGCTGCTTGGCTGCGCGGCGCTTTCCTCTGTGACTTCATCTGATGAAGCGCCGCTGCCGGACGCGGGCGCGCCGGCGCTGTCCTGCGCGGGTTCTTCCGCGGAGACGGCCGTGTTCGCCGGCGATTCGGGAACTGCACTGTCTGCGCTCGCCATGTCCGCAGCGGCGCTTTCAGGCGCGGCACTCACCGGCGCCGGGGCGTTTTCGGAAGAATTGCCGGCGGGCGTCTCCGTGGCTGCGCGGGCGTCGGACGCGTCCTGCGCGGGGACGGCTTGCCGCGTCTCCTGCGGAGGCTGTGCGGCCGGCTCCGGCGTGGACTGGACGGCCGCGGTCTCCGGCGCGGCGGGCACGGCTTCCATGGCCGCGGGGGGCACGGGGGCTTCCGGCACGGGAGCGCTCACATCCTCCGCAAGGGCTGTGCCGCAGAGGAGGCACAGCGCCAGCGAAAGACTCAGGAGCTTAGTTCCCATCGCCGCCGGAGAGGAGATCCGGGAAATCCCCGCCCTCAGGGCGCTCGCCCGTGGGACGTTCGCCGTTGGGGAAACCGCCCTCGCGGCTGCCGCGCCCGGTGCGCTCAGCGGGCTGTGTTTCTGCGGATTCCGCGGTTTCAGCGGATTCCTCTGCCTGCTCTGCCGCAGGCTCTTCTTCCTCAATGCCGTCATAGCCGGATTCCTCCTCGGCGGTGGTCACCACCACGCTCATGCCGTAGCGAACGGTCGCGTCGGGGGTGAAAGCCACCAGCACCCTGTAGGTTACCTCGCCATCGCCCTGGCTGGCGGTGGCGATGCCGGAAATCATGGTCACCTCGCCGACGAAGGTCTTGCTCTCGTCGGCCTCCAGCTCGATGATGACCCTGTCGCCCACGGCGATGTCCCCGAGGCTGTCCTCGGGCACCTGGGCCTCGACGCGCATGTTCTCGCGCTTGTAGAGCACGGCGACCATGCCGCCCTTCTGGACGGTGCCGCCCTGCTCCACCTTCAGCGACTCGACGATGCCGCTCTCCCCGGCGACGAGGTTTTCGCCGCTCATGTAGAAGCCGTCGAAGGAGCCGTCAAGGGTCTCGAACAGCACGTCGCCGCGCTGGACGGTGTCGCCGTCCTGGACGTGGATGCGCACGATGCTGCCGCTGCCCTTCACCGCGGTGGGATTGCGCCGCGCCACGGTGCCGCGCCCGACCTTCTGGGTGTTGGTGCGGCCGCTGTCGCGGAAGATGTCCACGGAGTCGCCGGGGATGAAGCTGCCCTTGCTGACCTCGACGGTGTAGGAGGTGCCCTCCACGCCGGTGATGGTGCCCTCGCCGCTGCGGCTCTTGTTGCTGCGGCACTCGAGGTAGACCTTCTCGCCCACGTGCACGTACTTCGTGGAGGCGTTGTTGTAGGCGGTTTCGGTGGAGGCGGAGACCGTGAAGGCGGCCTCGCCCTCGATGTACATCACCGCGCCGTAGCGGGCGGCGACGGTGTCCGCTGCGTCGCCGGGCTGGCCGAACACGCCGGTGATTTTGCCGGCCTCCTCGGCGTAGACCTTGGTGGTCTTGAGGGTGGCCAGCACGTCGTCCGCGCCGACCTCCTGGCCGACCTCGGCGCTGACCCTGGCGACCGTGCCGCCGATGGGCGCGTAGACCTCGAAGGTGTCGGACGCCGCGACCGTTCCGTCCATGGTGACGGTGTCCGCCAGCGCGGCGGTCCCGACGGTCAGGGCGAGGGCCAGAGCGAGAAGCAGGGAGAGCTTTTTCATCACAGAGGACTCCTTTCGGATGGGGAGAGAGGGGAAAGGGGGAGGGGCTCACATGGCCCTGAGGGCGTCGATCGGATTCAGCTTCGAGGCCTTCCTGGCAGGCGCCCAGCCGAACAGAATGCCCACCGCGGCGGAAAACCCGACGCCGAGCAGAATCGCGTTCACATTCAGCACGAACGTGGTGCCGAGCACGTTGGTCAGCGCATAGCTGAGCCCAAGGCCCGTGATCACCCCGGCGACGCCGCCGATCATGGAGAGCAGGAAGGACTCGATCAGGAACTGCACCTGGATCTGCCAGGGCATGGCGCCAAGCGCCTTCTTCAGTCCGATCTCGGTCGTGCGCTCGGTCACGGTGGTCAGCATCATGTTCATGATGCCGATGCCGCCCACGACCAGGGCGATGGAGGCGATGCCCGCGAGCATCGTGGACATCATGGAGAGGATCTCCTGCATCGTGTCCTCGATGGAGGACATGGTGGTCACGGTGAAGGTGTCCTCCTCGAAGGAGAACATCGCGTCCATCGCGTTCTCCACGGCCTCCTTCGCGTCCTCGGAGGTCACGCCGTCCGCGAGGTACACGGTGAAGCTGGTGACGACGTTGGTGTTGTTCATCTTCAGCGCGGTGGTGTAGGGGATGAAGATCTTCGCCGAGCCGAGCAGCAGGGTGGAGATGCCGCCCGCACTGTCCTCCCCGAAGAGGCCGACCACCGTGAAGGGCAGGCCGCCGATGACGAAGCTCTCGCCGATGGGGTCGATGCCGTAGAAGAAGGTCTCCACCATCTCGTCCGAGAGCATGCAGACGAAGGACATGTTCTCATCGTCGATATAGTTGAGCGCGCGGCCCCGCTTCACCACGTCGTTTTTGAGGAAATAATAGGCGTTCTTGCCGGAGACGCTGACGCGGGTCTCGCGCTCGCCGCCGTAGGAAACCCAGGTATTCAGAGAGACCGAGGGGGTGATGCCGTCGACCTCGTCCAGGGCGGTGAGCTCCGCGATGTCGGCGGCGTCCAGGCCGCTCTTGAGGTCGCTGCCGCTGACGGAGACGGTCATCGTGCCCGCGCCCATGCTCAGAAAGGAGCTGGAGAGCGAGCCGGATACGCCGGAGACCGTGGAGATGAGGGCGATGACGGCGGTGACGCCGATCATGATGCCCAGCAGGGTGAGGAAGGAGCGCACCTTGTTGCCGCGGATGTTGTCCAGCGACATCACGATGCACTCGCCGATCATCACAAGCGTGCCGCGGATCTGTTTAAGCATCCTCCGTGCCGCCTCCCTCCGTGATGATCCCGTCGATAATGTGCACCACGCGCCGGGCGTGGGAGGCGATCTTCATGTCGTGGGTGATCATGATGATGGTGCGTCCCTCCTGGCTCAGCTCCGCGAAGAGCGCCATGATCTGCGCGCCGGTCTTCTGATCCAGGGCGCCGGTGGGCTCGTCCGCCAGGAGGATGGAGGGATTGCCGACCAGCGCCCGCGCGATGGCGACGCGCTGCTGCTGGCCGCCGGAGAGCTGGTTGGGCATGTGGCCCATGCGGTCCTCCAGGCCCACGCGCACGAGCATTTCCCGGGCCCGGGCTCTCCGCTCGCGGGGCGGCACGCCGGCGTAGATCAGCGGGAGCTCGACGTTCTTCAGGGCGGTGAGGCGCGGGAGCAGCTGGGAATTCTGGAAGATGAAGCCGATCTCCCGCGAGCGCAGGTGCGCCAGCTCGGCCTCGTCCAGCTCCTCGACCTCGCGGCCGCGCAGGGTGTACTGGCCGACGGTGGGGGTATCGAGGCAGCCGATGATGTTCATCAGCGTGGACTTGCCGCTGCCGGAGGGGCCGAGCACGGAGAGGTATTCGCCCTCGTCGATGGTGAGGTCGATGTTCTTCAGCACGCGCATCGTTTCCTCGCCCATCACGTAGTCCTTGCAGATATCCCGCATTTCAAAGAAGGTTTCTGCGCTCATCTGCTGCCACCACCCGGAGCCGTTCCGCCAAAGCTGCCGCCGCCCGGCGCCGTGCCGCCGGAGCCGCCGTTCCAGTTGCCGCCGTTGCCGCGGCTGCCGCCGCCCGTCGGCCGGTTGACCTGCTGGGTGGACATCATGCCGGAGAAGAGGCTGGCCAGGCCGGTCGCGGTCTGCTCGGTCTTCGCCTCGACATAGACGGTGTCGCCGTCCTTGAGGCCGCTCACGATCTCCACATAGTTGCCGTTGGAGACGCCCACCGTCACCGGCACGGACTGCATCTCCCCGTTCTCGTCCTGCATGTAGACGAAGGCCTGGTTTCGCTGGTCGAAGGAGAGGGCGTCCATCTTGAGCACCACCACGTTGGCGGCCTCCTCCTTCGGCACGGTCACGGTGACCTGCATGCCGGGATAGACGTTCGCGACGTCTGTCGCGTCGATGGGCACGGTCGCGGTGTAATAGGCGACGGAGCCCTGGGAGGAGGAGATGTAGTCGATGGTCTCGATGGCGGAGGTGAAGCGCTGGCCGGTCGCGGTGACCGAGATATTGCACGCCTGGCCGATGGCGACGTCCGAGATGTCGTATTCATCCACGCGGACGGAGACCTTCAGGTGGTCGAAATCGGCCAGCTGGATCAGGCTGTCCCCGGCTTTGACCTCGTCGCCCTTGGCATAGTTCAGCTTGTTGACGGTGCCGTCGAAGCCCGCGGAGATCGTGTCGCCGCTGGAGAGGCGCATCAGCTTGTCGTCCTTCTTCACGGTGTCGCCCGCGGCGACATAGACCTGGCGCACGGTGGCCGCGGAGGGCGCCGTGTAGGTCGCGCTGTCCACCAGCGAGAGCGAGCCGGAGAAGCTCAGGGAATTGGAGATCGTTCCGGTGGTCGCGGTGTACCCGTCGTAGGTCGTGGTGTATTCGGCCTTCATCTTGCTGTAGGTGTTGTAGCCCACCGCGGCGAGCACCAGCAGCACGAGCAGCGTGAGGACGATTTTCCGCACAAGGTGCCGGCGCTTTTTCTTCTTCGGCTTATCACTCATCAGGGTCGTTCCTTCCTGTTTGCTTTCATCCGCCTGACCTTCCGTTCCTCCGGAGCGGGAAGGAGGGTATGCTTCCATTCTGCATACAGAAATGAATATCCCGTTGCATTTGCGTGGCGGGAAGGTGAAGCGTAGGTGAACACTGGGTGAAAACAAACGAGTATCTAATCCGGAAGCGTGCAGTGCCTTTCCCCGCGCCGGGCTCATAAACATACACACGGTGCATGAGACGTTCCGGCGCGGAAGGCGCGGGACGGCGGTGAGGGGCGGCTGTGAGGGGCCGCGGAAAACGCAGCCTGCCGGACGCTCCGGGCAGATCAAAAATGCCAAATATTAACTCTTGCAAAATCAGAGGAATCGTGCTATACTATATAAGTCCTGTGGGGTTATAGCTCAGTTGGTTAGAGCGTCACGTTGACATCGTGAAGGTCGATGGTTCGAGCCCATTTAACCCCACTCCCTGAGACATTGCTCTCAGGGTTTTCTTTTGCTCTGAAACAGAAACAGCAGAAAAGCACCGGCCTGCGGCGCCCAGCACCTCTGACAGGGAAGCTGAGAGGAAAGGCTTCCTCAGGCGCGCTTTCAAGGGGGTCCGGGGGACGCTTTCGGCAGAAAGCGTCCCCCGGTTCAACCTAAAAGCGCCCCTCCCCGCCTGGCGGGGAGGGGTTGGGGGAGGGGCAGCCAACGTCCGCAGAGAGCGGGCGGGAAACGCGTCCTCTCACGCTTACTGCTTCGCGCCGGACTCCTGGGAGGAAACCTCCTCCAAAAACCTCACCATCACATACCCTTCCACGGAATCCGTTCTTACATGCACCCAGTTCGGGTCCTCGCAGGTCTCCAGCACGAGCAGCCGCTGGTGCTTGTACAGCCGCATCAGAATCTCGCCGATCTGCGTGGGCTCGGCGCGCAGGTTCAGGCTGCTGTCATCGTCGATCAGCTCCACGGAGGCGAGCCACGCGTCCGCGGGGTCGCCGCTCTTTCGCGTGACGGGCATCAGCGTGGGCCGTGGGGTCGCGGTGGCCGCCGGCGCGGGCGAATAGAACAGCAGCGGGTCGGGCGTGGGCAGAGGCCGGTCGTCCGTGCCGCCGACCATCAGCTGCATGCCGGGATAATAGAACGCGAGGATCTCGTCGAAGGTCTTGCCGTATTTTCCGGCCATCCACTGCGCGCCGCGCTGGCTCATGCCCACCCCGTGGCCGAAGCGCCGGCTCTCCAGCACGAAGGCGTCGCTCTGCTCCACGACGGTGATCAGCTCGTTGTCCGAGCCCGCGATGGAGAGATTCAGCGCGCGCAGGACTTCGGGGAAGATGGGCAGGGTCAGGGTCGTCGGGTCGTCAGCGGGCAGGAAGGCGCTCAGCCGGGGCGCCTCCGTCGCGGCGGGCTCGGTCGGCGCGGCTTCGGTCGGCTCGGGCGTCCCGAAGAGGGTCAGGTCCTCCTCGTCCACGCGGGTGACGGGCAGCTCCCGGCGGTAGCCGCGGCCCGACCAGCGGATGGTCAGCGTCACCTGATCGTAAAAGCGGCTCGGCGCGGGATAGCGCGCGTGCCCGACGGAGACGGCGTCGATGGCGTCCACGCGGAAACAGTCCGGCTGCGGCTCGAAGCCCTGGCGGATCATCTCCTTCGCCATGTAGTTGCAGAGGATGGCGGTGAAGGCGTCCGGCAGGCCGTCGGCGTCCCTTCGCAGGGTGGCGCGGCGCACGGGGCTCTCCGGATTCTCCAGGTCGTAGGGGTCGTCCACCATCCTGAAATAGCCCCAGTCGCCGCGGCCGCTCCAGACGTTCTCGACCAGGTCGGTCTGGCCGCCGTTGCTCGCGGCGTAATAGCAGGTGGCGAGCTTGCCCCTGTACATGCCGACGATGCCGCGCGTCTCGCTCACGGCGCGGGCGGCGCGGGTGTTGCGCTCATCCACCCCGTAGAAAACCTGATCCGAGGTGGTGTCGGTCATGTCCCAGGCGCGGGTCCTGTCGACGCTGCTGAGGGCATAGGTGCGGGCGCAGATCGCCTGGGCCTTCAGGGCCTCCAGCGGAAAGCTGTCGCTCATCTCATGGGGCACGACGCCGAGCAGGTAATCTTCCACGCCGATGGCGAGCACCGGCATGAGCTGGCCGTTCTGGACGGTGAGGGTCAGATTGCCCGGATAGAGCGAGCCGCCGCGCCGGAAGCGGATGCCGCCGGGCTCGCCGCCGCTTTCCGGGCTGGTGCGGGTGAGGCGCAGCGCGCCTTCCACGCGGATGCTGATGCTCTGCGCGGCGAGCAGGAGCTGGCTTCCGTTCACCTGCACCACCAGCTCCGTTCCGCGCGGGAAGTGCATGGAGACCCTGTCGGCCTCGCACAGGTAGCTGCCGTCCAGGATGAGGTCGGCGCGGTCGGTGAGACCCAGGCGCTGCAGATAGATGCGCACGGTCTGCACGTCGCCCGCGGCGCGGGCCGTTCCGCCGCCGGCGGGGAGCGGGAAAACGGCGCATAAAAGGAGGCATGCCAACATGAGCGAAAGCAGTTTCTTCATTGCGGATATGCCTCCTTGATGATAGAAGCTTGATGAGCGCCCGTTTCAGCCCGTCACCCGGAAGACGTCCATGACGTCCTGGCGGCGCTGCAGCTGCTTGATGACGCTGTCCATCTGCTCGCGGGAGCGGACCTCCAGCACCAGGCGGATGGTGGCGATCTTGTTGCGGTCGATGGCGGTGGAGGCGTTGCGGATCGGCACGCCCAGCTCGCCGATGTAGCTGGTCACCTCGCCCAGAAGGCCGACGTGGTCGTAGGCCATGATCTTGATGGAGACGCAGAAGCTGCCGACCTCCGTGTCCGCCCAGGCGACCCGGACCTGGCGCTCGGTCTCGCCGTGGATCACATTGGGGCACTCGGCCTTGTGAATGGTCACGCCGCGGCCGCGCGTGATGTAGCCGACGATCTCGTCCCCCGGCACGGGGGAGCAGCACTTGGCGAAGCGCACGGGAATGTCCATGTCCTCGTCGCTCTGCAGGATGATGCCGTGGCTGACGTGGCCGGTCGGCTTGCGCGTCGGGGCTTCCTCGATCTTCGGGGCAGCGGGCTCCTTGAGCCGCTGCTCGTCCATCAGGCGGGTCACCACGTAGGCGGAGGTCATGCCGCCGTAGCCGACCGCGGCGAAGATGTCGTCCAGCTCCTGGAAGCCGTACTTCCGGAGGATGGGCTCGTAGAACTCCGGCTTGAGCAGGTCGCCCAGCACCATGTTGCGGTGGCGGCATTCGCGGTCCACCATGGAGCGGCCGAGCTCCACGTTCTCCGTGCGCAGCTCCTTCTTGAGGTACTGGCGGATCTTGGCCTTGGCCTGCGCGGTCTTGCAGATGCGCAGCCAGTCCGTGGAGGGGCCTTTGCTGGAGGCGGAGGTCATGATCTCCACGCGGTCGCCGGTCTGCAGCTCGGTGTCCAGCGGCACGATGCGCCCGTTGACCTTCGCGCCGACGCAGCGGTTGCCGACGCCGGAGTGGATCGCGTAGGCGAAGTCGAGGGGCGTCGCGCCCTTCACCATGGAGATGACGTCGCCCTTGGGCGTGAACAGAAAGACTTCCTCGGAGAAGAGGTCGGTCTTCAGCGTGTCCACAAACTCCTTGCTGTCGCGGGTGTCGCTCTGCCAGTCGAGGATCTGCCGCACCCAGAAGAGCTTGTTGTCCAGGTCGTCCGAGGTGTGCGCGCCTTCCTTGTAGCGCCAGTGGGCGGCGATGCCGTACTCGGCCACGCGGTGCATCTCGTAGGTGCGGATCTGCACCTCGAAGGGGAAGGGCATCTTGCGCCCGCCGATGACGGTCGTGTGCAGGGACTGGTACATGTTCGCCTTGGGGACGGAGATGTAGTCCTTGAAGCGGCCGGGAATCTGGTTCCACAGCGTGTGCACAATGCCGAGGACGGTGTAGCAGTCCTGCACGGTGTCGACCAGCACGCGGATGGCGATCAGGTCATAGATCTGCTCGAAGGGCTTGTGCTGCAGCACCATCTTGCGGTAGATGGAATAGAAGTGCTTGGGACGCCCGTCGATGTCGTAGTGGATGTTGGTCTGGTCGAGCTTCGCGGAGAGCTCGTCGATGACCATGCGGATGTTCTGCTGGCGCTCCTGCCGCTTGAGGCCGACCTTCTGCACGAGGGTCTGGTAGCCCTCCGGGTCGAGGTAGCGCAGGGAGAGGTCCTCCAGCTCCTGCTTGATGGCGTAAACGCCCAGGCGGTGGGCGAGGGGAGCGTAGATATCCAGCGTCTCGCGGGCGATGGCCTTCTGGCGGTCCTCACTCTGGAATTTCAGCGTGCGCATGTTGTGCAGGCGATCCGCCAGCTTGATGAGCACGACGCGGATGTCCTTGCTCATGGCGAGGATCATCTTGCGCAGGCTCTCGGCCTGGGCCTCCTCGCGGTTGGCGAAGTCGAGCTTGTTCAGCTTGGTCACGCCGTCGACGAGGCGGGCAACCTCGTCGCCGAATTCGCGCTGGAGATCCTCCAGGCTGACGTTGTCGCAGTCCTCCACGGTGTCGTGCAGGAGGCCGGCGGCGATGGTCGGCGGATCGATCATCAGCTCGGCGAGGATGCTTGCGACAAAGCAGGGATGCACAAAATAGGGCTCGCCGCTCTTGCGCTTCTGGCCCGCGTGGGCCTGCTCGGCGAAATGGTACGCTTTCTCGACCAGCTTGTAGCCATCGCCGGGATTGTATTTCTGCACGCGCGCGAGGATCTGGTCGAGCGGCAGTGCTTCAAAGGTGGAATACATGTGCTTCCCTCCTTTCGGGAGGATCGTTGAGAATCGTTTGCCCTTCTCCGGGAGAAAGGCGGCCCGCAAATGGGGGCGGCGTCAGGAACAGCCTGCGTCCGGCGCGGAGCCGGAGGCCGCGGCACCCAGCCGCTGCAGGTAACGCCACAGCGGGCTGCTCTCCGGGCCGATCTTTTTCACCGGGAGCATCCGCCACTGCCAGGGGGCTTCCTCGCAGGCGATCAGGCCGATTTCGCTGAGCACCCGCATGGCGGTCAGCGCCTGCGCCTCCGTCATGGCGGCGGCTCCGGTGATGGCGCTCAGCGCCGCGCCGGGGATTGCGCGCAGCGCCACGTAGAGGGCGCGCAGGGCTTCCTTCGGCATCGCGAGCGCCCGCAGCTGTTCGGTGAGGACGGGATTCTCCGCCATCCGCCAGAGCCTCGCGCGGGGGCACGCGGCGCGGATCGCCTCCGCCTCTCCCGGCAGGGCCTCGCCGTCCGCCAGCACGATGTCGTGCCAGGTGTCGCGCAGGCTGCCGAGGTCGGGACAGAGCAGGACGGTGCTGAACGCCCGCACGTCCTCCACGCGGCCCAGGGCCCGGTCGGCCAGGAGACCTGCGGAGACGTCGGCGAGGCGGCGCGCCTCGTGGCCGATGATCAGCGTGCCGTGTCCGCTGGCCGTCATCGCGCGGAGCTGGGCCTTGCGGACATCCGGCAGGGCCTCGCCTTCGGAGGGCGCGGCCGCAGCATCGGTAATTTGTATATCATTCGACGCGATATGGGCAATTTCCTGCAAAAGCGCCCGGAAAATCACATCATCCGGCGGGAAGGAGACCGAGCCCTCGGCGGGCTCCAGCGCCTTCAGCTGCAGCTGCACGGAGCGCTGGCCGTTGAACTCGTTGACCTCCGGGACATAGAGGGCGTCCACCTTGCCCAGGCCGCGCGACGCCAGGTGCCCCATGCCGAAGCCGACGCAATACCGCACGGTGTCGCCCTCGTAGAGCGCGGTGCGCAGGTGGCTCAGATCGCGGCCGATCTGCTTCATGAACTGCACGTCCGCGCCGCGCGTGAGAAACACGGGGGCCGGGTTGCCGAAGCCGGTCGGCTCGATCATCCCCAGCGCCTCGGCGAGGTTCATGTCCATGTCCTGCAGGCGCGCGTCCCAGTCGTATTCCACCGTGGGCAGGAAGCAGCGCGGATTGTCCCGCGTCTGTTCGTCGATGGCGGTATTCAGCAGGCGCTTGAAATCGGGGAGCCTCTCGGGGCGGAGGGTGAGGCCGGCGGCCGCTGTGTGCCCGCCGTAGCGCAGGAAGAGCGGCTCTCCGTGCAGGGTCTTCCAGCCCTCGTCGCAGTCGACCAGGGCGCGGTGGATGTCCACGCCGTCGATGGAGCGGCAGGAGCCCACGGCGTATTCATCGCCGCGGCTCAGCACGATGGTCGGGAAATGGTAGCGCTCGCAGATGCGCCCCGCCGCCAGCCCGATGACGCCGCTCTCCCAGCCCTCGCCCATCACGACGATGGCGCGGTCGCTGTAGAAATCGACGTCTGTGCGCATGGCGTCCTCGGCGGCCTGGGTGATCTGGGTCTGCATGGTCTGCCGCGTGCCGTTCATCTCGTTCAGCTCGACCGCGATGCGGTTGGCCTCGTCCGCGTCCCGCGTGGTCAGCAGGTCGACGCAGGGCCGGGCCTTCGCCAGCCGTCCGCCCGTGTTGATGCGCGGGGCGAGGCGGAAGGAGACCGCGCCGCTCGTGACCGGCAGCTTCACGTCCGCGAGGGTCATCAGGGCCCGCAGGCCCGGGCGGGCCGTCGCGCCGATGGCCTCCAGCCCCAGGCGGACGATGACGCGGTTCTCGTCGGCGAGCGGCACCAGGTCGGCCACCGTCGCCAGCGCGGCGAGGTCGAGGCGCTTCTTCACCGCGTCCATGCCGAGCAGCGCCTGCGTCAGCTTCAGCGCGACCCCGGCTCCGCAAAGCCGGCGGAAGGGATAGCTGCCCAGGAGCGGGTTCAGCGTGACGTCGGCGGGGGAGGGCGTCGGCGCGGGCTCGTGGTGGTCGGTGACGATGACGGTCATGCCGAGGGTCTGCGCGAGCTGCACCTCGCCGTGGTTCGTGATGCCGCAGTCCACGGTGATCAGCAGCTTTTTGCCCTCGGCGGCGAGGGCCTGCACGGCCTCGCGGTTGAGGCCGTAGCCCTCGGCGTGGCGGTCGGGAATGTAGACTTCCACGTCCGCGCCGAGATCGCGCAGGGTCTCCAGCAGGATGGACGCCGCGCAGACGCCGTCGCAGTCGTAATCGCCGTAGACCACGGTGGGCGTTTTTTGGGCGGCGGCCTCCCGGATGATGGCCACCGCCCGGTCCATGCCCTGCATCAGCAGCGGGTCATAGAGGTGCTCCAGGCGCGGACGCAAAAAGCGCTCGGCCTTTTCCTCCGAGTCGATGCCCCTTGCGCGCAGGATGGCGCTGATGGCCGGCGGCAGCTGGCCCACCGGCCTGCCGCTCACCTCGGCCCGCAGCTTGAATTGCAGCATGATGGATTCCTCCGGGTGGAATGAAAAGTTCAGCGAGTTTCAGAAAGGATCCGGCGGGAACGGCAGAGGCTCCCTGCTGAAAACCCGCGGCGCCGGGGAAGCGCCCCGGCAAAAAGCTGTCCGCGGCGCGAAAGCGGCGGCGCAAGACCGCCGCTGCCGGCAGGAAGCCGCAGAGGGAAAGGGCTCATCCGATCAGCAGGAACACGCCCTGCGCGGCGGCAACCCCCGCGCACGCGGCGACCGCGACGGTCAGGAGGCTCTTGCCCCTCCAGGCGAGCACCACCGCCACCGCCAGCCCGCACAGCGCGCACCACAGCGGCTGCGCGCTGCCCCCGGCCGCGTATCCCGTGGAATACAGCACGTCGGGGATCGTCATCGCGGCGAGCACCGCGTAGGGCACATAGTAGAGGAAGGAACGCACGAACCGGCTGCGGATCGGCTTCCGGAAGGCAGTCAGCGGCAGCATGCGGATGAGGTAGGTGACGACGGCCATCACCGCGAGATAGGGCAGAAACAGATCCCAGCGCATCAGGTTTCCTCCTCCACAGGGTACAGGGCGGCGCCCACGCAGGCCGCGGCGACCGCGCACAGGATGATGACATACCCCGCGGGGACGCGGCTGAGCCAGGGCACATAGCGGAACAGCACGGACAGCGCGGCGGAGATCAGCACCACCCCGCGCACGCTCTTCTTCTCCCGCGCGGGCGGTAGGATGATGGCCAAAAACATGCCGTAGATGGCGATGCCAAGCGCCGTGCGGAAGAACATGGGCAGGAGCGTCCCGGCCACCGCGCCGAGGAGCGTCCCCAGCGACCAGCCGATCCACGGCGAGAGCATCAGCCCGTAGAGGTAATCGCGGCCGACCTTGCCCGGCTGGCTGGAGGCCACGGCGAAGATTTCATCCGTGTTGCAGAAGGCGAAGACCATCCGCTGCAGGGTGCCCATGGTGCCGTCCAGCTTCTGGGAGAGGGACAGGCTCATGAGGGCGTAGCGGAGGTTGATGGTCAGCTGGGTGAGGGCGACCTCGACGAGGGCCGCGAGCCGGGCAATCTGCTCGATGCCCGCGAGCTGGCCCGCGCTGGTGACGTTGGTCATGGAGATGAGCACCGCCTGCAGCGGCGACATGCCCAGCCCCACGGCCTGGATGCCGAAGGCGAAGGACACCGAGAGGTAGCCCAGGGCGATGGGCATGCCGTGGCGGACGCCTTTCACAAATAATTCGCGTTTCATCAGGATTTGCCTCGCTGTCTGTCTTGAATACGAAAAGACCGCCGCCTGCGTTGCGTGAAAGCAGGCGGCGGTTGGAATTGTAGCAGAGGTGGAGGGGGGTGTCAATCACCGGAGTGGGAAAGACAGGGAAAAGACAGATGATAATTCCCCTATTTAATTGTCTGATTTACAATCATCCGCAGTCCCTGTCCTTGGCTTCTATGGCCTGTCAATAATTGTTGATTATAATGGATTGCCTACCATTGCCGTTCTGGTTATACGCACTGCACAGGGAATTCAATCCGTCGATAAGCTTGTACATGGCGATGAAAGGGCCGATAATAATCAAGATGCCAAAGATATCCCACAACAAAACATTACCGCCTGTTGTATTGCAAGGAATCCCTTTAGCCCTGGAATTGTTGGCAATTCGCTCACCGGCACTATAAAGCCAAATAAACTCATAGATACCAAGGGTCAGTATGCCCAGTAAGATTCGCACAATGATTCCTCTGGTGGTCTTTCCATCACCAGAGCAAACGATATTCATGTCCTTAGCATAACGGCTCCAAAACCAGAGATCGTAAATGCCAACTGTCAAGATTGAGAACACGATCAGTTTGAACAAGGACCTGTTAGTTTTCACAGTCAATGCCCTCTCTACATATATGATTAGAATAGTTTTGCCAGTTTAGTTGCGCTTCAGGAATCGACCTTCGGCAAGACGATACGATCCGTTTCAAAGCTTATACATTCAAATCCGCTATTATCGCCATCACTGAGATTCATGCCCAAATAGCTGATATTATCTTTCTTACTTGATGCCATACAAATCCCTGTTTCTGCATCGAATTCATAGAACGTTGCATCACTCATGGATACATTTAGACCGTTCAGATTATAGCCCAAACCAAGCTCGACTTTGAATTTGTTAGTTTTTCTGCCGCAGATGTTGCCGGATCCTTCTTCAGTGGTTGTTCCCATTTGATAATCTTCCAGCGGCTCAGCACACTTCCAGAATTTGCTTGTAAGCTCTTTTATGTAATCGAAATCATACTTGTCTTTGTTTTTGTAAACAAAGCCGTTCATGGTAGCAATGGCGATTCTATAACCTCTTCCTTCCTTCACAAACAGGAATTCGTCTTCATGATCTTTATAATGATAGTTATCATTCTTGTCCTTCTCCATCAAAACTTCTTTGAACTTTCCTTCCTCAACATACTCATAGACGATAGAGAATTCTTCCGGCATGTGAAAACTGCGGGGCATTGCGGACGACGAAGAATTGTATACCGAGTTGAAGAGTTCACCAAAGTCAAGACTGGTTGCCTGTGCGGTCAAACTGCTACAGAAAAGAATCAGCAGCAGAACAAACGCTACTACTTTTTTCATAGTGTTTCCTCCCTAACGTTGTTGATTGAATGAATATGGCATACCTTTGTCGACTTACACATTATAACTCAAATGAACTATAAATTCAATACAAAATAGAACTTTTTCGGTTCTCACTTGAGTATTAGAATCTTACTGAAAGGAGTGGTGAAACCATGGACGCAAAAGCACGTATTTGCGAACTTATGCAGGAGCGCCAGTGGAGCGAATACCGACTTGCCATTGCGTCCGGCTTATCACAGTCCACAATTGCCAATATTTTTGTCCGGAATACAATGCCTTCTATTTCAACTTTAGAAAGCATCTGCAAAGGTTTCGGCATCACGCTTGCGCAGTTCTTCTCAGAGGGAGAGAGCGTCGAGCTGAGCGAGGAGCAGCGGCAGATGTTTAATGACTGGTGCGCGCTCTCGGCGGAGGAGAAGGAAGTTCTGGCGCACCTGATCCGCGTGTTCAAAAGCAAATAAGAAAGCAAATAAACCGCCTGTGTAAGAAAGCAAATAAACCGCCTGCCGGTGAACAATCCTGGCAGACGGTTTTTCCTTGGCTGTTTGTTTACGCCCCCCTCTTCTCCCTACCGCACACCATCGCCTCGACCTCCTCCGGCTGGAGGTACGGGTTCAGGCGCAGGGCGGTGACGCGGTCGATGTCGCCGCGCATGACCTGGATGTTGCGGATGATCTCGCTCTCGTCGGCGATGGTCTGGCGGGTGAAGCGGACGGACTCGGTGTCCGCGTCCAGCAGGGCGAGCAGGCCGCGCACGAAGGCGTAGGCCTGCCACTCGAAGCGGTTGGCCTTCAGGTCGAGGTTCGCGCAGGCGGCGCGGATGGCGACATTCGTCAGCCCGCCGCCGGTGATCTCGTCCATGTTGAGGGCCATGTAGTCCTGGTAGAGGGACTTCTCCAGCAGCTTCAGGGCGGCCTGTCGCGCCTCATAGGGCACGCTGATGGTGTGCGGCTCGGCGGTGGCGGTGGTGCCCGTGCCGTCGGAGAGGCTCGTCACGGCCTTCAGCTTCTGGATGGTCTCCAGCACCTCCGCGATGTCGTCCACCGTGCCGCCGAAGTTGTTCAGCACCCAGTAGACGTCGTTGGCGCGGTCGAGGTTGTCGGCGAAGTCCGAGAGGATGCGGTCGTAGCAGTCGATCTTGGAGCGGATGGCGGGCGTCAGCTCGCTGCGGCGCTCCTCGTTGGCCCAGAAGGGCACGAGCGGCAGCGCCTTCACGGCCTCCGCGATCATCTCCGTGCCGAGCACGCTCTCCCGGCGGATGAGGCGATAGGGGCGGAAGGGCTCCAGGGGCAGCAGAACGCCCTTCTCCTCGCGCCAGAGGGAGACGCCCTGCGGCTCGAACACGCGCAGGCACAGGGGGGCGCGCGCGTCCAGCTGCCAGAACTGCACGCCCATGCGCGTCTCGCCGCCGGTCTCGTCGATCAGCGGGAAGAAGCCGGAATACGGGTCGCGCACAGCCTCCACGATCTCCACGTGGTCGGCGTTCCAGTAGCCCCAGCACACGCCGTGGAGCAGGGCCTTCTCGCCCATGCGCGCGAGGGTGAGGTCGAAGTCCATGCCGAGCTTCGCCTTGACGCCCTCGCCGCCGATGGTGACGCCGTTGCCGAGGAGATACTGCGCCTGCTGGGTCACGAAACGGGCGAAGAAGCCGGAGGCGACACGGTTGCCGACCACGTCCCGCATGCGCGTGCGGGAGCGGCGGCGGCCCGAGGCGTCCGTGCTCTCGATCTTGGACGCGCGGAGCACGGTCTTCTGCGCGACCGCGGGATTCTCTCCGCGGAAGTAGGCGGTCGCCTGCAGCCCCAGGCGGAAGAACGGCGACGCCTTGTACGCCTGCACGCCCTGGAGCAGGCACCTGCCCTTATCCTCAGCGGCCAGGTAGGTCTGATAGGTCATCGGTGTATGGTACATGAAACTCTCCTTTCGATGGTTCAAGCGGAACGCAGCGGCCCTCCGCAGGAGTGCCTGGACAGGGCAGCCCAGTGTGTGCTTTCATCATGGTGGCAGTCTGGGAATGGCCCTCCGCAGGAGTTATTCCTCCCCTCCCCGCTTGCGGGGAGGGGCCGGGGGTGGGGCGCCGCCCAGCCTCAATCCCCTCACCAGCGAGGCCGCGCTGTCCGCCGCGTCATCATGCTCCGCCTGGGGCGTATACCCCACAATCTGCCTCACCCACTCCGGGTCGGTGCCCTCCAGCAGCGTCACCAGCGGCCACCAGGCGCGCAGATAGGTGCTGATCTTGATCTGCTTGTTCATCCGCTCGGCATATGGATGCACGGCAAGCCCCATCCGCCGGGCCTCCCTTGCGAGATACCCCTTGTCGCCGTTGGTCTCCATCCACAGCGGGCCGCAGAGCAGGCGTCCGCACGCGGCGGCGATCTCCTCCAGACAGTCGCTGACGTGGGCGTGCCAGAGCCGCCCGTAGAGGTACAGCCGCTCGCCGTCGAACCGCCCGCAGGTCAGCGCGGTGCAGTCGCTGCCGCCATAGCCCGCGTCCACGTGGGCGATGCCGTCGCGCAGGCGGCCGGCGTCCTCCGTCGTCGGCGGGGTGAACGTGAAAAGCGCGTCGCGCTCCGCAATGTGCCGCAGCTCGTAGTTCGCGGCGAAGAGGCTTGGGCTCATCGCCGCGCGCAGCCTCCGCAGCTCCTCCGGCGGGATCAGCCCGGTCTGGTAGCAGTCGAAGCGCTGGGGCGCGGGCATCAGGGAGATGGCGTCCTCCGGGTGCCAGGGCGTGCCGGTGTTGATCAGCCGTCCGCCGCGGTTGCGGATGTTCTGCAGCTCCTGGTAGACTGTGCGCGTGCGCGTCCGCTCGGCCTCGCTCAGCCGGTCGGTCAGGTTCACGATGTCGTCCGTGAAGATGAGGTCGGTGTGCTTCCCGGTGAGGCTGCCGCCGATGCCCTGGCCGCGCAGCTGCGGCGCGCCGCGGGGCGTGAGGTAGACGCTGGTGACGAGGGTGTCCTCCGTGGCGCGGACGAGGGTGACGGGCTCGCCCCAGACCCGCGCGGTCAGCTCGCGCAGGGCCGGGTGGCGCAGGAGGGAGGCGGTCTGCGCGATGACCTCGCGGACGTCGCCGTCCGTCTTGCGCAGGAAGAGGAGGTTCTTCTCCGGCAGGAGGGCGAGGGTCAGCGCCATGGCCAGCGAGAGGCAGGTGGTCTTGTAGCTGCCGCGGTGGGCGAGGAGGGTCATGTCCTCATGCCCCAGGAGCATCTGCCGCAGCCAGACGCCGTGCAGGCCGTCGGTGAGGCGGGTGAAGCCGCACAGCCGGCCCACGGCGGCGGGATGCCCGGCGAGCAGGGCCAGCGCTTCACGATTCATCTTCTGCTCCGTCTGCATTTTCTGTATCTTTTGAATCCTTTGCTGCCTGTCCGGCCTGTTCGGCTTCCGCGCTGTTTCCTGCTCCGGCCAGCTCCGCGAGCATCTGCCCGATCTCCCGGGAGACGCGCTGGAGGTCGGCGCCGGGGGCCTCCCGGCGCTCAAAGAGGCCGTAATGCCTGCCGAGCAGTTCGGCGGCTTTGTAGCGCTCGGCGGTCTTCACGCCGGCTTCCTCCATGCTCTCGCCGCGCAGAATGGCGGTCATCACGCGCAGCACCTCGTCCGGCTGGGCGATGGTGGGGTCTCTTTCGCATTCGGTCATGCCTCATTCACCAACTCACGGGTGAATTCTTCGCAGATGCGGCGAACGTGGCGCGGGGAGAGGCCGACGGCGAGGGCGATGTCGTCATTCTTCGCGCCGAACCCGTAATACTCCATGAGGATGGCCCGGTTGCGCCGGTTTGGCGCGCGCAGCATGATGCGCTCCAGCTGGGGCCGCAGGGCCTCCATGGATGCCCGGTTCTCCTCAAACTGGGTCCGGAAGGTGTCCAGGTGCTGCAGATGGGCATACTTCGGCTCGTTCGTGCCGCGCGCGCCGGTTCGCGCGGCGAGCGCCTGCGGGCCCATCAGCTCCACCAGGTGGTCGATGGCGGCCTCCAGCGCCTTGGATTCCCGCGCCTTTGAGCGGTACTGGTTCAAACACTCCAGGTCTGTCATGGTCTCTTTGCTTCACGCTCCTTTCGTTTCTCAGCGAAACACGAATATATGTTCGCTGCTGCAAGACGATCATACATCAACTTTCGGTTGATGTCAAGACCCCCTTCTTGATTCTTTTGACAAATTGTGTATAATATTCAATCAGGGAGGTTCTTTTCATGCACGCTTTCATGAAAAAAACGAGGTGATGCGATGTTAGGCCCCAATATCCGAACCCTGCGCAAGGCCCGCAAGATGAGCCAGGGAGACCTGGCCGAGATCTTCGGCGTGTCTGTCAATGCCGTATCCAAGTGGGAGAAGGGCTTGGCGGAACCGAGCCTGGACAGGCTGACCGCGATTGCCGAGATGTTCGGCGTTTCGCTGGATGAGCTCTGCGGCGAGCTGCCCTCGCCCGACATGTCCACGCTCAAGGTGATGAACCGCGCGTTTGCGCAGATGACCCCGGACGAACAGGAAAAGCTGCTTGCGGTGGGACGCACGCTGTTCGCCCACGCCTTCGAGGGACTGGAATGAACGAAAACCGACTGCGTGGCGCGGATGCCGCCTGCAAATGCCTGAACCGTCTCGAATGGGCCGAGCTGCCGGTGGAGCCGCTGGACCTGTTCAAACGGCTGCACCGGATGGTGATGCTCGTCTCCTACGAGGAGATCGCGGCCATGGACGGCGGTGCGGCGGAGGCGCTGCAGCACACCGCGCCGGAAGCGGAAGGCCAGACTTTTCGGGCGCAGACAGAGGACGGCCGCCACGAGATGCTTTTCATTCTTTATCGCGAAAGCGGGCATCCCGGGCGCGCCCGACACACGGTGGCGCACGAGCTCGGCCATGTGGTGCTGGGCCACGCGGGCGAATCACCGGCCAACGATGCGCAGGCGGAAGCATTTGCCGCCGCGCTTTTATGTCCGCCCGGTCTGCCCGCTCTGCTGCGGAAGGAGCTGGGCCCGGCGCTCACGGCGGACGCCCTGGCCGCCCTCTGCGGCATCTCGCGGGAGGCGGCCCGGCTGGCGCTGCACGGGGAGGACGCCCCGGCGGCCCTGCCCTCGGCGGAGGAGGCGGCGCGAAGGCTGCTCCCGGCGGCGCTGGGGCGGGCAAGGCATCTGGCCATCGCCGGCCCGGCCCGGCAGGAAACGGGCGGAAGAGCGTGAAGCGGCTCCGCTGAAAACCATGGTTCCGGCCTGTGCGGCGTGATTCCGGTCATGCCGTTTTTTGCTGCGGCGAAAGGCGGGGCCTCCGCGCGGAGATTGCGCAAATCACCTTGCGGCAGACGAAGAGGCGGCTGAAAAGAGCTGTTTCATGATGATAAAAACAGCGCCCTGCCCCTGCCCGCGTCCCGGTTCCTGGCTGTTCATGAAAAGAATGATGGTTTCCTGCATAGAATTCCAAATAATCCAGAATAAAGAGACCGCTGCGCAGCGGCTGCGGGCCGATGATTCCCGTCCGATGCATGCGCGCGGATTCATACTCCCGGGAGAACGGGAGAACCGGAGGACGGGAAAGGGGAAGAGGCCGGACGGCCGGTTTCCGCCGCGCTCCGGGGCTGCCTCGCCGCGCCGGCTCCGGATGGCGGGCTTCAGGCGCACAGGGCGGCAGGCGGCGCGCAAACGCGGGCCGAAGACGCGGAAATTCCCATCTTCCCGGGACGATCTCTCCGTTTGCCTTGCATTTCCATGCCGATGATGGTAAAATAGCCCCTGTCGCAGACAGCGGCTCATTACATGAGAAAAAACATGAGAAAAAATCCCGGAGGGATACGTCATGCAGATCATCACCACGCGCGAATTGAAGGAACGGCTGGAGGAGCTCCAGGGACAGGAGGTCTGCCTGCAGGGCTGGATCCGCAACCACCGGAAGCAGAAGAATATCAGCTTCATTGATTTCTTCGACGGCACCTGCTTCAAGAACCCGCAGGTCGTCTACGACAGCGCCCTCGCGGACTACGAGAAGGTAAGCGCCCTGCACGTGGGCTCGGCCGTGACCGTGACCGGCAAGGTTGTGCCTTCTTATAAAGATCCCACCACGCCGGAGATCCAGGCCACCTCCATCACCCTGGAGGGCGACTGCCCTGAGGACTACCCGCTCCAGCCCAAGGCCCACAGCGTGGAGTTCCTGCGCGAGATCGCTTACCTGCGTCCGCGCACCCGCCTCTTCCAGGCCGTGTTCCGCGTGCGCTCCGTGGCGAGCATGGCGATCCACACCTATTTCCAGGACCGCGGCTATGTCTACGTGCACACCCCGCTGATCACCTCCAACGACGCCGAGGGCGCTGGCAACACCTTCACCGTGACCACCCTGCCCCAGGGCGTGAAGGCGGACCCGGCGGAGGATTTCTTCGGCAAGCCCACTTCCCTGGCCGTCACCGGTCAGCTGGAGGCGGAGACCTTCGCCCTGGCCTTCTCCAAGGTCTATACCTTCGGCCCGACCTTCCGCGCGGAGAACAGCAACACGAAAACCCACGCGGCCGAGTTCTGGATGATCGAGCCGGAGATCGCCTTCTGCGATATCCATCAGCTGATGGACATCGAGGAAGAATTCCTGAAGTACATCGTGTCCACCGTGCTGGAGAAGTGCCCGGACGAGCTGGCCTTCCTGGACAAGTTCACCAAGAGCGGTCTGCTGGAGAAGCTGACCTCCCTCAAGGACTCCAAATGCGCGCGCATCACGCATGAAGAGGCGATCACCATCCTGCGCGAGGTGAAGGACCGCTTCCAGTTCGAGCCGAAATACGGCGAGGACACCGCCAAGGAGCACGAGAAGTACCTCACTGAGGAATACTTCCACAGCCCCGTCTTCGTCTACAACTGGCCGAAGGACATCAAAGCTTTCTATATGTACCAGAACGACGACGGCAAGACGGTCTCCGCGGTCGACCTGCTGGTGCCCGGCGCGGGCGAGCTGATGGGCGGCAGCCAGAGAGAGGATCGCTGCGAGAGGCTGACCGCGCGCATGGACGAGCTGGGCATCTCCAAGGAGCAGATGTACTGGTACGTGAACCTGCGCCGCTTCGGCGGCTGCACGCACTCCGGCTTCGGCATGGGCTTCGAGCGCCTGCTGATCTACCTCACCGGGGTGGACAATATCCGCGACGTGATTCCGTATGCGCGCACGCCCATGAACTGCGAGTTCTGACGGAAGCGCCTGCGCGGGCGCAGGGACAGCACCCCGCCCCCGCGTCCCTCATCCGCGGGGCGGCATCCCCCTGCCGCCCTGGCGCGGCAGTCCGCGCCGGGCGCTTTCCCCACAGCCATCATGATTGCCGGATGACCCTGCCCAAGCCGGCAGGGTTTTTCTTCCGAAGGAAGTGAAGCGACGTGTCCCAAGCCGAACCCCGCGGGGGCTTTCAACCCCTGCGCCTGCTCCGCGCCTTTGGCGCGCTCTGCCTCACCCTGATTCTGGCGGGGCTGTTTCTGCTCGCGGTCGTCATGGGCCAGCCGCTGGAAGCTGAGGAGCCCGCACAGCCCCAGCCGCTGCTCACGCCCACGCCGGCCCAGCTCGTGAGCGGCCAGGGCGACCTCACCGCGCTGATCGCGGGTTTTCCGGCCCCCGTGCTCGCCTGCACGGCGCGCTCCGGCTGGACGCTTGTGAGCGGCTCCAGCTTTGACATGGCGTTCGAGGGCGGCTTTGGCCGTGTGGCGCGGCTGGTCTATACCGCCCCGGACGGCACGGCCATGATCGCCGAGAGCTATTATCCCGCCCGCGCGCTCTCCCTGATGGGCAAGAGCGATTTCCGCGTGACCGCTGTGCCCGGCATCGCGCTTGCGGGTGAAAACACCGTGCGCATGGTCAGCGGCGACGCCGTGCGCTACCACCTGCAGACAGAAAGCGGCCTCTACGCCGTGACCATCCCCCTGGAGGCCGAGGCGCGCGCCGGCGAGCTGGTGCGCGGCCTGCAGCTGATGCGGGTGGAGATATGAGGCGAAGCCGCCTCCCCGTCTGTTCCCAAAAAAGAAAAAGCTGGGACCTCATCCCGGATAAGGAGCATCCCCATGGAAACCAAAAAGTATGACATTGTCATCATCGGCGCGGGCCCGGCGGGCATCTTCACCGCCCTGGAAATCACCCGCCTGAAGCCCGAAAGCCATGTCCTCATCGCCGACACCGGCCGCGCGATCGCGAGCCGCGACTGTCCGGCGCGCAAGCTGGGCCACTGCGTCCACTGCGATCCCTGCGGCATCGTGCACGGCTGGGCCGGCGCGGGCGCCTTCTCCGACGGCAAGCTGTCCCTCTCGGACGAGGTCGGCGGCCACATCAGCGAATACGTCGGCCACGAGAAGGCCATGGAGCTGATCCGCCACGCGGACAGCATTTACCTGAAGTTTGGCGCGCCGACGGAGGTGCACGGCCTGGACGACCGCAAGGTGGACGAGATCGCCTACGAGGCCAGCCGCTACAATATCCGCCTGGTGCCCTGCCCCGTGCGCCATCTCGGCACGGAGAACGCGATGAAGGTGCTCGGCGGCATGCACGATTACCTGGTCAGCGAGACGCACACCGAGTTCCTGGAGCTGACCACCGCCTCGGATATCCTCGTGGAGGATGGCAAAGTCTGTGGCGTGCGCTTTGTGCCGCGCAGGGGCGAGCCCTTCACCGCCGTGTCGGACAGGGTGATCGTCGCGCCCGGGCGCGGCGGCGCGGAGTGGCTCGCGGCGCAGGTCAACCGCCTCGGCCTCAAGACCCGGAACAACGAGGTGGACATCGGCGTGCGCGTGGAAGTGCCCAACGCCGTGATGGATCACCTGACCCGCCACCTCTACGAGGCCAAGCTGATCTATTACTCCGACACCTATGAGAACAAGGTGCGCACCTTCTGCATGAATCCCGGCGGCGTGGTCTCCGAGGAGCACTACGAGGGCGGCCTCGCGGTGGTCAACGGCCACAGCTACGAGGACCAGTCTCTGCGCACGAAGAATACCAATTTCGCCATGCTGGTGTCGACGGCCTTCACCGAGCCCTTCGACCAGCCGATCGAATACGGCCAGTACGTGGCGCAGCTGGCGAACATGCTGACCGGCGGGCCGATCATGGTGCAGCGCCTGGGCGACCTGCTCAAGGGCCGCCGCACGACGCGCGGCCGGCTCGAAAAATCCACCACCATCCCGACGCTGACCACGGCGGTGCCCGGCGACCTGTCCTTCGTGCTGCCCTCGCGGCACCTGACGAGCATCGTGGAGGCGCTGAAGGCGTTCGATCACCTCGCGCCCGGGCTCTACAGCAAGAACACCCTGCTCTACGGCGTAGAGGTCAAGTTCTATTCCTCCCGCGTGCAGGTGGACAGCCGCTTCATGACGGGGATCGAGGGACTCTACGCGATCGGCGACGGCGCGGGCGTGACGCGCGGCCTGATGCAGGCCAGCGCGACGGGCATCGCCGTTGCGCGGGACTGCGCGGGGCTGTAAGCCTGTTCCAGGCACAGGGCGGAAAAGAAAGGAGACACGAACATGGAATTGATTCAGAGCTTCTCGGTGGACCATATGCGCATCGTCCCCGGCATTTTCACGAGCCGGGTGGACCGCCTGGGGGAGGATTCGGTGACGACCTATGACATCCGCCTGAAGCGGCCCAACAGGGAGCCGGTCATCGACGTGGGCGCCATGCACTCCCTGGAGCACCTCATCGCGACCTTCCTTCGCAACGATCCCGACTGGAAGGACGAGGTCATTTACTGGGGCCCCATGGGCTGCCTCACGGGCTTCTATCTCATCCTCAAGGGCAGCCGCGCCCCGCGGGAGCTGTACGGGCTGATGCTGCGGGCCTTCCGGGCCGTGGAGGACGCGCAGGAGGTGCCGGGAGCCGCGCCGCGGAATTGCGGGCACTACCTGATGCACAACCTCGAAATGGCGAAATGGTACGCGCGCGAATTCGCCGACTATCTCGAAGCCAACGCGGACAATGACGCGATCTTTACCTATCCCCGCGCGGAGCGGCTCGTGACCGGGGACGGCCAGCACTTCTTCGACTCGTGACGCGGAGGGAAAAAGCGGCAAAAGAAAAGCCGCGGGTCGCGCGGAGGCTTATGCCCCGCCGGCCTGCGGCTTTTTCTGTTCTTCTGTTCTCATCATGGCTCAGGCGTTCCCGCTCCTCTGCTTCTCCTTCGCCTGCTCGGCGCGGAGCGCTTTCAGCTTGGGCCAGGTGGTCGCGACATAGACCACGAGGGCGCTGACCGAGAGCGTGACGGAGCACCAGAGCAGGATGGTGTCCAGCGGGAAGCCCATCGCGGCGAAATCCCTGTGGAAGAAGCCCGCGATCATCGTGAGGACAAAGAACACGGTGGCGGTCTTGCCCAGGTAGTTGCTGTGGACGACCATGCCGGAATTGAGCGCGAACATGCCGCCGCAGATCATCAGCAGCTCCTTCACCGCGACGATGCAGATCGCGCTGACCGGGATGACGCCGTTGATGCCGTGGCAGACGAGGGCGGAGATGACCATCAGCTTGTCCGCCAGAGGATCCATCAGCTTGCCGAAATTGGTGATCTGCTGGAAGCGGCGGGCGAGATAGCCGTCCAGGGCGTCGGTCAGGGAGGCCAGCACAAAAACCAGAAGCGCCCAGGTGGTGTGGCCATACATGTATTCACCGATAAAAACCGGGATCATAACAAGACGTGCCATCGTGAGCACGTTTGGGACCGTCCACACGTCCTTGAGCAGGTTTTTGATTGCGTCTTTCAAACCGGTCGTCCTTTCTGGAAGCGCCCCTTTGGGGGAGCAGGTGCATTATAACACAGGTTTCACCGATTGGAAAGAGGAAATCCAGCGGCGCGGAAAACGCCGCAAACCCTTTCCCGGCGCGAAAAAAGCCCTCCCCCGCGCGGCGGCGGAAAAACGCTCTTTGCGGGGGGCGAAGCGGAGGGGGCCGCGCGGCCATGGAGAGCTGGCGGCACATGAGAATTAGCCTGTCCTAAACTTTTAGAAAAGAACTTGTATTCTCTGCGCGAAGCGTTATAATATCCTTACCGACAAACTCGGCAAAAAATTGAATCGGGAGGACCATTTATGAAGAAGCTTTCTGCCCTGCTGCTGGCCGTGCTGCTGGCGGCGACTTGCGTGTCCGCGCTTGCGGATCAGACCGGCGCGTACACCGTGTACAACACCACCGGTGAGAAGGTCACCAGCCTGACCATCACCGACAATGTGACCGGCACCGTCACCGAGAACCTCGCGGGCGAGGGCCTGGAGAACAACGCCGCCGTCGACGTGACCTTCGCGATCCCGGATGGCGAGGACGGCCATGGCCGACTGACCCTGGCCTTCACGACCGAGAGCGGCTACGAGGGCGCGTTCACCACGCTGTCCATCGAGGAAGCCCCGATCGCCCTGCTGAAGCTGGACGCGGAATCCACCGCCACCACCATCACCTTCAAGGTGCCCGAGCAGACCGGCAAGTACACCGTGTACAACACGACCGGTGAGAAGGTCACCAGCCTGACCCTCACCGACAACGTGACCGGCACCGCCACCGAGAACCTCGCGGGCGAGGGCCTGGAGAACAACACCGCCATCGACGTGACCTTCGCGATCCCCGTGACCGAGGACGGCCATGGCCGCCTGACCCTGGCCTTCACGACCGAGAGCGGCTACGAAGGCGCGTTCACCACGCTGTCCATCGAGGAAGCCCCGATCGCCCTGCTGAAGCTGGACGCGGAATCCACCGCCACCACCATCACCTTCAAGGTGCCCGAGCAGACCGGCAAGTATCCTGTGTACAACACCACCGGTGAGAAGGTCACCAGCCTGACCCTCACCGACAACGTGACCGGCGAGGTCTCCGAGAACTTTGCGGGCGAGGGTCTGGAAGACGGCGCGATGATCGAGATCACCAAGTCGCTGCCTGTGACCGAGGACGGCCATGGCCGCCTGACCCTGGCTTTCACGACCGAGAGCGGCTACGAGGGCGCGTTCACCACGCTGTCCATCGAAGAAGCGCCCATCTCCCTGCTGAAGCTGGACGCCGGCTCCACCGCCACTACCATCACCTTCAAGGCTCCTGAAAAGTAATCGCATGCGCGAGACAGGGAGCGGGGATTCGTCCCCGCTCCTTTTGGTTACGGTTCCCCCTCCTGATTGGAGGGGCGCTTTTTTGTCTGCTCAGCGGGCGGTGTGGCGAAAGATTGCTTTGAGATAGGGAAAGGGGTTGATTCGCGGGCGCGGGCTTGTTTTTTGCGCGCTTCGCGCGCCTTTTTTCACTTTATTTGATGGGATACGCGAGGTGAGCCGGGGGAAGATTTCTGAAGAAATCTTCCCCCGGACCCCCTGCAAAGACTTTTTGCATGCGCTTGCTGATGGGCTGCCCCCCCCTGCAAAGACTTATGCGTGCGCTTGCTGATAGGGTGACCTCCTGCAAAGACTTATGTGTGCGCTTGTTGATGGGCTGACCCCCTGCAAAGACTTATGCATGCGCCTGCTGATGGGCCGACCTCCTGCAAAGACTTTTGCATGCGCTTGCTGATGGGCTGATCCCCTGCAAAGACTTATGTGTGCGCTTGCTGATGGGCTGACCCCCGGCAAAGACTTTGTATACGCTTGCTGTCGGGTGAGTCTGCAAAGACTTTTGGCATGTCCTGTGACGGCTGGCCGTGGGGTATCGTGGGGTTGCTTCGGAATCCATCATGAACAGACGGGCCGCCCGGCATTGCCAAAACCATACGAAGCGATACCAAATCCTCTATGAAGTGTGAAACACGAACAAAATATGTTAAAAAGGCTGAATATCTCTTGATTTATCGGGCAATATAGGGTATCATGGCAGTGCGTGGCTCACGAATGTTCGTCTTTCTGGGCCGCGGCTCTTGAACTCCCAACAGACATCACGGAGGAGAAAAACACATGAAGAAGCTCGTTGCTCTGCTGCTGACCCTGTGCCTCTGCCTCGGCTGCGTGGCCGCCCTGGCCGACGGCGTTGCCAAAGAAAACGTCAAGATCGGTTTCATCTTCCTGCACGACGAGAACTCCACCTATGACCTCAACTTCCTGAACGCTGCGAAGGAAGCCTGCGAGGAGATGGGCGTCGAGTACGTTCTGAAGACCAACATCCCCGAGGGCCAGGAGTGCTATGACGCTGCCGCCGAGCTCGTGGAAGACTACGGCTGCAACATCGTGTTCGCCGACAGCTTCGGCCATGAGTCCTTCATGATCCAGGCCGCCAAGGACTATCCGAACGTGCAGTTCTGCCACGCCACCGGCACCAAGGCCCACACCGAGGAGCTGGACAACTATCACAACGCCTTCGCCTCCATCTATGAGGGCCGCTTCCTGGCTGGCGTCGCCGCCGGCATGAAGCTGAACGAGATGATCGCCGCCGGCCAGTTCGCCCCCGAAGAGGCCAAGATCGGCTACATCGGCGCTTATCCCTACGCCGAAGTGAAGAGCGGCTACACCTCCTTCTTCCTGGGCGCCCGTTCCATCTGCCCCACCGCCACCATGGAAGTGACCTTCACCAACTCCTGGTACGACGAGGCCCTGGAGAAGGAAGGCGCCACCAAGCTGATCTCCAACAACTGCAAGCTGATCTCCCAGCACGCTGACTCCATGGGCGCTCCCACGGCCTGCGAGGATGCCGGCGTTCCCAACGTGAGCTACAATGGCTCCACCGTCGCCGCCTGCCCCAACACCTTCATCGTGTCCTCCCGCATCAACTGGGCTCCCTACTTCAAGTACATGGTGGACTGCGTCGTGAAGGGCGAAGCCATCGCGGCTGACTGGACCGGCACCATCGAGACCGGCTCCGTCGAGCTGAGCGAGATCAACGAGCAGGCTGCCGCCGAGGGCACCGCCGCCAAGATCGAGGAAGTCAAGGCCGGCCTGGAGAACGGCACCATCAAGGTGTACGACACCGCCACCTTCACCGTGAACGGCGAAGCGCTGACCACCTACCTGGCCGATGTGGACGACATGGGCGACTTTGTGGGCGAGACCGAAGTGGTCATCGACGGCTACTTCCATGAGTCTGAGTTCCGCTCTGCTCCCTATTTCGATCTGGACATCGACGGCATCACCCTGCTGGGCGCGTAAGATCTGATCTGAACCGGGCTGTCCTGCCCCAGATGATGGGCGGGACAGCCCTTTCATTCTATCAGGGGACGGAGCCCCACCCCCGACCCCTCCCCGCCGCGGCGGGGAGGGGAGGAAATACGGGGGTCGCCCGGGGAAACCTT